>CAYMSH010000347.1:0-6874 GCA_964392945.1 uncultured Planctomycetaceae bacterium | reverse complement strand
CCGCGAAAGCTCGGAAAACCTATCCCCAACACCGTCGCCGCGTCGATGTCCGACTCCCGCTGTGCGATCTGCTCGGCGAGAATATAAAACGCCTCGCTGACCATTCGCAGAACGAGGCGGTCTGTAATCTCGTCTGAATCGACATCGCGCCGTTCGGCGGCGCTGTCCAGCCGCACCTGATCGACAAGTTCGCGGGCGGGCTGATTGTCGTGTCGATTATAGTCTCCCGGCTCGTATCTGTACACTCCCGAGCCGGTTTTCTGGCCCAGCATACCGGCCGAAACAAACCGCTCGACGATCGGACACGACCCGCCGTGATACCCGAATGCTCGCTGGAGGACGGCGTCTGTAAACGCCAGGATGTCGATCCCGGCCATGTCGATCAGCGTCAGCGGGCCCATCGCAAAACCGAACTGCACCATTGCGGCGTCTATAGCCTCTGGTTCGGCTCCATCCTGCAGGAGCCAGAACGCTTCGTTTAAGTACGGCACGAACAGGCGGTTAACCAGGAAACCCTCGCGATTACGGACCAGGACCGGGGTCTTTCCGATCGACTTGGCCAGCGACATCGCAGAAGCCGTCACGCTCTTATCGGTCTGCTCGCTGTAGATCACTTCGACAAGCGGCATTCGCTGGGCCGGGTTGAAAAAGTGCAGACCTACGAGCCGCTCGGGGCTCTTCAAACCGCCGGCCAGATCATCCAGCGACAGCGTTGAAGTATTCGTGGCGATTATGGTCTCCGGTCCGCATGCCGCTTCGATTTCGGCCAGCACGGCTCGCTTAACGTCGGGGTCCTCGTAGACCGCTTCGATCACGATATCGACGTCAGCAAGATCGGACCAAGATGTAGTCGTCGAAAGCAGCCCGAGCGTGCGTTTGTGTTTTTCGTCGGATATCCGCCCGCGGGCCAGCTGCTTGTCCAGCGATTTGCGTATTCGTTTGCTTCCGCGATCAAGAGCCGCTTCGTCGGCGTCGCACACTACGACGCTCCGCCCGGCCGCGATCATCGCGTGGGCGATCCCTGAGCCCATCGACCCCATACCAGCAACGCCTACAGACGACACGCGCTTTGGCGTTATCCCTTCGAGACTCGGTGCGTGTGCGGTCTTGTGGCTGGCGAAGAACATGTATATGCGGTTCCGCGTCGGCAGTGTTCGCATGCACTCGGCGAATGCGTTCTGCTCGGCCTGCAGACCGGCGGCCGGCGATTCTTCCAAGCCGGTGCGAACGGTCTGGAGTATCACTCGCGGTGCGATAATCTCGTCGCGCTCGGCCGCTACGATTTTCTCAGCGGCGCTGTAATCCGGATCGCCGATCATGTCGGTTTTCTGCAGCGTCCTGACGATATCACCAGACGCTATCAGCTCGTCGGCGCCCTGGAGGAATTGCCCGAATTCACAGACGGTGTTCACCAGACCCAGATCGCGAGCCTTGCCCGAATCGATGGACCGCCCGGTAAGCAGCATTTTGAGCGCTTCAGTTGCTCCGATCAGTCGCGGAAGGCGTTGTGTTCCGCCGGCTCCGGGGTTAATCCCCAGGCGTACTTCCGGCATGGAGAATCGCGTCTTCCGATCGCAGATGCGGAAGTGACACGCCATGGCCAATTCCAACGCCCCGCCGAGAACCGTTCCCGTAACGCAGGCGACTACCGGTTTTACCGAGGCCTCGACTGCGTCGAAGGCCTCCTGGAAAACGCGGGAGGTCTTTATCGCTTCGGCGTCGCCGGAGATCGCTTCGAAGATGTTAACGTCGGCCCCGGCGCTGAACCCCTTGTCCGACCCGATTATGACGATCCCGCGGACGCTTTCGTCGGCGCACGCCAGGCCGATCGAGGCGCGCAGCTCGTCGAGCATTTGGAACGTAATCGCATTCATCGGCGGGTTATCCGGCCGGAGAATGCACAAACCGTCGGCTACGCTGTACTCGATCATGAGATGGCCTGTCTACAGTTCAAGTGTTAGTTTCAGGGAATCTTTGGCGCAGTCTGCGTACATTTCAAACGCCTCGGGCGCCTGGTCCCACGGCATTATAGGCGTGACCATTGAGGCGAGGTCTGATGCTCGTCCATCGACGACCATGTCGGCGGCGGTCTGGAAATACGGCGCGCATTCGGGCCCAACGCAGTTGATGATCCGCGTTTCGTTACGGAACGTCGCGTGCCAGGGAAACGCCTGGTCATCGTAGTCCGGCATGCCGAACACGAACAGCCGCCCGGCCCGTCGAACGAGCGTGGAAGCCGTCGTGAGAGCGTCGGCCTCGCTGGCGGCGCTCACGCAGAAATCGATCATCTCGCCGCCGGTCAGTTCCTTGACATGGGCCAGCACATCATGCTCGGAAGCGTCGATAGTCGCCGACGCCCCGTATCGCTTGGCCCATTCCAGACGCCAGTCAAGCAGATCGGTCGCGATCACCTGTTTGGCTCCGAAATGCCACAGCACGTGCGTCCAGATCAGGCCCATGGGACCCTGTCCTATCACGGCGCATCGCTGGTTGACCACGCCTTCGGTCTGGTCCATCGCTCGCAGGACAGTAGCCAGCGGCTGGGCTACGATCAGGGCTCCGACGTTCGGGGCGTCTTCCGGCAGAGCCGCTATCCCCGGCGGTTCGGCGATTATGTACTCGGCGAAACCGAAGTACCCTATCGGCTGGGCGAGCACCAAATCGCCTTCATTCCACTCATCGCATCGCGACTTGACAACGCGCCCGATATTCTCGTGTCCGGCCCACCCAGTCGGATTGGGAAACGCCAGATTCCCCCATACGCCGACGCCGGTGTATTGCCCCATATTGCTGCCGCACAACGCCACGTGGCTGCACTTTACGAGGACCTGGCCTTCTTCGGGCTCCGGGATCGGCGCATCCAGCATGGTAATCTTACGCGGTTCGGCTATCTCGATAGCTCTCATAATCCAATCGCCTCTCGGATAAGTCACAAAGATAGTGAAGTTTCGAATCCCCAAAACTACCGCCAAAACGCCGTTCGGTCAAGTCCGCCCGATGCAATCGGCCCTTGCCCCGGACCGTTTGTAACATAGAATACAGAAATGCGCGACTGCCCATCTATTAACTTGTCAGGGAGACTCACGATATGATGCATATGAAAACCACGTGCTGCGTTCTGGCCGCCGTTGCCATGCTGGCGACTGGAGCCTACGGCGCCGAGCCCAAAATCGGGCCGGAAAACCAACTCGATGTTTTCGTCAGCGGCAAGGAGGGCTACAAGACCTTCCGCATCCCGGCGATTGTCGTCACGAAAACCGGAACCGTCCTGGCGTTCTGTGAAGGACGAGTAGGCGGGCGCGGCGACAGCGGGAATATCGACATGGTCCTCAAACGCAGCACTGACGGCGGCAAGACGTTCGGGCCGCTGCAGGTTATCTGGGACAGGGACAAAGACACCTGCGGCAACTGCTGTCCGGTTGTGGACCAGAAGACCGGGACGATTCACCTGCTGATGACCTGGAACCGCGGCGACGATCACGAAGGACGCATAATCAACGGGACCAGCAAGGACGTGCGGCGGCCTTACATAACGTCATCGAGCGACGACGGGAAGACCTGGTCCAAGCCGGTCGATCTGTCGGCGACCTGCCGCGATGACGATTGGGGCTGGTACGCTACCGGACCGGGCGTTGCGATACAAGTGACTCAGGGCAAATACGCCGGGCGCCTGGTCTGCCCGGCCAACCACTCGAACAAGAAATACAAGGACCACCACTACGCATCGCACGTGATCTACTCCGATGACGGCGGCAAGAGTTGGAAGAAGTCCGAAGCGATCCGACCCGGATGCAACGAAGCGCAGGTTGTAGAACTGGCCGACGGGACGCTGATGATGAACATGCGAGCCTACAAACCGCGCGGAGCCCGGGCGATCTCGACCAGCAAAGACGGCGGAGCAACGTGGTCCAGAATAACGTTCCAGAAGGATCTTCCGGAACCGACGTGCCAGGCCAGCATACTGCGCTACTCCACTGTCGCCGACGGCGGAAAGAATCGCCTGCTGTTCGCCAACCCGCCGCAGTCACGCGGCCGGCACGGGATAACGGTTAAGCTCAGCTACGACGAAGCCAAGAGCTGGGGCGTTTCGCGAATGATCTACAAAGGATCGTCGGCGTACTCGTGCCTTACCAGACTGCCAGACAAATCGATCGGGCTGCTCTACGAACGCGACGGATACGGCAAAGTAACGCTGGCGAAATTCACGCTGGACTGGCTGACCGGCGGCAAGGACAAGATGGCCGCCAGGAAGAACTCAAACGCCTCATCGATGCAAACCACCTCGCTGACGACGCGAAGCACCAAGACAATCTACAGCGAAAAGGACGTTCCGAAATACGTTCTGCCCGATCCGCTGGTGACTCTCGCCGGCAAGAAAGTAACTGACGCAAAGGACTGGCCCGCGAGGCGCGCGGAGATCCTCGAATTGTTCCGCCGCGAAATGTACGGCCGGGCTCCGGGCAGGCCGGCAGGGATGACGTTCAAGGTCTTCGAATCCGACGACAATGCGTTAGGCGGAAAGGCCCGCCGCAGGCAGGTTACCGTGAACTTCACCGGCAAACCGGGCGGGCTTTCGATGGACATCCTGATCTACCTGCCGAAGAACGCCAAAGGACCGGTCCCGACTTTCGTAGGCATGAACTTCCAGGGCAATCATTCGATAAACGCTGATCCGGCCATTCGCCTGTCTACCAGGTGGATGCGTGCGCGGGGCAGTACAGTCGTCAAGAACCGCGCCACGGAAAAGGCCCGGGGCGTCGCCTCATCGCGCTGGCCGGTGGAGAAGATTATCGCACGCGGCTACGGTGTGGCGACGATCTACTACGGCGATGTCGATCCGGACAAATACGACAAGTTCGAAGACGGCGTGCACGGGCTGCTTGACAAGCACAAAGGCGATCGCCCCAAGGACGCCTGGGGCTCGATAGCAGCGTGGGCATGGGGCCTTTCCAGAGCGATGGACTACTTCGAAACCGACAAGGAGATCGACCACAAGCGCACCGCCGTCATGGGCCATTCGCGGCTGGGCAAAACGTCGCTATGGGCCGGGGCCGAAGACCAGCGATTCGCCATGGTGATATCGAATAATTCCGGCTGCGGCGGCGCGGCGCTGTCGAAACGCTGCTTCGGCGAAAGCGTCGGTCGGATCAACAGGAGCTTTCCGCACTGGTTCTGCGAGAATTTCAAGAAGTACGGTAACAACGAGAAGGCTCTTCCGCTCGATCAGCACATGCTGCTGGCGTTGGCGGCTCCTCGCCCGGTATACGTGGCCAGCGCCAAAGACGACCGCTGGGCCGATCCGCGCGGCGAGTTTCTCGCAGCCAAAGGCGCCGGGCCGGTATACAAGCTGCTGGGCAAAGCCCCCCTGCCGTGTGAGGACATGCCGCCGCTGGACAAATCCGTCCAGGGTCATGTCGGGTATCACATTCGCACCGGCAGGCACGACGTAAAGGAGTTCGACTGGAACAGCTATATGGACTTCGCCGACAAGCACATGAAAAAGGCCCCGGCGAAAATAAGAACGTACACATTTAAGTCGGTCGATAAACTCTCCGATAAGGAGGGCATGCCTGACCCTTTTTGACCGCCGACGGGTCACGCATCAAATCGCCGAAAGACTGGCCCGAACATCGCGAATACCTCAAGGCCATGCTGGCTCACTACCAGTACGGGCACATGCCGCCTCGTCCGAAGAAGCTGGCGGTGAAGCGGACCAGCATCTCCGACATCTTCGACGGCAAGGCTCAACAGATTGACCTGACCATAACAATCTCACGCGGCGGCAAGAGCGTCGATCTTCGTGTCGCGCTGGTCAAGCCCAAACGGGCCGGTAAGTTCCCAGTCGTTATCAAGAACGACCACCGCCTGTTTGATAAGCCCGAAAACAAGCGATATCAGAAAAGCCATTCCCAGGAGCAAACCGCCATCAGCGAAGCGGTCGCGCGAGGCTACATTATCTGCAAGTACATGCGAACGGACCTGGCCGCCGACGCACCCGGCAAGCGGAACGAAGGCGTTTTTCCGCTGTATCCCGAATACGACTGGGGCGTGATCGCGGCCTGGGCGTGGGGATACCAGATCGTCATAGAGGCACTGGCGACAATGGAGTTCGCCGACACCGGCCGAGTCGTCGCCACGGGACATTCGCGAGGCGGAAAGACCGCACTCTGCGGAGCGGTCTACGACGAGCGAATCGCCATAGCGGCTCCGAATTCTTCGGGCACGGGCGGAACGGGCTCCATGCGATACTTCGAAAAGGGCCAACGCCCACAAACGATCGCCGCACACATCGGAAGGCACGATCACTGGTGGTGTAAGCGGTTCATGAAGTTCGCCCGCAAGGAGGCCAAGCTGCCGTTTGACGCACACTTCGCCAAGGCGCTTGTCGCGCCGCGCCCGCTGATCAATCCCCACGCCACAGAAGATTACTGGGCCAATCCGTACGGCACGCAACTGACCCACCAGGCCGCAAAGATCGTTTACAACTGGCTGGGCGTCGGCGATCGAATCGCAACGCATTGGCGCCCGGGCGGACACGCACAAGGCCTCGAAGACTGGCGAGCACTGCTGGACTTCGCAGACGCGCAGTTCTTCAAGAAAAAGCCAAAACGCAAGTTCGACATCCTGCCGTACAAAGACGCCAAACCGCCAATCAACTGGAAGGCGCCTCCCCCAGGAGACAAACCGTGAAAAAGACAATTCTCGTTGCGGTAATCGTGTTAGTGTTCTCAGTTGTCGCCTCGGCGGGAAGTCTGGACGTTCGCCTTCAGCGGCGCGGTAAGTCCGGCCCAGAGGTTTCACGCGCCAAATGGGATACCGCAAAGACGGCGATTATCGTTTGCGACATGTGGAACGAGCACTGGTGCAAAGGCGC
>CAYMSH010000346.1:0-6884 GCA_964392945.1 uncultured Planctomycetaceae bacterium | reverse complement strand
GCTCAAGCCGGCCTGGTCATTCAACTCTCCGCAGGCGCCGACCCCGGCCTGGGCCCGCAACGGGCGCATTCGCTACGACGACGTATTCCACCCGATCGTCGCCGACGATACGGTCTATTTCGGCGATCACGCCGAGG
The DNA here is from genome assembly GCA_964392945.1 of uncultured Planctomycetaceae bacterium. Taxonomy (GTDB): domain Bacteria; phylum Planctomycetota; class Phycisphaerae; order SM23-33; family SM23-33; genus BS750m-G57. The sequence goes on along the minus strand of CAYMSH010000346.1, from coordinate 6,747 downwards.
GAACGCTCCGCGCGCTCGATCTTAAGACGGGCAAAATCAAGTGGCGGTTCGTAACCGGCGGCCCGATCCGCTGCGCCCCGACGATATGGAAGAAGACCGTACTTCTCGCCAGCGACGACGGACATCTCTACTCGCTCAAAACGTCCGATGGTTCGCTGCGATGGTCCATCCGACCCGGTCCGACAGACCAACTGGTCCTGGGCAACGAGTACATGATATCCAAGTGGCCGGTCCGCGGCGCGCCGACTGTCGAAGGCGACACGGTCTACGTCGGGGCGGGAATATGGCCCAGCGACGGGTTCTTTCTGCTGGCGATCGACGCCGACACCGGCAAGGTCAAGTGGCGAAACGATGATTCGGGGCGCCTGTCTCTCAGGCAGCCGCACGGGGCGACATCGAAGTCCGGACCGGCGGCCCAGGGTTACCTCACCCTGTCGGAAACAAGCATATTCGTTCCGCCGGGACGGGCTCAGCCGGCGGTGTTCGACAAGGCGACCGGTCGCTTCGGACACATCAGCTCCAACGACAAGATCGGCGGCGGCGCGTTCATGGCCTACAGGGACCTCTACACCTGCGCAGGAGTGCTCTGGGACGCCAGGAACAGCCGGAGGCGTCAGAGCTATCTGCCGATGAAGCGGACCTCGGAATGGCCCCTGATCGAAACGCTGCCGCACGATGCTATGACGCCAAGCGGCGTTGTGGCCGCCAGGGAAAAACAGGTGGTCAGCTTCGTGTGGGCCGACAAGAAATTCGTTCACAAACGCAAAGGAGAGGTCACGAGTTCCGGGAGCTATCACGGCCTGACCAACAAATGGTCCGCCGGAGCTTCCGGACCGGTCAGCGCGCTTATCGTAGTCGGCGACAAAGTTGTCCTCGGACTTAACGGGGCGATCGAGATGATCGATCGCAAAACGCACAAGACGATCCCCCTGGCCGACAAACTCGACGGTTCGGTCGGCGGGCTGGCGTTCTCAAACGCACGGCTGATCGCATCGACGACCTCCGGGCGGATATACTGCTTCGCTCCCGGGGAATCGAGCTCTGACGCCGCGACAATATCGCGACAGATCAAGACGCCGGTCCTGGATGAACAGGCGCTCAAAACCGCCAAATCGCTAATCAAGGCCAGTGACCCAGCGAAGGGTTACGCGCTGGATCTCGGATGCGGCGACGGGTCGTTAACCCTGGCGATGGCGAAAGTCAGCGATCTTCGGATCATCGCCGTCGAACAGGACAAAGTCGCCTTCGAAAAAGCCCGCGAGCGTTTCATACGGGCCGGACTCTACGGAACGCGGATCACGATATTCAATCGCCCGCTCAAAGCCACGGGCCTGCCGAACATGTTCGCCAACTTGATCTTCTCGGGCCGATCGGCCCTGAAAGGAGACACGCTGAGAGAAGCACAGCGAATCCAACGCCCCTACGGCGGAGCGATATGCACCGGCGCGGGCGACAAGATCGCCGTCAAACGTCGCGGCGCGATCAAAGGCGCCGGGCGATGGACCCACCAGTACGCAGACCCCGCCAATACGCTATGCAGCAACGACAGCACCGTCGGCGGCGAACTGACAATGCTCTGGTACCGCGACTATTCCCTGGCCTCGGCCAGCCGATGGTCCCGCGCGCCGGCTCCGCTTTCGGATAACGGGATACTCTACCAGGCCTGCCCGAACGGAGTGATCGCCGTCGATGCATACAATGGAACCGAGTTGTGGCGCCTAGAGTCCAAAGACCTGCTGACCAGCCAATCGGGATACTACATGGTCCGCACCGGCGGGGTATACTGCCTCGGCGACGGGGTGCTCTACCTGCGGAGAAAAGACCACTGCCTTCGCCTCGATGCGAAAACCGGCAAGCTGCTGGGGACGATCTCGCTGCCCGATCCGAAAGCTCATGACTTCTGGGGATACCTGGCCTATAGCGACGGCGTAATCTACGGAACCGCCGCCAACGCAGATCACAACACCGTGAACCCATACCGCAAGCACCTCCCTGGAGCCGTAACCGAAGGCAAAACGCTTTTCGCCATCGACGCGAAGACATCAAAGATCCTCTGGCGCCACGAGCCGAAGAACTACATCGGAAACAACGCCGTGGCGATAGACGACAAGAACGTCTACGTAATCGACCGCACGAACCTCTGGACGAACCAGAAAAGACGCCTGGATCCCGAGGCGTATCTGTCGATCCCGTCAGGGGCGCTGCTGGCCCTGGACAAGAAGACCGGCGCCGTGCGATGGACCAACAACAAAGGCGTATTCGGCACGGCGACCCTGGTCAGCCAACCCGCGCAACGGGTGTGCGTGTGGCACGAGAACAGGCTCAACGCCTTCGACACAGACAGCGGCAAGAAGGTTTACGACGCGAAATCGTGGTATGGCTCACAATCCTACCAGGTCAAGCCGCCGGTGATCATAGGCGACACGATCTACTGGGAGAAATTCGCATTCAATGTGCGCAGTGGAAAGAAGCTGGAGTATGAATTCCTGCGATCCTACGGATGCGGGAGCGTCTCGGCGTCCCGAAGCACGCTGTTCTTCCGCTCTGGCACGATCGGATACGCCGACCTCGACGCCTTGAGAGCAAGCAAAGACAGGATCACAACGAAAGAGATTCACAATTTCGGCGGAATCCGCCCGGGCTGTTACATCAACATAGTACCCGCCGGCGGGATCGTACTGATACCCGACTCGTCGTCATCATGCAGTTGCAGCTATTTCAACCAATGCTGGATCGCCCTGCAGCCGGCCGGGAAACAATAACCTGCAAGACCCGGGTGATCGCAGCGAGCGACGAAACCGACGGGAGACTGTGAATGCTGAGACGAGTGACGATAGCGGTGATATTTGGCGCCATGTCGATTTCGTCGGCCTCGGGGGCCGACTGGCCGGCGTACCACGCCGACGCCCGCCGCAGCGGTTACACCAGCGAATCGGTCACGGGCTCGCTCAAGTCGGCCTGGTCGCTCAAACTTCCTCACGCCCCGACCCCCGCCTGGTCCCGCAACGGACGCATTCGTTACGACGACGTGTTCCAACCGGTAATCGCACACAATACCGTTTACTTCGGCGATCACGTCGAGGGTATGCTGCATGCTGTCGATCTTGAGACCGGCAGAATCAAGTGGCGGTTCCAGACCAATGGTCCCATCCGCTGTGCGCCAACGGTTTGGAAAAAAACCGTGATTGTCGCCAGCGACGGCGGGCGAATCTACTCGCTGAAAACATCCGACGGTTCGCCGAGGTGGTCGATCCGCCCGGGTCCGTCGGACGAGCTTGTGCTGGGCAACGGATACATGATTTCAAAGTGGCCGGTGCGCGGAGCTCCTACTGTCGAGGGCGACACGGTTTACGTCGGTGCGGGGATCTGGCCCAGCGATGGGTTCCACCTGCTGGCGATCGACGCCGACACCGGCAAGGTCAAGTGGCGCAACGACGACTCGGGCAGCCTGAGCATCAGGCAACCCCACGGAGCAACCTCAAAGGCCGGCCCGGCCGCACAGGGATACCTGGCGCTTTCGGACACGAGCATTCTCGTACCGCCCGGACGATCGCTGCCAGCGATGTTCGACAAGGCCACAGGGCAATTCAAGTACATCAACTTCAACGGAAAAATCGGCGGAGGGGTCTCCATGACCTGCAAGGATACATACACCTGCGCCGGGGTGCTGTGGACGATCAACGCCAGCGGCCGGGTGCGAAACTACCTTCCGATGAAGCGGACCTCGGAATGGCCGATGATAGAAACACTGCCGCATGACGCGATGACGCCGACGGGCATTATCGCCGCCAGAGAAACTCAGGTCCAAAGCTTCAAATGGGTGACTAAACAGAGAGTTCGCAAGCGGAACGGAAAGACTATCGGCAGCAGCGACTACACGACTCTGGACAATGGCTGGAGCGTTACGGCGTCCGGTCCGGTCAGCGAACTGATCGTCGCCGGCGGGCGGGTGATTCTGGGCCTGGACGGGGCGATCGAAATGATCGACCGGAAAACGCGCAAGAAGATCCCCGTCGCGGACAAACTCGACGGCGCCGTTGGCGGATTGGCGTATTCTGACGGACATCTGATCGCATCGACCACGACCGGGCGAATCTACTGCTTCACGGCCGGCGGATCGGGCCCCGCCGCGAGTGCGATGTCAACCAAACGGGCGCCGCCGGAAATCGACGCCGAAACCATCCGATCCGCAAAGGCGATCATCAAAGCATCCGGCATAACCAAAGGCTACGCCCTGGACCTCGGTTGCGGCGACGGGTCGCTCAGCATCGCACTGACCCAGGTCAGCGATATGAAGGTTATCGCCATCGAGCCGGACAAGGCGATGTTCGCCAAAACACGCCAACGCCTCTTGAGCGCCGGACTGTACGGAAAGCGAGTGATGATCTTCAACCGTCCGCTGGATGCAACCGTCCTGCCGAACAAATTCGCCAATCTGATCGCCTCAAGCCGAGCGATGCTGAAAGGCGACGCCCTGGCCGAAGCCAGGCGAACCCAGCGCCCCTACGGAGGGGCTATATGCACCGTCCGGGACAATAAGCTATCCATCTACCGGCGAGGGGCGATCAAAGGCGCCGGACGCTGGACGCACCCGCACGCAAACCCCGCCAACACGCTGTGCAGCAACGACACGGCCCTCGGCGGTAAGCTCACGATGCTCTGGTATCGCGACTACTCCATGCCGTCGGCCAACCGCTGGTGCCGACCGCCCGGCCCCCTCGCTGGCGGCGGGATCCTGTACCAGGCCTGCACAAACGGAATGATCGCAGTCGATGCATACAACGGAAGCGAAATATGGCGATTCGACTCCAAAGATCTGCTGTCAACCCAGGCCGGTTACAACATAGTCCGCACAGGCGGAGTGTGCTGCCTGGGAGACGGCGTGCTCTACCTGCGGAGAAAGGCCCAATGCCTCGGCCTCGACGCAAAAACGGGGAAACTGCTGCGGATGTTTTCACTTCCGGACACAAAGACCCGCGACTTCTGGGGATATCTCGCATATAGCGACGGGGTTATCTACGGAACTGCGGCCGACACGAGCCACAGCATCATAAACCCCTACCCTCCGACAAAGCCGGCGGCCGTCAACGAAGGAAAAACACTCTTCGCCATAAACGCCAGGACCGGACGCCTCCTCTGGCAATATGAACCCAAAGACCACATCGGAAACAACGCGGTGGTGATCGACGATCGAAACGTGTACGCTATCGACCGCACGACCCTCTGGACCACCCTGGCGAATTATCGCAAACCCGACCCCGCCAAGCCGATCCCGTCAGGAAGGCTGGTGGCGCTTGACAAGAAGACCGGGGCCGTGCGCTGGTCCACTAATAAGAGCGTATTCGGATCGAGCGCCCTGGTCAGCGGACCGGCGCGACGCGTGTGCGTCTGGCGCCACGATAAGCTGACAGGCTTCAACGCCGACGACGGGACCCTGGCCTACGCGATCCAATCGCGGTATCCATATAACGTCTACGTGGAAAAAGCCCCCGCGATCGTCGGCGATACGATAATCTGGGAGAGATACTCCTTCGACGTGCGGAGCGGTAAGAAGCTGCCGCGAGAGTTTGTGCGCTCGTACGGGTGCGGCAGCGTCTCGGCGTCGCGGAACATGCTGTTCTTCCGCTCGGGAACAGTAGGTTACCTGGACCTTACCGCCCCGCGCGGGGGAAAAAGAAGAATCACCACCAGAGAGATTCAGAATTTCGGCGGAATCCGCCCGGGCTGTTACATCAACATAGTACCTGCCGGCGGGATCGTACTGATACCCGACTCGTCATCGTCATGCAGTTGCAGCTACTTCAACCAATGCTGGATCGCCCTGCAGCCGACGGGCAAGAAGCAGTAGCCCAAACAAGAGACACCATTACCGACCCGGCCGGTTTCGAACCTTGCGTGCTGCTCTACGTATGAAGTACTATGAAAGCAACACTAACGGGAGACACCAGTGGCGAACACCGCAACAGAGGCCGGCGCTCAACCTGATCCGGGGCGCGTGCAGAGCCCGCTGTTGTTCAAGGTTCTGGTTTGTATAGGCTCGACCTCAGGCGGCGCTAATTTCGGCTCCAATCATGGACAGTGGGGAATCGTTTTCGGCTCCGTCGGCGGGTTGCTGGCCGCTGTTTTCTGGCTCGGCTGGATCGCTCGGGTTTACAAGCAACACTTTATCTTCCGAATCATCGAGGGCAGCGGAACGGGCATTGTCGCAGGCATGATCTATGCGGTGTGGATACACACGATGGCCTGGCTGCTGGGTTTTCGCATGCTCTTGCCTGAGCAGCCCGACACATTGCTCAATCACGCCCTGGTCATGGACTGCATTGCCGGAGGTGTTCTCGGCGGACTCTACGGCCTGATGTGCATGGGCTTCTGGGAAGTTCACCGATTCGTCGCGCAGCGAAAGGGAACCTCATGACTGAAACTGAAATCGAAACTAGCGTGTCGCCTGCTGAGAGCCGCTTCGAGTTCCCGCTGTGGTACAGCATAATGGTCTGCCTGGGCTCTGCGGCTGTCGGCGGATACTTCGGCGCCATTTACCAGTTCGCTGGGATCCTCCTGGGGGCTCTCGGCGGCATAGTGGTGGCTGTCTTCTGGCTGAAACGCGTCAGCAAGTTCAGAACGCAATCCGTTGTTGCAGCGATTTTCGGCGGAATAGGATGGGGGATAGTAGCCGGGCTGATGGATACGGTATGGCTGCACACGACAGGTTTGATCGTCATGCACGACGAAGTGTTCAGCAGTGGATCG
>CAYMSH010000345.1:0-6885 GCA_964392945.1 uncultured Planctomycetaceae bacterium | reverse complement strand
GGAGTTTCTTCCGTGAAGGGGGTTCAGATCCGCCCCGTACAGAATACTTCCACAAGAAAAGACAGAGACAACTAAAACGGTTAGTACGATGTTCCTAAAATTGCTACTCATGACGCGCCTCCTCCTGGTCGCCTCTTATGGCAACCCAGAGCACTTGGAGCACTACAACCGACCTAACCCGAGGCATTTGAGCAAATGACCTCGCGGCGAAATCGTTCCTGCGCGGGCAGTCGAGCAACCGCCTCCTTCGCACAGGGCCTGATCCTCGCAGACGAGCAATCCGCATAGACCAGAACTTTGTATTAAGTTTTAACGCCGGGGTGAGCTTGACAGACCGGAGAGAATCCTCCTGGCCAAGAGCTTTTTACGGCGAGCTTTCATCTACTTCATGATATCCGACACTCCATATTTTGTCAACCCCAGAAATACCGGACAATGCAGTAGGATCCAAGTTTTTCAGTGAAACATAAATTCCTACAGAAACACCCGTTACTGCCACAGGAAAAGCACAAACCGAAAACCTTTAGGGATTTTACCACAAAAAACACACCGACTATGCGGCATACAACCCCGGAATTCTGCGAAAGAAGCATACAAAACCCGCATAATACGCAGAAAAATACCAGAGCGACGCGAGCACTGACACTAACACCATAAACCAGAAGGAGTAGAATTCCTACCAAGTTAATCAGCGGCACAACACACAAAGAGCCCGACAATCCGCCAGGACGAAGCGACATCGGCCGAACTTCAGGCCCCGACGAGCACAAGGCCAACCGGACACACGGAGCCTTCAAGCAGTACAGGGGACACCACCCAACGCATCAACCAAAGAGCACACGGCGGAACCACACACCAGCACAAGCCGCGGCCGCACGGAACAGCCCAGAAACATCACAGCCGATGCGGAAGGCAATCCAGAGGCGACATCGCGACACACCGAACAATTGAAGACGCACAACAAACGCCGCAAGAGCAAACGCCACCGAGAGACGCCATACCGCCAGCAAGCCAAGAGGGACTGACGCCCGCAAGCGGCACAGGCATGAAATGAAGTTAAGCCATGCAGCCCACAAACGTGCACACACACGCACACGGCGAGAAACTAGGCGAGAAACCACGTGAGAATCCATGCGAGAAACCACACAAGAAAAGCCCACGAACGCCTAAGAACCCAGACCGAACCCCTGCTGAACCGAGTACCACAACGTCCGATAAGGTAGGTTATGTGACTTTTTGGGTGATTATCCCGCTTTAGCGTGATCTGCCGTCAATATACAGTAAATCCAGCCCTGGCAACGCCGCTTAACACGAATCGTCGACGATCCTCAGCCCGAGGTCCCTTATCATCGCCAGGTCCTCTTTGGCCGAGCGGCCTGACGTTGTTAGATAGTTGCCAACCAGCATACTTGTCGCTCCAGCGTAGAATATCCAACTCTGCACGTCCCGCAGATTGATTTCCCTGCCGCCGGCGATCTTGATGTCCGTCGTCGGCAGCATCAGCCGGTAAATCGCGATGATGTTCAGGATCTCCCTGGCCCCCAGCGGCTCGGCGCTCTCCAGCGGCGTTCCCGGTATCGGCGACAGGAAGTTAAGCGGCGTGACGTCCGGTTTGATCTGGTCCCGCAGAGCCAGCCCCATATCGACGCGATCGGCCCATGTTTCGCCGATCCCGAATATCCCGCCTGCACAAAGACTCATCCCGGCCGCCGCGGCGGTTCTGAGGGTCTCGATGCGGTCCTGATACGCATGCGTGGAGACCATCTTGGCGTACATCCGCTCGGAGGTTTCGAGATTGTGATTGTACCTTGTGACCCCGGCGGCCAGCAATTCGTCGGCCTGGCCGGGCGTCAACGTCCCTAAAGACGCACAGACCCGCATTTCAGGATTGACGTTCCGCCTGATTCGCCCGGCCGAGTCCAGCACCGCCTGGAAATCCGACTCGCCGGGCTTCCGACCGGAATTGACAATACCGAAACTCGATGCGTTGTTTCGCTCAGCGTCGGATGCGGCTCTGGCCAGGTCTCCCGGCTTGGCGAGTTCGGGCTGTGTTCGGCCGGGCTCAAACGCCGCGCTCTGGGCGCACCATTTGCAGTCCTCGCTGCATGCTCCGACTTTGCCGGCCCCAATAGCGCACAGCCGGACCGTATCTGCAAAGTGCTTGGTTCGGATCCGATTGGCCTGAAAGAGCAGCTCGTAGTGACCCGCCGATTCGCCCGCCAGCTCGGCGCACGCGAGCAGTTCGTCGCGTGAAGGCCTCTCGCCGGCCAGCACATTCTGCGCGAGCTGCGTTATGGCTGACTCGGCGCGACTCATAACGTTACACCACGTCTCTGCGTATCAGCGAACAAGCGCCAACTCTACTTTCGGGTCGCCGCGGTGCTTTGCAGCGGTACGGCCAGACCCATCTTGTCCAGCGTGCGCCTGCCGCGATTGGGAGCGTAAACGACGAGTTTTTGGGTCTCGATGTTGATCACGTAGATCAGGTCGATATTCTTGTCGTATCCGCCGGTGGCCATAATGTACTTGCCCTGGCGTACGGAACCATCGCCGTACGCGACGGATCCTTCATCAAAAAGCGTCGGCAGAAGCATCGCCGCCAGGATCGCCGCGGTTACCGTCAGAAGCACTATCGTTGTGTTTTGTGTATTATTCATAGGAGTATCCTTTGATTTCAGGGTGTTAAGATGCTTACTTGAGGTCAAGCTTCAGGTCGCGTGTGCCCAGCGGTCTGAGACGCTTGGACGCACCCTTTCCCTGGAATTCAAAGGCCACCAGCCGCTCTGTAGCCATGTCGATAATGTAAACGGCGTCTTCGTCGTCGTCAATCTGCCCGGTGATCATGATCGTGTTATGGGGCATGACCGACCCTTGATACGCTCGAGCTTCCGGGACGCTTTGCCCGAACATCAACGCCAACAGCAATGCGACGTTGACGCACACCAGTATCGCAATAATCGCTTTCTTCATAAGTCTTCTCTCCAAAGTTAGTGAGGCTGCGTTCGCTTGGGATTCTTGAACGCTATCACACAAATGCCCGCAAGGGCGACCAGGGAATATACAATAGCCATATACGAAAGGCTTGGTTCTATCTGGGGGGCTCTGGGAGTCTTGGACGCCCCCATCGCCGTCGATCCGGCCAGTACGATCGCACCCGCGGCCAGCACGGCGCATGTTGTCGCGTATCGTTTCAGAGTATTCATACTTCGATTATAACCGAGCCGCACGACATTTCAACCATCACAAAGCCGACATTGCAAATCACTTCTCATCCGATCGTCACAGTAGCAACGCGATGTCGCTGATCTCTTTTCTGAATTCCCGGGTCGGCATGGTGATCGTCTCCCACTTGGCGCTCCTGGGCCTGGCGCCGGCGACATATCGATCCAGCCCGATTCCGACGAATCCGTAGTTCCTTTCGCCGAATATGTGCACATCCTCGAACGGAGCTCTCTGGACCGGGCCCTGCAGCCAGTATGCGAAAACGAGCACCGCGCGGAAGTCGCGTCCGAACACCTGCTCCCACTGACCGAGCCCTTCGACGTCCTGGCGCGTGATCCAGTTCTCCCACGCACGCGACGAGCCGCGGGACCCCTTGCCGGAGTCCGGGAATTTGCGGCCTTTTACATCGACCAGCAGATTTGCCCCGACGCTGCTGTAGACCAGGAAGTCGAAACTCTTGACCGACGCGTCGGCGAATATCGCCTTCTTCGTCTCGTCAACCGCCACATACGGCAGCCCGCGGGATCGAAGGTAATCCTCGAAGGCGGCCTCGTAATGTATGCTGCGTCTGGCCATCTGATCGCCAAGCCCCCCGCCGGGGTTCTCCATTTTCTGAAGGTCTTACTCGCCCAGCAAACCGCCCGGGTCGGCCAGGATCGCCTCGATGTCGCAGGCGGTCTGATCGCCGCTGGCCATATCCTTTATAACCGCACCGTCGGCGCCTAGGATGATCGCCTTGCGAGCCCCCCGCCGATCGGCCTGCTTGAGCTGCTTGCCGACGTTCTGGCGTTTGTACGAGAACTCGGCCGCCACGCCGCGGGCTCGCAGCCGCCCCACCAACTCTACAACGCCGTCAAACATGTCCGCCGATCCGTCCACGACGAACAGGTCAACACGCCCGGCCAGGTCGCCGATCAACTGCTTCTCTTCCAGCAGGATCCCCAGCACGACGTCGCCCATTCCAAACCCGCTGGCCGCGACGGCCGGTCCGCCGAGCACCTCCAGCAGATTGTCGTATCGCCCGCCGCCGGCAATGGCCCGAAGGCTCTCCCCGGCGTCCATCACTTCGTAGACAATCCCGGTGTAGTAAGCCAGTCCGCCTACGATTCCCGTGTCGTATCGGCACCAGTCGGCTATCCCAAACGCCTTGAGATATCCGCCGAACGCCTGCAGTTTCGCGATCGCGGCCAGCGCCTTTTCGCCCGCGTTTATCCCGGCGTTTGCAGCTACTTCCGCCGGCGTCGCGTCGGGGTCAATCCCGCCTGCGTCGAGGAATGTCAGTATCCCGTCCCGCGCGTTTTCGTCGGTTACCGCCTCTGCGAGCATCGCGTCGAACTTCTCGGCCGGCAGCTTGTTTCGCTTGTCGAGAATCGCCATTACCGCCGCAGCGTCCGGACCCGTTACGCCGAGTGAATCCAGCACTTCGCTCAGCAGTTCCCGGCTGGAATAATGCACCTGCACGTCGCCGCTGGTCAGCCCCAACTGGCGCATCGCATCGACGGCCGTCAGCACGCATTCGACGTCGGCCAGTTCGTCCTGCGGGCCGATTATATCGACGTTCCACTGGAAGAACTCCCGCAGGCGCCCTTTCTGCGGCCGCTCGGCCCGGCAGAGTCGCGGGATCGAAAACCACTTTATCGGCCGCGGCAACGCGTTGATCTTCGCGTTGACCATGCGAGCCAGAGACGGCGTTATCTCCGGGCGGATCGCCAGGTTCCGCCCACCGCGATCGATCACGTTGAACAGTTGCGATGCGATCTCGTCGCCGGACTTGGCCGTGAACAGATCCAGGTATTCGAATATTGGCGAGTCGTACTCCTCAAACCCGTTCCGCAGCGATGCGGCCCGCCAGGCGTCGGCGATCCAGTTCCGCATCCGCATGAGGTCCGGGTAGAAGTCCCGCGTGCCTTTTACCGGTATGAATTTCATTCCTGCTCTTCCTTTTCCTGGGCCAGTTTGTAGTCGCGTTCGGCCCGCTGCAGCGCCCTTGATCGCTGCTTCTGGTAGGTCTTCTTGCCAAGCGTTTTCCAGGCGTATTCGTCGAGCTGTTCCGGCGTGGTGAAATGCTCGTCGTAGCCGTAGTCGCCGCCTGTATGATCGCAGTTGACCATCGCGTATTTGCGGCATATCAAAGGGCGTTTATCGTACGCCATGCAGGCGTTGTCATCGCCGAGCATGTTGCACTTATTGTCGATCGCAATGTACCATTCGCCTTCATCTACATGCACCGACACGCCTTTATGGAACAGGTACCACCGCACATCTTCGAACTCTTCATACGTCTCGGGCTCGTCGATTTCGAAGGAAAAGTACTTGCAGCATTTGGCGCCGCATTCCTTGCACAAGTCGCTCATCATCAACTCCATCACTACTGAATCACGGGTAAATCAACCACACTTCGAATCGCATGTTCTAGTCGACTCAAGCCCGAAAATCAAACCCAATACCATCCGAGCCAGTGAACCGCCCCGCCGGAGCCCGTCTGCGCCCCTATCATTATATATAACTCCAGCAACGCCAACACGAACCGCAACAGGCCGCAACCGCCCCACCGCTACCGACCATATCACAATAGGTTTACAACGGACTGGCCAACGGCATGGCAGTTGGCAATTGGCAGTTGGCGACGGCGGAAACCTGACGGCCACGACCAGAACCATAGGCCGAACATCGCTCACATCTTCGCTTGACAGCGTGCCGGTTCGTTGTGCCTTCATGTTTTCGTACTCAAGTTTTTCTTCAAAATCTCAGAATTGCGCCGCAAATGCGGCCTCGCTCGCCAGTAAGTAAGCTTATGGAAGGACGGCTGGCCTAACGGCCTGGCAGTTGGGAGTTGGCAGTTGGCAGTTGGCGACGGCAGAACCTTACGGCGAGAACCTTACGACAGAAACCTAAACGGCGCGTTTCGAGGAGTTTGGGTGGACGTGCGGTTTTGGCCTTGCTGCTGCCGTCGCCGTTGCCTCCGCCGTTCGCCGTCGCCAATTGCCAATTCCCAATTGCCAATTGCCAGCCGTTCACCAATTGCCAGGTTTTACGAAGGAAAACCACCATGTACGATGAAGACTTACTTGTCGAACTGATCGCTGAGTCTGAGCTTACTCATGGCGAGATTGCCCAGCGGGTTGGCGTTTCGCGGCGTACTGTCTGGCTGATCGCCAACGGCCGCTCGCGCCCCGACCTGCAACAGCAGATCGCCGACACCGTCGAGGGCTATCGACAGGCCGCGATCAGGCTGGCGGCCAGACACATGCGAGTACTGCTGGAAAAACAGATCCAGGTCGCCCTGGCCGACAACGGTGAAACATCTCGAAAGGCCCGGGAGTTCCTGCTGAAAAACTTCATGAACGTCCTGGACGAAGCCCCCGCCCGCGCCGTAGAAAAACGCCGCACCCGGCTGGCCGAGAAGAAACAGGTCCAGGCCGACCTGAACTATGAACTCGATTTGGCCCTCAAGAAACAAAGCCAGGAGATGAGCGACCAACAGTTCCACGCCGACTGGGACGACGACGACGATTATGATGATGAATACATCGACGACGCCGAATACCCCGCCGACAATGACGAGGCCCCAACGCCCCGCCGCCCGGCCGTCGAAAACACGGAACCAGCCCCCCCAGACCCCCCGGCCCACCAAGAAACCGCCCGCCAACACCCCGATCCCCC
>CAYMSH010000344.1:0-6891 GCA_964392945.1 uncultured Planctomycetaceae bacterium | reverse complement strand
CGTTCAGGGTGTCGTCTTCGTTCCATGCGTCCACCACGAGCGAGATGAAATTGTCAAAATCCAGGCTGCCCTCGCCGCTTCCGAGGTATATGCCCAGTCTTTCGAGATCGAGGTTTTCGTATTGTCCCAGGCCCGACTGCTTCCAGGCCTGAACCGCTGCGGCGATTGCAAAGGTGCAGTGGCGCCCGGCGTTGCGGTGCTTTTCGGCGTCGTCAACGTGATCGGCCAGATCAAAGTTGCGGACCTGGGCCGAGAATGTCGTCGGGTACGTTCCGGCTTCGAATATTTCGGTCTTGCTGATGCCGGTCTTGCCGGCCAGCAGGGCCTCCCACGTCGACTCGACACTGTGGCCAAGCGGGTTGACGGTGCCCATTCCGGTTATAACTACTCGTTTCTGGGTCATGCTTCGCACCGTTTCAGGACGCACGCGGCGCTCTGTCCGCCGACGGAAAACGCGCCGACTACAACATATTTGATTTCGCACTCTCTGGCCTCGCCGCTTAGCGACAGCTTGCAGCCTTCATCCGGCGTGGTGAAGTTAACAGTCGGAGCGACTGTCTGATGCTGCATCGTCAACGCCGCGGCCACGAGTGTCACGCCGGACTGGCCGGCGAACATTGTTCCGGTTGTTCCTGTGATCGCCATTGCTGGGATCCCGGTGAGTTTGTCGGCGAACACCTTTTCACACGCCGCCGCCTCGCATCGGTCTTCTCCGGCCACGCCGGTGCCCTGGGCGACTATCAAATCGATATCGGCGGGAGTTATTCCCGCATCGGCGATCGCCTTGGAGACCGCTATGTCCAGCGATCCGCAGTTAGCTTCGGTTACGTTAATTCCGTTCGGATCGCAGGCGGCTCCGAATCCGGCGAACTCGGCGTAGACTTTGGCTCCTCTGTCCGCTGCTCGTTGTGCGTCTTCAACGATCAGGAGTCCGCCGCCTTCGCCCATGACGGTTCCGCTGTGGGTCGCGTCGAAAGGCCTGCAGGCCGATTCGGGATTGTCGTTGCTGTCTGTGCAGAGGCGTCCCAACAGCGACTGCCTCAGTACTCCCAGGGGGGTGAGTTTGGCTTCGGCTCCGCCGGCTATCGCTACGTCGGCGGCGCCGCGAGACACCCATCGGGCCGCTTCGGCGACGCTGAGTATTCCGCTTGTGGCGCCGCAGGTGATGCAGTTTGACGGGCCCTCGGCTCCGTGGATGATCGTCACGTGGCAACTGAGCATGTTCGGCAGGTACTTCAGCAGCCACAGCGGAGTCAGGTTGTTCATGCCGCTTTCGCCCCAGGTTCCCAGGTCGAACTTCCCGTCAGTGACTGAGGTCTTGGCCGCCTGGCCCAGTTCGTCCAACTCGCAGCAGATCAGCCCGGCTCCGATGTTGCATCCGAGTCGGCCCGGCTGGATGCTCATCGCATCGGCGCCGTCGGCTCGGGTTGCGATTTCGGCGTCCTTGAACGCCAGATCGGCGGCTACTACCGCCGCTTCGATATCGCGGGCCATGACCTTCGTGGCTTTGCGGTAGCTCTTGGGCACAACTTTTCTAGCCGACAGGTTCTCGATCTGTCCGGCGGCCTGGCAGTGGAATCCCGCCGGGTCGAAAAGGGCGTTTCTCGCCAGGCGTTTTTCGCCTTCGACGAGCGTTCGCCAGAACTCCTGGTTTCCGGTTCCTGCGGCCGAGGTTACGCCAAGGCCCGTGATTACGACGCGTCGGTCAGGCATCGTCATTCTCCAGGAACGGCGCCACGAGTCGTTCGCACTGCCCTGTGAACACGAAGTTTTCTTCCGGGAACTGCTGGCCGGCGAGGTTCTGGTCTATGTGCGAGAACATCAGGTTCACGGTCCCGATTTGCTTTCCGTCTCGCATGACGGCGCCTTTTGTTACTGCGGCGTCAGGCGTGATGTTTTCGATTTCGGCGTGGTATTCGAGCTGATCTCCGGGCGTTACGATCTCGTCGAACTGGGCCCTGGAAACTTTGGCCAGGATGACTTTTTCTTTGAAGTCGCGGGCCTGACCGACGAGGATGCCGGCGGTCTGGGCCATGCCTTCGACCATCAGTGAGCAGGGCATGATCGGAAATGCGTCCCAGTGATCGTGAAGGTGATCTTCAGCCAGGGAGACGTTCTTCACCGCCACGGCTCTTTTTGAGGGCTCAAATTCCTTGAATCTATCGATCCATATCCAACGCATCGCAAACTCCATATCGTCAAATGCCGATTGCCGCCATGGCCTCGAGCATCGCCCGGGGCGCCGGTGGCGGCAATCGGCAATCGTTGGCGCTGGGCCAAGCGTATCGCTTATCCGGCGACTTTGGTCATCACGTAGTTAACGATCGTCTGAACGGTGAACAGTTCGCCCATATTGTTGATGTCGGGGTTCTGCTCGAAGTCCGTGAAATCCGCATGCGGCATGCGAGCCTTCAGTTCAGCCAGTCCCGCTTCAGTCAGCGATCCGTCCTTGACGAAATCGGGATTGTTGACGATGTTGTCAGGGAACAGCTCGCCGCGCGGGATTTTAATGTCAAATGACTTCTCAAGCCTAAAGACGATGTCGAGAAAATCGATGGATTCCGCACCCAGGTCGCCTGTGAGCGTGGCGCCGGCTGTGACTTCGTCATCATCGAGCGCCAGCGCTTCGACCAGCGTTTCGGACACTATTTCGAAGACTTCCGTTTCCGTCATCGGCTTAATTCTCCATTATTTCAATCAGATCAGGTTAATGCGCGATCGGCTGGGCTGGCAGTCCGCCCAGTCGACCGATTGGAAGTATATAAGGACTAAGAGCCCAAATGTCAACGGGTAAAGATGGAAAGTTTCCATCCGGCGTCGCCAAGACGGTCTCAGTCGGTCTGCATTTTACTCGTTTGCGGCCGCTAGAGCCGCAGGTCCGCCGACCAGTTCAAACTGTTTCTTCAGATCACTCACGATCGACTCGTCAGCGTCTGCGAGGTAACCGCCGCGATCGGCGAGATTAAGGCACTTCAGCTCCAGGCGCGCCGAGACGGCTTGGTTGTCGTCTATCCAGCCGGTCGCCTTGAACTTGGCGGTATCCTCTCCGATAGAGACCGCGTCGATCTCGCAGCGAAGTTTTCTGCCGGGCTGTACGAAATTAGCGTACCGCACATTTCTTGCCGAGCTGAGCACGACTATGCTCTTGGCGTAGTTCTGCTCCAGTCGCACCAGCCAGGCCGCCGACTGCACCAGAGCTTCGAGCATGAGTACGCCAGGCATGACCGGGAAAGCCGGGAAGTGGTCTCCCAGGTACTCCTCGGCCAGCGTAAGGGCCTTGGTTGTAACGATTCGCTGTGCGGGTTGTATTGATTCGATCCTGTCGACCAGTAGGAATTTCATTTGTTTTCTCGCAGTACAGCCGAGCTGTCAGCTAGGCCAGTGAAGCCAGGATATCGAGCCCTTCGGCGAGCTTTTCGTCTGTCGTCGCGTAGGAGATCCTGAAGTGCGTGTCTCGTGAGGAGAACACGTTTCCTGGTATTATCAGTACGTTGTTTTCTATGGCTTTGGTTACGAAGTCCGTGGCGTTTCCGCCGGGCGCCGGCACGAACGCGTAGAACGCGCCGCCGGGCGTGACGAGCCCGAACTTTTCGCCGAGTTTTTCGACGACCATGTCCCGTTTGCGTTTGTATTCGGCTACTTGAACCGACATGTCGGTAGCAAGGGCTGTCGCGCCGGCGGCCTGGGCCATGCTCGGGGCGCAGACAAACGAATACTGCTGCAGGACAGTCATCTTTTCGATGACCGCCTTGGGGCCGGTGCACCAGCCCATTCGCCAGCCGGTCATAGCGTAGCTCTTGGAAAATCCGCGGAACAGCAGCGTGTTTTCGTAGATCGACGCCATCGACACAAACGGCTGATCGTAGCAGAACAGGTTGTATATCTCGTCTGAGATCACGAGTATGTCCCGCTCGGCGGCCACCTCGGCGATCGCCTTGAGTTCTGCTTCGGTGTGTACGCATCCGGTGGGATTCGACGGCGAGTTCAGCACGATCATGCGAGTGTTGTCGGTTATCGCGGTCGCGAATTTCTCGGCGGTGGGACGGAAGTCGGGGTAGGTGTCGACCATTACGCACTTTGCCCCGGCCAGGTGGGCCAGATGCGAGTACATCACGAAATACGGGTCGGCGAAGATTACTTCCTGGCCTGGATCGACCAGCGCCAGCATCGACAGCATCAGCGCGCCGCTGACACCCGAGGTCACGAGATACGCCCGATCGTCGTCCCAGCCGAACTCCCGGCGACACTCATCGGCCAGCACGGCCCGCAACGCGGCGATCCCTTGAGTCTGGGTGTACTTGTTGTGTCCCTGCTGAATCGCTTCGATGGCCTGGGCTTTTATCGGCTCGGGCACGTCGAATGCGGGTTGACCGATCGATAGATTTATCGGGTCGGTCATTTTCGCCGCCAGATCGAACACTTTGCGTATGCCCGATGCGTCGATCAGTTCCATTCTGTCTGCTATAGAGTGGCTGGTGCGGGTCATTTTGGCCTGTGTCCGATTTAAGGGCAGCAGGCAGGGGCTCATGCTCGCATTCCTGCGGCGATCGCTCCTGCCTGATTATATCTCCAAACGCTCCGGAGATTGCCTGGTTATGCTTGTGCGGGGTTTTATTCTTCTGCTGTTGCTGCTTCTTCGCCTTCTGCGCCCTCTTCGGTCGGAGCTTCCTTCTTGCTCTTGGTTCCGGCGCGGCTGTGGCGCACTTTGACCTTGGGCAAACCGAGGGGGTTGTCCTTCTCGGGATCGAATTTTCCTTCTTCGGCCAGTCTGGCTATACGTTCGGCGCGACTCAAGACGCTTCGCGATCCGCTCAGTCCGCTATTAAGCTTCAGTGTTCTGTCAAGCGACATTGTTCAAACTCCGTCTTTATCTTTTAGTCTATGGTGTATGCGGTCTGTGCGATGATGGTTTACTTCTCAGCGTCGCACGAGGTCCGCGGTGGTTAGCAATACGATATTTCTCAGCGCTTCTTGTACGGATACATCGTCGGGGCTATCTTTCCGTTCCGTTGCGGCTGAGTGAATCGATAGCGTGATCCGTATTTCTTGGCGTATTTAGCACCCAACTCGTTTTGGATGAACAGCCCGTGTCCGCTTACTTCCTCGCTTTGTCTGGCGTCAAACGGTGTGGCCGACCAGACGATCGTGTTGTATTGACCTTTGACGACCTTTCCATTTACATATCGCGGCGTAAGCTGGACCTGCGACGGTTCGCCGTTGGCGGCGCAGAATTCCACTATGCGCTTTGCTTCGGCCTGTACTTCCGGGCTTCTGCCGGGGAAGTGCTGGATGACCATGTAATACTTACCGACTTCGCGTTTAATCGTCGTCGGGTCTGTCGGGTCGGCGATGGTGTCCGACGGCGCGGTGGCTCGTCCCAGTACGAACGCTGTGATGATCAGGAGCAGTACGCCTATCGACACGACAAGGGAACTGATGTAGTTAAGCGAAATTGTGAGTCTCGCTCCGTCAGTACTCCAGATTGGCGTTTGGGTTGTCTTGTCCTGATCGTCTTGCTGGGTCTGGGTCGAGTAGATCGACGAGGCCGCCGGCTCCTGGAACGTTGCGGGCTCCGGGACCTCCAGGGTCTGGGGGGCTTGCGGCTCGGGCTCGGGTTCTGGCTGGGGCTCCGGTTCAGGCTCCGGCTCCATAGCGTCGATCAGCGGGGTCTCCATAACCTCTGACGGAGGCGTGGCCTCCGGCGGCGGTTCAACCGGCTGGACTTCCGTCGTCTGGGGCGGCGCAGCTTCCTCTACAGGCGGAGTTTCCTCTACAGGCGGAGTTTCCGGAAGGGGAGGTTGGGCATCCTGTTCCTTCTGACCCTTGACCCAGTCTGGTACGAGGACCTCTGAGTAGGGATTGTTGTCCCGGCTCTTCGAGATTACCTCGAACAACGCCATAGAGTTTTTTTTCTTGGCCACCTGTGAACTCCTTACCGCCGCACCGTCAGCGCAGCAGAATGAACCACCCAGCAAACCGTGAGATCATATCTTTGGAACCGGGGTATGTCAAATATTTAATGATCCAATTGACACCTCGCGGCGATCAGTTGTTTGGCGGATAAGCTGCATTTTAGCTCGACCTGCTGCGTTGTTCTCTCTATACTCCATCGAACATTTGACCTATGAACGAAAGGCAGGCGTCAGTCCATGAAGACCACCCGAAACACACGTAATCCCATTCGGAATCGTTATCTCGTTATCCTGGCTGCGGTTGTGGCGCTTTCGTCGCTTGGCCTGGCCGCTCCGGCAAAGAAATCCCGCTCGTCGAGTCGAAACGAGTGGCAGCAGCCCGATCGGGTAGTTAAGGATCTCGGCCTGAAGGAAGGCGCCGCGGTGGCCGACGTAGGATGCGGGTCAGGGTATTTCACCTTTCGCCTGAGCAAAGCTGTGGGCCAAAAGGGCAAGGTCTTCGCCACGGAGATCAGCGACAAGGGCCTCAAGGCCATTGCCGACAAAGTCAAGAAAGAGAATATCAAGAACATCGAGACGATCAAGTCCGATCCGCAGAAGACCAAACTGGCGGCTTGTTCAGCGGACGCTGCGATAATCGTTAACGTGCTTCATCACGTCAAGAAGGCCGACCGCGTCCCGCTGGTCAAGGACATCGCCGCGTCGCTCAAGCCCGGCGGATCGTTCTTCATCATCGATTGGCGCATGAAGGCCGGCATCAAGCATGACAAGCACAATCGCGTTCCGCGCGATGAACTGATCGGCTACGCCAAAGCCGCCGGTCTGGAACTTGACGCCGAGTTCTTCTACCTCAAGAACCAGGTGTTCCTGCGTTTCAACAAACCGGCCAAGAAATAGCGGGTTGCCAGGCGTCTGGGAACCGACAGCATAGACCAATGACGGCGATGGCATCCTTCCACCGGTTGCCATCGCCGTCTGT
>CAYMSH010000343.1:6069-6902 GCA_964392945.1 uncultured Planctomycetaceae bacterium | reverse complement strand
CACGATATCGGGGCGATCGCGCCGGGACGGCGCTCCGCCAAGCGACGCGGGCCAGGCCGCAATCGCCGCGGCAAGGCCCGCACGTTTCAGGAAGCTTCTTCTGTTTGCTAGCAAGTTACTTGAGGACTCCAGCTATCTTATCTCTCTGATGGTCTTCTCGACCATCTTCTTGGTGTTGCTGCTCTTGGTGAACTTACGAACCTTGGCCAGGAGGAATTTAACCTGCAGTTTATCCGGCGACTTTTTGAGTTTCTCGCCGATCAGCGCCGCGGCCAGGCCGGCTTCTTCACGTACTTTCGCATCGTCGAAATACTTGGCGACTTCGTTAAGGGCCTTCATCGTACCGGCTGCCCCGAAGCCCGAGAGAACCAGCTTCTTGTCCTGGCTGCTGGAAGCAAGCTTCATTGCCGCCAGGCACATGTCCGTGGGATCTTTGGTCATACCGGCCATGCGCACGTAACCGCGGAGCAGCAGTACGCGGTGGGTCTTGTTCGACGTTGATTTCGCAAGTGCGATCACTGCCGCGGCCGGCGTGGCGTCGGGCCAAGCGGCAAGCGTACGGACCGATGCGTCGTTGACGGCCTTGTCGGAGCTCTTGACCAGCGTCTTTACCGCGTCGAGCGTTTTTGCGTTCGGCACTTTGCCCATGAGACGAACCATGGCGGCCTTGGCTTCTCCGCTGGCGGTGTGGCTGGCGGCAAGCACCTTGGCTGCACACTTGTCGTTGTCGGCTACGCTCAGGAACAGCGTACCGGCCGCGTGCTCCAGCGCCCCTCGGTGCTTGGGATAGGCGGGGCTTGCGAGGATCTTCAGCAGTCGATAGATGTACTTCG
>CAYMSH010000343.1:0-6059 GCA_964392945.1 uncultured Planctomycetaceae bacterium | reverse complement strand
AGTAGGCCGCGACGCGCACCAGCAGCTTGTCGGCGCCGATGGCTTCGGCCGCCGTTCGACGAACGTAAGATTCCTTGGAGACAGCCGCCTTGAACAGTGCATCGACGGCTTTCTTGCAGCCGCGAGCCCTGAGGGCCTTGATCGCTTCGATGCTTATCTTGATTTCTTCGGAAGCCACTTGCTTGATCAGCGCTTCATCAACGCCGGGGCCCTTGATCGCCATGAGTCCGGCTTGTGCGGACCGTTCGCTTCCGCCGCCGCCTGCGTTCTTGACCAGCAGCGGGACCGATCCGGCTCCGCCTACCGAGCCGAGAGCTTCAAGTGCGGCGGATTTCACGGCTTTGTCTTCGCTGGCGGCGCATTTGGTGACCGCGGCGCACGCCGACTTGTCGCCGCGAGCACCGAGGCTGGCCAGGATCAGCGGCTGGGTTTCGGGTTTCGCGCCGGCCAGCATATCGACGAGCACCTTAGTGGCTTTGGGGTCTTTGACCTCGGTCATGTATGCGATGGCGGTCGCGGCCATTTGCGGATCGTCGCCCTTGATGACTTTCGCCAGGGTATCGACGGCTCCGGGGCCCTGCGAACCGGCCAGCCCGCCAAGAGCGGCCAGCCGAATGTGCGTGGGCTCTTTCGGCGTGTAGAGCGACTTGTAGATAACCGCGGCGTCTGCGCCCTTGCCGGTTTCGGCGAGTTTGTCGGCGCATTCCAGCAGAGCGTCGGTCATTCGCTTGCGAATCTCGCCGGAAGCCGAGGCCCTGGCGCCCAGCAGCGCCTTGGCGCCGTCTGTGGTTCCCATGACGCCGACTCCGCGAATCGCCGCGTGGCTCACGAGCTTGTCGGACGCACCGAACAGTTTGACCATGTCGCCGATGGCCGCCGGATATCCGCGTTTGGCCAGCGTTACAATGATGCCGGCCCGAATCTTGCCTTTGGTCTTGCCCATAGCATCGCGCAGGGCGGCGGCGGCTTTGGGATCTTCTATGCGTCCCAGTGCGTAGCGGGCTCCGTGGGACAGATCCTTGTCGCCGAGCAATCCGGCCAGGGCGGGTATCGCATCGGCCGTCCCGATCGTGCGCAACTGCCTGCAGATGAACCTTCGCAGATCGACGGACTTGGAGCTCTTCAGCGAGGCGATAAGCTTGGCTTCGACCGGTCCGCGGAGTTTGGCGTCTTTACCGGCCGCAAACGTCGCGGCTTCGATGGCCTTCATCGGCTTGTCATCGTCGCCGTATTTCCAGGCGTTAGCCGCCGTCAGGGCCTTGCCGAGATCCGCCAGGGTATCGGCGTGCAGCACAGAACCCAGTGCGGCCAGGGTAATCACAATCGATAGCAGTATCGTAAACGAGCGTTTCATCGCGTAGTCCTTTCGTTGGTGCGTCTCGGTGCGGCTGATCGATTACCAGAGTCCGTAGGGTTCTCTCGGTTCGCGATCGAGCCAGCGTGCGGCCTCTTTGTCGCCGATGATCTCTTCCTTTACCGGGTCCCACTTCAGCGGTCTCTTGAGCCAGTAGGCGATGTTGCCCAGGTGGCAGAACGTCGCGGCGCGGTGCGCCGGTTCGATGTCGCGGAAGGGTTTCTCACGCGTGCGTACGCAGTGCAGGAAGTCCCCGAGCAGTCCGCCGGAGCCCTTGTAGTTGGGAATATGAATGTTCGGCGGCGCCTTTTTGCGCGTGCCCCTCGGTCCGGGGATCATGCCCTCGGTTCCCTTGTACGCCATCCGCTCGCCACCTTCACGGTGGTAGATCTTCACCCCGTTGGCGAACTCGAAAGTCAAATACTTGACGTCCTTCCCATCCGGCGGGGTAATGCTGGTCGGTCCGGTCATGTGCAGACCCAGGCAGAACATAGCTCCGCCGAAGGTATGACAGCCCCAGTCGGTCATCCCGCCGCCGGAGTAATCGCGGTAAGGGCGGAATCCGCCGCGGACCAGGTTCGGGTGATACGGCCTCTGCGGAGCCGGTCCGAGCCAGAGGTCCCAATTGACATCGTCAGGAGTCTTCACTGGCGGCAGCAGGCACGGACCCGAGGGGCCCCAGACGTTTACCCACGCCTCTTTCACTTCGCCGATCGCGCCGCCCTGGACCATTCTATGGAACCAGTTGTAGTCGCCCCAGACTCGCTGGGACCCGCCGGAGAATACGCGCCCGTAGCGGCGGGCGATGTCGACCATCGCGCGGCCCTGGCGGACGGTGAGCGTTTCGGGCTTCTCGCAGAAGACGTCCTTGCCGTTCTTCATCGCTTCGATCGAGATCGCCGCGTGCCAGTGGTCCGGCGTGCCGATCATGACGGTTTCAATGTCGTCGCGGCCGGTGATTTCACGGAAGTCAACGTACTGCTTGCAGTCTTTGGACTTGTACCGCCCGTCAACCATGTCCTTGGCTTTCTTCATGTGCGAACCGACAACGTCGCACACGGCGACGACCTGGACATTTTTCCTGCCGAGGAAACCGCCCATGTCGCCTCGACCGCGTCCGCCAAGGCCGATGGCGCCCATCGTGATCCGGTCATTGGCTCCGAAGGCCTTTGAGTTAACGAACATCGGAACAGTCGCGGCGATCGCCGCTGTCTTCAGGAATCCGCGACGCGTGAGGTTTGCTTTATCCGGCATGGTGAGTCTCCTGTTGTTGGAGAAAGTCTGTTTCGTGTAGTTAGCGCTCAGACGCTATCGGTTACCAGAGTCCGTAGGGCTCGCGCGCGGCGCGGTCGATCCAACCGGAAGCTTCCTTGTCGCCGATGATCTCTTCTTTTTTCGGGTCCCACTTCAGCGGGCGTTTGAGCCAGTAAGCGATATTGCCCAGGTGAGCATGGGTCGCGGTGCGGTGCGCGACTTCGATATCGCGGAACGGTTTCTGGCGAGTGCGAACGCAATGGAGGAAGTCGCCGATCAGCCCGCCGCTGCCTTTGTAGTTGGGAATTTGGATGTTCGGCGGAGTCTGCTTGCGTTTCCTCTTGCTGCGATGCGGAATCTCACCTTCGGAGCCCTTGAAGCACAACTGCGCCCAGCCGCCGCGGTGATAGATCTTCACGCCGTTGGCGAACTCGTAGGTCAGTAGCTTGACGTCTTTGCCGTCAGGCGGAGTGATCTTGATCGGGCCGGTCATGTGAACGTTAAGCGCGAACATCGCCCCGCCGAACGTGTGGCAGCCCCAGTCGGTCATCCCGCCGCCGGAGTAATCGCGGTAAGGACGGAATCCGCCGCGGATCAACCTCGGATGGTACGGGCGCTTCGGAGCCGGTCCCAGCCAGAGGTCCCAGTTGACCCCGTCAGGCGTCTTCTCTGGTTTAAGATTGCACGGGCCCGACGGGCCGCCGACATTGACCCAGGCCTCTTTGACCTCGCCGATCGCCCCGCCGCGGACCATCTTGTGGAACCAGTTGTAGTCGCCCCATACGCGCTGGGATCCGCCGGAGAAAACTCGAGCGTAGCGACGGGCGGCTTTGACCATTGCGCGGCCCTGGCCGATGGTGAGCGTCTCGGGCTTCTCGCAGAATACGTCCTTGCCGTTTTTCATCGCTTCGATCGAAATGCCGGCGTGCCAGTGGTCCGGGGTGCCGATCAGGACGGCTTCGATGTCTTTGCGGCCGGTGATCTCGCGGAAGTCGACGTATGTCTTGCAGTCTTTTGATTTGTAGCGGCCGTCTACCATGCCCTTGGCCTGTTGGCAGTGCTTGTCCACTACGTCGCACACGGCGACGACCTGTACGTTCTTGTGTCCCAGGAACCCGCCGAGATCGCCCCGTCCGCGCCCGCCCATGCCGATACCGCCGAGCGTGATCCGATCGTTGGCGCCGAACGCCTTTGAGTTAACGAACATTGGGACCGCTGCGGCCGCCGCTGCGGTCTTCATGAAACTTCGGCGTGTGACTCTGGCTTTATTCGACATAGTGAGTCTCCCGTGCTGGAGAAAAAAACGATTCATTGGACGGTTCGCCGACGTCCCGACCCAAAGCCGGCGATATCCCGGGTTGTTATATAAATAACGCCCCGGGCCGGTCATTATTGCCGCCGGCCCGGGGCTGTTGAACGTAGATTGCGATGGAATTCATCAGCCCATAAACGGGTCGAGCACTTCTGTAAGTTGTGCCATTTCCTCGGCGTTAGGATTCGCCAGCGGCTGGCGCAGCGGACCGACGGGTCGGCCCATGATACCGCAGCCGGCCTTGACGAACTGGGTGTACTTGCCGCCACCCTCGAGCAGGCCAAGCACCGGAAGTATCTTGTAGTAAAGCTCCCTGGCCGCGTCGAAGTCTCCGGTCTCCAGAGCCAGTTCGAACAGCTTGACGCTCTGGGCCGGCAGCACGTTGAAGAATCCGCTGACCCAACCTGCGGCGCCCATAAAGAAACTTTCCAGGGCCAGCGTGTCGCAGCCGCAGAAGACCGTTATCTTGTCGCCGAAGCGGCTGGTGATTTCGCTGACTCGCGTCATATCGCCAGTCGATTCCTTGACGTATTTGACGTTCGGCAGATCGGCCAGCTCGCCGATAACGTCAGGGGTCATGTCAACGCCGGTTCGCCCGGGATAGTTGTAGAGCATGATCGGAATGTCAATCGCCGCATCGATGGCGCGGAAATGCTCTACGAGTTCTCCCGCCGTCGGCAGGGAGTAGTACGGAGCGGCCAGCAGGACTCCCGCGGCGCCCTGGGACTGGGCCAGTTGGGAGTATTCGATGATCTTGCGGGTGCTTCCGCCGTTCGTGCCGACGATAACCGGAACGCGATCGGCGGCGGCTTCTATCGTGGCCACTGTTACGTCGCTGCGCTCCTGGTCGCTCAGTGCGTAATACTCGCCGGTGCTGCCCAGCGGAACCACGCCGTGAACACCGCCGTCTTCGATCATGGAGTTAACGAAACTCGTCAGGGCTACGAAGTCCACTTCCTGCTCGTCGGTCATTGGCGTAACCAATGCCGGAAACACGCCTCTAAAATCTGCAGCCATTGGGCAATCCTCTTGTTCGTTTGTAGAAGTGTTATCTGGTTAGTCCGAGTCTGTCCAGTGTCTCGTCAGTCGGGGCTCCGTCTGCATCCCAGCCGCGGACGTGGTAGTATTGGGCCAGCATTTCGTCCAGCGGCGGGACCTTACCGGCTCGCGGGCCTGTCGTGGCGGCCTGGAACATTTTCTTCGGCAGCACGTCGGTTTCGGCTCCGTATCCGTCGCGGAGGTTCATCAATCTCTGGGAGGTGAAGCCGCGTTCGCCGGCGGCCAGGAGATCGTCAGTCGAAAAGTCCCAACCGGTAATTGCATTGAACAGGTCCTTCACCCCGGTAAGGGCCCAGTCGCCGCCGTCGATAATGAACAGGCAGACGACCAGCGAGTTGGCCAGCGATCCGAGGTCCTGGCACTTACCGGCCAACAATCCCTGGTTTTCGCCCTCGTACATCGTTGTGGTATCTTCGGTTATGTCGGCTTCGGGTATGTAGAAGCCGCCCATTTCGACATCTTCGCACGGCCCGCGGAAGTGGCATGCTCCGCGCGTGCTGGTTGCGTAACTCGGAGCCAGCGAGAAGCACGAGCGAGGATCGTGGGCCGGTAAGTCCAGGCCCTTTACGTGTACGACGCTCTCGACAGCTTCGGGAGATATTCCCTTCGCCGCAGGCAGGATTCCGTCGCCGAAGATCGCGCCAAGGCCCTCTCGCTTTCCGATCTGTTCGGTCAGACCAATCAGCGCGTCGTGGCTTCCCCAGCTCAGGTCCAGCCCGCCGGCCTGCTCAGGCGTGATCCAGCCCTTCTCGAAGCATTCCATCGCAAAGCCTATCATGGCGCCGGCAGAGATCGTGTCGACTCCCAGGCGATTAGCCTTCTCATTGGCCGCGGCGACGGCTTTCGGATCGTCGATCATCAGGTTAGTGCCCATCATGCCGAGGGTCTCGTATTCCGGCCCGATGCCCTCCATCGCATACTCTTTGGGTTCTTCGATGGTGATCTTGCGATGGCAGCCGACGGGGCAGTATTTGCACGGGTACGGTTTGGCGTTCAGCGAGTTGGTGTAGTTCTCTCCGCCGAGCTTCTTGGCGCCCTCGGGCCAGGTGTCGCCGTCCCAGTACTTGATCGGCATGTCGC
>CAYMSH010000342.1:0-6907 GCA_964392945.1 uncultured Planctomycetaceae bacterium | reverse complement strand
CCCCACCCGTCGTCGGTTATCGGAATACCCAACCGCTACATGCACACCACCGTAGAAATGCTCGATCTTCGCGATCTGCAGAAGACCGCCGATCTGCTGGCCGCCTTCTGCCTGGACCTGAAGAAAGGCGAAATGTTCAAGGTCAACGTCTAGAAACCGCCAATGGTCCTGAATGGAAAACTCGCACTGGTGACCGGCGCGGCTAAGCGCGTGGGACGGTGTATCGCCGTGAGCCTGGCCAAAGCCGGGGCCGACGTGATCGTCCACTATAACCGCTCTGAAGCCGACGCCGGCGAGACTGCGTCATTGATCCGCCAGACCGGCCGCCGCGCCGAAATCGTGCAGGCCGATCTGTCACAGCCCGATCAAATCGATGCGATGATGCTGCAAGTGGCCGAACTGTTCGGCGATTCGCCAAAGCCGCTGGATATCCTGGTCAATAACGCCTCGGTCTACAATCGCACACCGCTGGCCGGCCTGACCGCAGAGCAGTGGGACGGCGAAATGGCGGTCAACGCCCGCGGGCCTGCGATCTGCATCTCGCGCGCCATACCCCTGCTGAGGCTCGGGGCGTCGATCATTAATATCACCGACGTATCGGCAAGCGATCCTCGCGCCGCCCTGCCGGCGTATTGCGCCTCTAAAGCCGCACTGGAGGCGGTGACAAAATCGGCGGCTAAGGCCCTCGCGCCGGACATTCGCGTCAACGCCGTGGCGCCAGGGGCGATTCTCTGGGAAGACCACATTTCCGACCCGCAGAAGCAGTTCGTACTCAAGCAGATTCCCATGAAACGAACCGGATGCCCCGAAGACCTTGCCGCGGCGGTAATCTTCCTCTGCCAAAACGAGTACATCACGGCGCAGACATTACGCGTTGACGGCGGATGGAATATGGGTTGAAGCCCTGATGAAGCGAAGTGCGAGAGGAGAAAAATGCGGCCGAGAGGAGTCGAACCTCCACGTCCCTAAGGACACAGGCACCTGAAGCCTGCGCGTCTGCCAATTCCGCCACGGCCGCGGCAGTGAAGCACAATTCAGTGCTCCGGGATTAGGTAGCTTATGAATTCTCACGCATAAGTCAAGATGTAGATCGAAAATCTCATATAAAAAGCATAGTTATCGTTTCACCTAAGAGGCGAGAATAGCCAGAAAGCTGTAAAATCCCGTACCCTGCGACTACAATGCAGCCTGACGAGGGAGTTAGGGATTCTTGAAAATGAACAACGAAGTACGATTCAGCAAATGGTCGGGCAGCGGAAACGATTTCCTTTGTATGGATAATCGTGATGGACGGTTCGACGAGATTCTGGTCTCACAGGAGCGTTTGCGGCACTTTACGCGTACGCTTTGTCGTCGCGGACTCGGCGTTGGGGCTGATGGTATCGTTTTCGCCGTTGAGCCGGAGATCGAAGGCGTCGCTGACATCGCCGCAAAGTTCCTTGAAATGGACGGTACCGAATCCACGCTCTGCGGTAATGGGACCGCGTGCTTCGTTCGCTGGGCGGTCGGCCATGAGATCGTCGCTGACGGTGAAGTCAGCGTACTGACCGGAGCCGGAGTCGTGCTGGGCAAGAACCTCGACGCCGGATACACTCGCGTATGCATTCCACTGCCGGAGGAGAGACAAACCGATTTGAAGGTCCAGGTCGACGGCGACCTGGTCGACTGCGACTACATTTTGACCGGAGTCGAGCACCTGGTTGTTTACGTTGACGACATCGAAGCGGCCCCAGTCGCTCGCCTGGGTCCCCTGCTGCGTCATCACGACTGCTTCACCCAGCCGCGAGGCGTTAACGTTAACTTCGTGCAAGTCCTCGGCGAAGGCGAGCTTGCGATTCGCACTTACGAGTACGGAGTCGAGGCCGAAACGCTGGCTTGCGGAACCGGCTCAGCGTCGGCGGCGATACTCGCGGCCAGGCGGTTCGAATGGCCCGCCGAGTACACCAGCAACGAAAGCCCGGTCAAACTCCGCACCCGCAGCGGAGATGTCCTGCGGGTCTATGTCGGCATCGACGAAAACGACAGGGTCACCGATCTGTGTCTCGAGACGCTGGTGCGATGCAGCTATTCGGCGACGCTTTGTCCGGACCTGGCGAACCTCGCGCTGAAACCGATGGATTAACGCGAGAGCGCCATGGAACTGATAAGCATTGATCAAAACTGCCATCCCCTCTGGGACGTCCCGCCTAAACTGCACGCTCTGGTAAAAGCCGGACACTCCGTGCGTCACTATATCGAAGACATCGACGTGGCGTTCACGTCCATCGGGGCCGCTGTCGGCGACAACGACCAGGCGCCGCAGATGCGGATCGCCAGGGAGCGGTTCTATCGCAGCGGACCGGCCGACTGGGGCGCCGCTCTGTTCTACTTCGGCTTCCTGGGCCGCCAGCCGGTTGAAATCCGCCAGTACGAACCGTTCACCGGCATGAAGACCAACGTGCTGGCCGGCAAACTCGGCTGCTCTGTCGATGATCTGTACGATCGTTTCTCTCCGGGTGATAACTCCCAGCTCATCGGGCCGAGCTACTTCCGCAATCGCGATCTGCACCGCGTGATCGGCGATCTCAGCGTATCGCAGACCGCCGGTTTCCTCAGCGAGATAATTGACATCGCACAGCGGGACATGCTCCAGGCGTTTCCCGGCGACGAGTCGCAACAACGGATAGGAGCCTGGATCGACGCACAGCGCAGCATGCTTGCGGAGTTCATCGAATCGGCCAGCGAAGGTACGCTTGTCAATGTTTACCGCCAGTGGCTCGGCAGTTGCGCCGAATCGACAACAACGCCCGGACTCACTTCGGAACTGTTCGCCTGCGGCGGCGACACGGCCCAGACCGAGTTGCTGGAACTGTTCACCGAGCGATACGAACAGACCGCCGAGATGTACAACGCCGCGATCGAAGAGACCGCTCAACCGCTGCGACGACTCGATATCGATCGGGGCGAATTGCCGTTCTTCGCCACTATCGCTCGCGACGGGCATATGGTTCGCTCCGGTGTTTCGCTGTCAGGCGGCTCGCTCCAGATCGCCGACATGCAATTCGATTTGCTCTCCGGCGGGCGAATCCCCGTCAACGCGATGCGGGCCGCCGGCGTTGTCGCGCTGGCCGGCAAGGCGATGGTCCTGGTCATCCAGGCGCGTATCGGCCCCAATGGGCGCGCCCTCGCCCTGCCGCATCGCGGTTCGCTGTACATGCCGGCGGCCGATCGGCTGGCGAACAAACTCACGCAGGCCGACTTGCTGGGCGGTGAATTACAACCTGTCGTGCGGGTGCGCCTGGGCTTCCTGGACGCTTTGAAGACAATCGAAACGCCGATCCGCCTTCCGAAATACCTGCAGGCGGCGATGGGCTCGGAAGTGATTCCCGCCAGCGAACTGGGGCGCCAGTGGCGAGGATTGATCGACACGGCCCGCCGGCGCCTGGAAGCTTTCAAATCGCCCCAGGGACCGGACCAATGGCTCCGGCAAACCTGCGCCGACGAACTGGACCAACTCGATCAACTCGACAAGAAACGCCGCCAGCTGGCCCAAACCGATCCGAAAGGCGCCGAGATTCGCAACCTCTCGAAGCGGACCAAGCAGATCTCGTCACGCATGCTGGAGGTCCAACTGCTTCAAATCGCAGACGATCTGCACACTGTCGATCTGGACTACTGGGACTCGCGAGGGGCGATCTGGCCTTGGGCTGTCGCACTCGGCGGACAGGAGTTCTACAGCCGTCTGATCGCAAATGCCGAGATTCACGTAGAGACCCCGGACCCGGAAGAACCTCAATGAGCAAGCCGCAGCGAATCCGACATCATTACCAACCGCGTATCAACGAACTGCGGGACAATTATGATGTCGTTGACTGGGCCAGCGCCGAAGCCCAGCAGGCCAGATTCGACGTCCTGATCGACAGCGTGCCGATCGCCGGACGCACGCTGCTGGACGTGGGATGCGGGCTCGGCGATCTGTGGATATACCTGAAGACCCGTGAAATACCCGTAGAATACTGCGGAGTGGACCTGCTGGCCGAGATGGCGGCGTCGGCGGCGAGCCAGAGCCCCGAAGCCAGATTCGTATGCGGCGACATTTTCGCCCCCGAAGACAAGACCCTCGACGGCGAACGCTTCGACGTGGTCTTCTGCTCCGGCACGCTGAATCTGGAACTCGGCAACAACGCCGAATTCCTTCCCAAAGCACTGGAGCGAATGCTGGCTCTGGCCCGGGAGCATATGGTTGTGAACCTCCTGCACGCTCGCTGCGAGAAGAAATATCCGCATTGCGCGTATTACGAGCCGCAAATTGTTCTAAAATTTCTGAAACCTTTAGCCTGCGGCGTGCGTCTAATAGATGACTACCTGCACAACGACTTTACGCTGGTTTGCAGCCCCAGCGGAACATGGTGACGTTTTTCGACGAAACTTGCCGTTGTCGCCCCGGCGACGAGCCGATATACTTATTGTTGCGTTTATCGGCGGCCGCTGGCGGCTGCCGACCTACTAAAAAGGAATATGCTATGAGACATTTCACTATCGCGGTCGTGGCCGCGGCGGTGCTTCTGTCGCTCTGCGGCGTTTCGCCGGGAGCCGAGGCCGAGCCGTCAGGGACAGCCGCGCTGAAGTACGACTCGCGAGGCGCCATGAGAGTGAAGACCCCGGCGATGATGTCGAACTACAATCGCTTCAGCGTGGGCAGTTCATCGTCCATGGGCATAAGAGTAGCCGGCAAAGCGGTCAAGACTTCGGCTCGCGTAACAGGCAGAACGTTCTACCTCGGCTTCGATCGCAACGGCGACGGGACGATCTCAAAAGCCGAATGGGGCGTTATCCCCAAGTCCGGAACCATGCTGATATCCGGCAAGTCCGGAGACCTGTCGTACGTGGTTCGACTCATCAAGATACGGGTCAGCTACAACAGAAAAACCGTGAGCTGCTGGGGCCAGGCGTTGATACGTTCGAGCATGGCCGGAACTGTCGCCAGGGTCCCGGTTCGAATCCTGGACGACAACATGGACGGCAAGTTCAGCCAGAGCTCCTCGGGGTCCTCCGGCGACGCGATCATGATAGGCTCAAGCGCCTCGGCGATACCGCTCAGGCAAGTCCATCGGATCGGCAAGTACATCTATCGGCTCAAAGTCGCCGAAGACGGATCAAGCATAGACTACGAGCGGATGGACGACGTCGAACGGGGCCTGGTCAACGCGATATTCCCCGCCAACTCGTTGAAGTCGCTTGTCCTGGTCGGAAAAGACGCCGCTTTTGACATCAAGACTGACGGTCTGGCGGGCATACCGGCCGGCACGTACAAGCTGGCCTACGGTACAGTATCACGCGGTTCGGCGGCATTGGTCTTCAAACCAAGCCGCGCCACGCCGGATTACGAAATACAGGCCCAAATGGTCAACACCCTTCGGATCGGCAGTAAGGTCCGAATGGATTTCGCCGCGAGTTTCCGCGGCGCCAAAGTCGGCCTGGCCGCCCGAGACGTAATGGTCATCGGCTCCGGTTCGGAAGTCTACGGACCTCTTGACTTCACTGAAGGCGGCAACGCCAAACCGCCGAAAGTGATCATGCTGAGCGGAAGGAGGGTTCTATCTTCATCCAGCATGAAGTATGGCTGAGGCGGCGTATGTGCGTACACAGGGAGTGTACCGAGCGGCTCATCAACAGAAACCACAAGCCTGGCGGTAACGATCGTCGCCCCGATCTTCGGAAGAATGGTCAAGGCCAAGAGTCTGAAGACGATTTCATCAGGAACGTTCGTAGACCCGAACGCGGATAAACCCGCGGTTACGAGAAAGCCTATGGCCCCGGCCAAGACGACGAAGAAGACAAGCAAGTAACGCCGGGATAATAAACCAAACCAGCAGGCCCGCGGAATAAACGCCGCGGGCCTGTCTTATTTCTCCCTTCCGCGCCCCGCCGGGATCGTTAGATATCGCCAAGCATGCCGGTGCGGATCAGGATGTCGGCCAGCGACAGTGCTCCGATGATCCACATGACCAGCCCGACTTTCCGGGCCCGCCCGGCGGCCAGCGTCAAAACGATATGGGCCAGGAATCCGAACGCCAGCCCCGTGATTATCGAATACGTAAGCGGCATAAGGATGATCGTCAGGAACGCCGGCATCGCCGAGGTGAAGTCCGACAGGTCGATCTTGCCTATGCTCCGGAACATGAAGACGCCGACCATGATCAGCGCCGGAGCTGTGGCGAACTTCGGAACCGCACTGATCAAAGGCGTGATGAACAGCGCCGCCAGGAACAGCAGCCCCGTTACTACGGAAGCCAGACCGGTTCGCCCGCCTTCTGTGATTCCTGCTCCCGATTCGATGTACGTGGTCGTTGTGCTGGTTCCCATAACCGCCCCGGCCAGAGTTGCGATCGCGTCGGCCTCCAGCATTCGATTGATCTTGCTGATCTTCCCATCCGGTCCGATGAGCCCGGCCTCGTGGCTGCAGGCCACTATCGTGCCGACTGAGTCGAAGAGGTCCACGAACATAAACGAGAATATCGCTCCTATCAGCGAAAGGCGAAGCGCGCCGAGGATATCCAGCTTCAACAGGATCGGCGTGATCGACGGCGGAGCGGAGATCGCCCCTTTCTCGGCCAGGGCTGACGTATCGGCCAGCCCGAACATCGCTCCGATCAGCGTTACGAAGATGATGCCAATGAGAATTGCTCCGGGGATTTTGCGAACCGTCAGAACGCACATTATCATAAGGCCCAGCAGCCCCAGACCAACTTCCGGGCTGAACGGTCTGGCCAGCGCCACGAGTGTGTTCGGATTAGCCACGATGAATCCGAGCTTGCTCAGACCGATAAACGTGATGAACAGGCCGATTCCCGCCCCAGCTCCGAGACGGAGCGACAGCGGAATGGCGGCGACTATTTTCTCCCTGGCCCCGATGAGCGTCAGCAGC
>CAYMSH010000341.1:0-6935 GCA_964392945.1 uncultured Planctomycetaceae bacterium | reverse complement strand
CTTCTTATCCTTCTTGTCGTCCGAGGCGTATCCGCCGGCGGTCCCGGCAAGCGGAGCCAACAGCAACAACGATTTTTCCGGACGCGACAGATTGTAAAGAATGTGTCGGTTGTATCGCAGGATCGGGAAGTCGCCCTTTTGGATCAACTCGCGTCGCTCCACCCATCCGACCATTCGTTTGTTGTCCGACGGCGAATCGGGCAGCGATCTGGGGCCCTTGTGACACGAGGCGCAACGCTTCCTGACAACCGCTCGGGCGGCGATCGTCGATTTCCATTTGACATCCTGTCGCGTAAGTCCGCCAGTTGAACCGGAATAATGCCCCAGCATTCCGGCGCCCAGCGCCGCGTAAGTTCCGGGGTACGCCGCACCGGTGTCGATCCAGAGGCGGATCATCGTCTTTTCGTGTGCCGAGAGTTTGACCTTGTGATGGGCTCCGTCCAGGCGTTTCATGATCGGACTGGCCGGCGAGCCGAGCGTTCGCGGCGGGTAGTTGCTCTTGCGGAGATTCCGCCCGTCGGAAAACTCCTTCAGCACCGTCAGCATGTAGTAGCTGTGCGAATACATCGGTCCGCGGTCGCCGGTGAGTATCACGCCTCCGGCGCGAGGTCCGCCTTTGGCGGTCTTGTCGTAATCGTGACACGCCACGCAGTGCTTGTCGAGAATCGGCTGGATGTCGCGCGGGAAGTCGAACACGTCGGGCACGTTTGCGATCGGCTTGATCCGGCTTGGCGGTCGGCGTCGCGCCGAGGGGATCTTGCCGGTCGAAGGCGGCCGGCCGCGTTCTTCGTGACATCCGATGCAGCTGAGTTTTTCTCCCGGCTGGAGCGTCATGAAACTCTGCATGCGTTTAACGGCCATGCCGTTCTTGTCCAGCGCCACGAAGAACAGCGGGCGCATCGCCGGCAGTTCCATGTACGCCGACCCGTCGGGTTCGACAGGAACCGTCCCGACAATTCGCTCCAGCAGGAACGAGCCGCCGTAAGTCAGGGGCTCCATGCCGCTGAACATGTTGTACGGTTTGGACAATATTTCCAGCACCAGCAGATCGGTGATCTCGCCGGGCTTGACGCCTTTCATGTTGCGCCCGATATTCACGTTCTCGAGCATAACCAGACCGGTCTTCTTGGCCAGGTCCACCCGCTCGGGTATCACTCGCTCACGCTTGCGAGCCCGCAGCGGTCGCGGCTCGTGAACGCCCATCCGCCCTTTCCGCCAGTCGGCGGGCATCTTGAACAATGTAGTGGTCCGCCCACCGGAGCTCAGCAACTGCACGCTGTCTCCGGCCGCGACGAGAAACTCATCCTCGCTCAGCGGATACGGGTCGCGATACTGCTTGCGGCCGCTGACCGAACGGGCCATCTCCTTTGCATCAGGCCCCTTTCGCGGATCGACCACGGTTATATACCCCGAATGCTCGTTCCGCCCGTGTCCAGGCGAAAACGAGGCGACGACCTTCGATGTGCCGAGTATCGGTTTGGCGTCGATCATCACAGTGTTGGGGTGCATGTTGCCGTAATAAACCATCTGCCCGGTCCCGTCGGGATTCATCGTCCAGAGATGGTGATACCCGACTTGGGATCGATCGACATACTCCCAACGCTGGTAGAGTATCCGCCCATCCGGCAGGACCCACGGCGTGTTCTCCTGTTCGGTGTTCGGCGAAAGCTGGCGTATGTTCTTACCGTCTCCGTCGCAGCGGTAAAGCACCGCGACCTGCGTCACGTAGCACGGGACCCAGCGATTGCAGCGGCTGGAGCAGAA
Source organism: uncultured Planctomycetaceae bacterium (assembly GCA_964392945.1). GTDB lineage: Bacteria > Planctomycetota > Phycisphaerae > SM23-33 > SM23-33 > BS750m-G57. Next base: position 5,171 of record CAYMSH010000341.1, on the reverse strand, counting down.
CACGATCCCGCCGTCTGGCAGATACGCCGGCTCGAAGTCGTCGAACGGCCCGGTAGTAATCGCCTTGAGGCCGGTCCCGTCGATATTGATCTCGTACAGGCGGTAATAGGGCTGTCCGCCCTTGCGATACGAAAACAGTATCTTCTTGCCGTCGTAATGCATCTGCGGATCGCGCACCCCGCCCTTGGGACCGTTCAGCAGCGTGGTGACTTTGCCCGTAGACAAGTTCAACCGACACAGGCGTCCACCGTCGTGGTAATACAACCGTCCCTTGGGATTGACCACGTTGTAACCGAAATTCGCGTACCAGTGCCCGTCGGGGTCGGACTGTCGAACGGCGAAGATGATCTCCTTACAGGCAAGTTCGGCCAGAGCTTTGCCGGGCACGACCACGGGCGCAGCTCGCCCGGGCAGCTTCAGGCTGAACTTGCCGAGATGACCCGGCGCCAGATCCGCCAGGGAAAGAGCCTTGCCTTTTTGCCTCGCCGGGGCGGCGATCTTTGCGACTCCCGCGGGCCTGCCTGCTCCCTTGTTGTACAATGAGGCTACATCGGCGTCTCCCAGGGCGAGCGAGAACACGGCGATATCGTCGATCTTGCCGACAAACGCCTTGGACCCGTCGAGGCTGCGGCCGATGTAGTATCGACCGCCGAGTTGCGTGTCGGGTCTGCCTTTGGCGGCGCCGACGGGCTTGCCGTTGAAGTATATTTTCATCCGGCCGCGTCCGTCGTATACGCCGACAACGTGATGCCACTTGCCGGGTTTGATAGCCCCGACGCTGGCCTGCAGGTCCGGGCCGCCCCAATGGAAGAACGATATCACCCCGGACTTCGGGATCCAGATCCCGCGAGCTTTACCCGGCGTGGTCATCCCGTAACAGAACAGCACCTGCCGATCGCCGGTCCCGGCTGGGTTGAACCACAGACTCACCGAAGCCGGCTGACTCGAGCCGATCGGAAGCCCTGCGTCGGGTCCGTCGGCGGCCTTGGCGCCGGAGTCGAAGGACCAACGCCTGACAGGCGATTTCGGCTCGGCCCTCACCGCGGCGACCAGGGAAAAACAGACAACACTCGCACAGAGAATCCTCATCATAACGCCATCTCGCTGTCGGGTCCTGAATATCCGGCGTCAATACGCCGCAACATGCATAATAACTTCCCGCGATCGGTCCTTCCAGCACGACTTACCACTTGACTCGGAAGAACATTTACAATAACCTGTTCGCTCGGCGTTTGTAAGAGGCGCCGAAACGGGCCCTTAGCTCAGTTGGTCAGAGCAGGAAGCTCATAATTTCTTGGTCGTAGGTTCGAATCCTACAGGGCCCACTAAAAGAAGCTCCCGACACTCGTCGGGAGCTTCTTTTGTGCGCCAACGGCACGGCCCGGGACCCGGCCGGCTGGACCGCGGTCCGCCAGCGACGTATAATTGAGCGTGCAGACTTGAAGATGCCCGATCCCGGCGCTACAGTTCTGCGTAGAGAAGCCCGTTTTGTGCGTAGCAGCGGGCGGAGTTCGACCTGTCACAGATACTGAGCCGTGTCGAAGTGAGCCGGTTGAATCTGAAATGAGGCGAAGTCATATCCTCCCGAAAAGCCTCTTTTATTAGCCGTTAGCCGTTAATCGCCAGCCAAAAGTGTCTCGGATGAATTAACGTCGCCGAGAACAATCAGATCTTCTTAATTGGAAAGGATTGTAAGATGAAAGCTGCAATTCAAGTCGTATGCGTGGCCGCGATTGTCGCGGTCTGGGCGTCATCCGCTTCGGCGGTGGCTATCGAGACGGTAACTGTAGGCGATATCAACAACCTACCTGATACCGAGATCATGTCAACTGACGGAACCAGCGGATACGGCTCGGTGAGATATGGCTACAATATCGGCAAATTCGAGGTCACGTGCGGCCAGTACAAAGATTTCCTCAACGCAGTGGCCCAGACCGACGCTCACGGGCTGTATAACACCGAGATGTGGACCGATTCGCACGGATGCAAGATCGAGCGGACCGGCTCTTCAGGAAGCTACAGTTACTCGGTCGCCGCCGATCGAGCGGACCGCCCGGTAAACTACATTTCCTGGGGCGACGCGGCCCGGTTCGCCAACTGGATGCACAACGGACAACCCAGCGGCCTGCAACTTCCGGCGACTACAGAAGACGGTTCGTACAGACTCTACGGAGCGGTGACCCGAGCGGCTTTGCTGGCCGTCACGCGCAGCCCGACGGCCACCTGGGTGATTCCCAGCGAAGACGAGTGGTACAAGACGGCGTTCCACAAAGCTGACGGGCCTACGGGAAACTACTTCGACTACCCAACCAGCAGCGACACCACGCCGACGAACCTGCTGCCGGCCATCGACCCGGGAAACACCGCCACTTTCCTGGACACCGCCTGGATTCCCGGCCCCGTGTACTGGCGAACCGAGGTCGGCGATCACGAAAACTCCGCCAGCCCGCACGGAACGTTCGACCAGGCCGGGAACGTATGGGAATGGAACGAAGCGGTGATTGATCTCGGCGGCGGCGACATCAGCGATATATATCGCGGGTTGCGCGGCGGCGATTACAGCAACTCAGACGGCAGTCTGCACGCAGATTATCGCAGCTACTACGACCCGTCGGACGAGGGCCCCTTCTCAGGCATGCGCCTGGCCGAAGTACCCGAACCGGCGACAATGGCGATCCTGGCGATCGGCGGTCTTGCGGTCCTGAGGCGAAGAAGACACTAGACGAAAGAGGCGTCGCCGTCAGCGCTGAATGACTCCCAGAGCGACGCTCGCTCGCGCGAAATCGGATTCCCTACCAGTAACGCGCCGCATCGGGTACTATCACTGTTCAAGCACCGCGGTCTCGATACTGCAAAGTCTCCAAGAGCATTGGGGCGCCTCGGGACCGGCGCAATGGCGCGCGTGGGAGAAAGCATATGCGGCAAATGACGTATACACGACGGAGTTTCCTGGCGGCCGCCGGGCTGGGCGCCGCAGCGCTCGCGGTGCGGGCCGCGACGCGCCAAAAGAGCGGGCGCGACGCTCGACCTAACATTATTGTATTTCTCCTGGACGACTACGACAAGTACGAGACGAGCGTCTACGGCGGCAAGGTGCTGACGCCCAATCTCGATCGCCTGTCCCGCCAGGGCGTCACGTTCCACAACGCACACGTCACCAGCACGGTTTGCACGCCCAGCCGCTACACCTTCCTGACCGGTCGGTACGCCAGTTCTTCCTATTTCAAGGAGTTCCTGGAGCTTTTCCCGCCCGGGAGGCAGACCCTGCCCGGATTCAACGTCGGGCTCGAAGACGACAACATGAACGTCGGCGCCGTGCTGGCCCGGCACGGGTACGCCACGGGATTCGTCGGCAAGTATCACGTTGGCCCGCATCTCAAGGACAACGCCGCGGCCGGGAAACTCGGCCTGCACGACATACCCAAGAACACGCCCTACAGCGACGAAATCAACAAGAAGATGTTCGCCAACGAGAAGCTGCTTCGAACGCTGGTCAAGCAGCGCGGATTCACCTGGGCCAAAAACATCTACTGGGAGAACACCAAGGCCCCGTTCCAGCAGCACAACCCCGAGTGGACCATTGAAGCGGCGTTGGAGTTCATTGAACTGCACAAGGATCGCCCGTTCTACCTCCACTACGCCACGACACTGCTGCACGGGCCCAACGGGTCATGGCATAAATCCCTGAGCCACCCGAAGGTCACCGGAGAGGGTATGATCGATCGCAAGCTCAACGCAATGCCCCCCCGCGACTCGGTGATGCAAAGGATCCAGAAAGCCGGTCTAACCGAAAACGAAGCGGGCTACCTTTGGATGGACGATTCGCTGGGCGTGCTGCTGGACAAGCTGGATAAGCTGGGCATCGCCGAGAACACCGTCGTGCTCTTTGTCGCCGACCATGGCTCGGTCAACAAGGGCTCGCTGCACAAGAAACGAGGGACCGAGACGCCGTGCATTATGCGATGGCCCGCCGGGATGGCCAAAGGCCGGCGATGCGACTCGCTGATCCAGAATACGGACTTCGCGGCGACCTGGTTCGAACTGGCCCGGGTCAAACTACCCGCCAAATACAGGCTCGACGGCGTCAGCCTCGTACCGCTGTTCAAGGCGCCCGACCGCACCGTGCGGGATTATGTCTATTGCGAAATGGGGGCCGCACGCAGCGTCAAGACCAAGGACTACAGCTACATCGCCCTGCGATACACCAAAGAACAGATCAAAGCCTTGCGAGCGGGCGATCGCCGAACGATCAAGGCCGCCGTCGGGCTCAGCGGAGGGGTCTCGCGATCCTTCGCCACCCACCCCGACGCATTCGCCGCCGACCAGTTGTATGACATCGCGGCCGACCCCGACGCTCAAAAGAACCTCGCCGCACACCCAAGCCACGCAAAGACGCTCGCCAAGATGAAGAAGACCCTGGCGGCCGCACTGAAACGAATCCCCAACCGTCCGTTTGGCGAGTTTGCACCAGGCGGCAACGCCACACCGCTCGGTAAGTATGACGACATCCTGGCCACGCTTCGCAAAGCCGCCGGCCAGAAGAAGAAAAAGAAGAAGAAAAGGAAGAAGCCGTGACAAATCCCGGAGTCCCGGGGCCGAGGCGTCGTTGTACTAACCAAATCGACGGCCCCTTAACCCGGATCTCCTGGTTCAGGTTTCGTCCTTGGGTATAATGGAGCATCGTTCGACTGCATAAACATAGGGTTTCCTCAACGTCAAGGGCAGGAAAACTGGAGAATCCAATGGGTGAAAGCGGCAAGGATGCCATTCGCGTAGGATTTGATGGGAGTCTGAAGCTGGAGTTCCACGGATCGAAGATTACCAGCGACGCAGGGTTGATCCCATATCGAGAGTTGGACGAAACATTGGGCTTGACAGATACGGCAGCGCAGATGTTGGCGGATTGGCGCACGGGCAAGAACACCCAACACACGGTTTCGGCCATGGTTCGTCAGTCGGTGTTCAGTCGCTTGGCCGGATACGAGGATACCAACGATGCCGAGCGTCTCTGTGTCGATCCGACCATGCGTCACGTCGTAGGTGGACGTGCTCGGAACTCCTACGCCGCATCAACGAGCCAGATGGGCCTGTTCGAGACGAAGGTCCTGACCCCGCCGCACAACCTTGAGCCGTTGATGAATCTCTCGGGCATCTGGATTGATCGCGTCCAT
>CAYMSH010000340.1:0-6950 GCA_964392945.1 uncultured Planctomycetaceae bacterium | reverse complement strand
GCGCCGTCTCGTCCCTCATGCAAAACCTGTGCTAACTAAATCGACGGGCCCTTAAGGTCTGGCCCATGATGTCCAGCGTCACGCCGGTTCCGGCTACCCTGACGTACGGGCCGGTAGGCAACTCCAGCGTGATCGCCTCATCGCCTACGGTGAACATTTCGTTTACCGGTGCGTTGGTGGTGTTTACCGCGATGGTGAACGAACCGCCGAACGAAACTCCGGGGATCGTAGCGTTTACCGTACCGGTAAGCTCGCCCGCCAGCCCGGCGCTGGTGAACAGGAACGATCCGACAGCGCCGGTAACGCTGACGCCGTTGGCGCCGTCGCCCAGATAAACGCTCACGTCGGTCATCGCGATTCGCAGGGCGCCGGCGTTGTTTTCGTCGGTGACCTTGTCGAACGCGAAATTGCCGTGGAGCGTCTGGCCCATTATGTCCATGTCAACATTGAGGGCCTGGAGCACTGTCACGCGATCGGCGGTGTCGAACACTACATCCACTCCGCCGGCGCTGCTGCCGGGGATCGTAAGCGTTTCGTTTATCGCCATGCCCGTTGTGTTTACGCGTACGACCGCGGTTCCGCTTAACGTTACTCCGTCAAGACCGAGAAGCTGCACGGTCCCTTCGGCGTACATCGCGAACGTGGTTCCTTCAGGAGTGGTGTACTTGATAACGCCGATCTTCGCGTCGCTGAGCAGCACTCCGGTGGCCAGCGGGTTGATATCGCCGCCCTCGAGTTTCGCCGGTCCCTGGCCGAGGAATATTTCCAGTCCGTCGCCAGCGAACGTGAACCTGTCGCCCTGGTCAATGAAACTCACGTTGCCTTCTACACTGACAAAATCGCCGATAGTCAGCGTAAGATCGGAGATCGAGACGGCGAATATGTCGCCTTCGCTCTCGCCGAAGCGGATGTCTATCGACTTGCTTCCGATGACAATCGTCTCATCGACGGCGGCGCCGGTGTTGTTAACGCGTACGATTATAGTCCCGCCGGCGTCGACCGGGCCTACGCCGATATCGGCGTTTCCGCTCAACACGCCAGCCAAGCCCGCTGATGTTATGATGAATCCGCCCTGGCCGTTGGAGAAGCTCCCTTCGCCGAGCCCTTCTGCGGCCAGGTCGATTTCAACGTTTGTAGCGCCGATTCGCGTGGTCTTCGTTCCGTCGGCGTTTGTGGTCTGATCAAACAGGAAGTCGCCCTCGACGAGGATGCTCGCCCCGCCGACGTTGAAATTGATGTCGGCTCCGAGGAGCACTACTCGCACAAACGGGCCGGCGACGAGATCGAGTTCGACCGTCAGATCGTCTCCGAGCTCGTCGACGACAACGAAAGTCTCCTGAACCGGAGCCGGGACGCTGTTGAACTCCAGGTGAATCGAATCGAACGTAATGCCGGCGTCAATGCCGGGTATGTTGAACGCGGGATTGTTGATCGTGAGGCTGGCCGATACGCCCTGCGCGCTGATGATGAATCCGCCGTCGGCGTCCGGGATGTCGATGAACGGATCATTCGGATCGCCGAGGGTCATGCTGGCATTGAACAGTGCGACTTTAACGACTGTCTGTCCGCCGAAGCTGCCGGCCTCGACCAGGAAGTTACCCGTGATGACCTGGTCCATCACATTCAGCTCGACGCCGGTCCCGACTATGCGAACGTACTGGCCGGCGTCGAGAACGAGATCTTCGGTCCCGCCGCCGATATTGAACGACTCGTTGACCGCCGCGCCCGTGGTGTTGACCTCGACTGTCATGTTGCCGGTGAAGAACACGTTAGGCACGTCCAGCGTAACGGTGCCGGAGAACGACCCGGCCACCCCGGCGCTGTTTACGATGAACAGGGCCGATCCGCCGCTGACGGTCACCAGTCCGCCGCCGAGGGACAGTTCAATATTGGCCGCCCCTATCCGCACAACCTGCGATCCGCCTGTGGTCTGCTTCTGCTCGAAGGCGAAGTCGCCGCTGAGGGTCTGGCCCATGATATCGACATTCACGCCGTCGCCAGCGACTCGCAGGTACTTGCCGGCGGGCAGGTCCAAAACGACCTGGCTGTCGCCGACATTGAGCGTTTCATCGACTGCGGTTGTCCGCTGGTTGATTTCCAGTGAAAGCTGTCCGCTGATCGATACGCCGGGGATATTCACGGCTACTGTCGCACTGAGCACGCCGGCCAGGCCCGTCGCGTCGATCAGGAAACCGCCTTGCCCGTCGGAGACAGTCACAAAGTCCGTAGTTCCGTCGCCCAGGGCCAGTTGCACGTTGGCCGCGGCCAGGCGAACGAGGGTCTGGCCGTTCTGGTTCTTGGTCTGCTCGAAGGCGAAGTCGCCGCTGAGCGTCTGGCCCAGCACGTCGAGCGATATATTCTTGGCTTCTATTCGCAGGAACGGGCCGGCGGGCACGTCCAGCACGACATCCTCTCCGCCGACTACGAACGTTTCGGCGATCGCGGCGCCGGTAGTGTTGATTGCGATCTTGAAGTCGCCGTGGAAATCGACGCCGGGGACATTAACTGTTACGTCGCAACTGAGCTGCCCGGCCAGTCCGGCGCTGGTGATCAGGAATGAGCCCTGTCCGTTTTCGACGAGGACCATCCCGGATCCGAGATTCAGTTCGACTTTGTTGGCGCCCAGACGCGTCACGCTGGTCCCGTCGGCGGCTTTGACTGTCTCGAAGGCGAAATCTCCGGAGAGCGTCTGGCCCATCACGTCGAGCGTAACTCCAGTCCCGCCGATCTGCAGAAGCGGGCCAGCGTCAAGCGTCAGGGCGATCGGGTTTCCGTCGACCAGCACGGATTCTGCGATCGCCACGCCGGTAGTGTTAATCGCCAGCGAGAACGCCCCGCCGAAGTCCACCCCAGGCAGGTTAACGTTGACCGAAGCGCTGACCTGGCCAGCGAATCCGGCGTTGTTCAGCAGGAAAGCGCCGCTGCCGTCGGTAATGCTTACAAGATCGCTCGAACCGTCGCCGAGGGTCAGAGAAACGTTGTCGGCGCCTACGAGAACGGCGAATCCGCCGTCTGCGGTGGTTGTCTGCTCGAAGGCAAAATCGCCGCGCAGGCTCTGGCCCAGCAGCGATATTTCCAAATCGATCGCCTGGAAGCTGGCGGCGTTGTCGGCTGTTTCGAATCGCACTACGACGTCTTCGTCAGCGCCGCCGATTGTCAGAATGCGGTCGATGGCCTGACCGGTGTTGTTGAACCGGATGATCGCGGTTCCGATCAGCGTCACGCCGTCGATGCCGATCAACTGCACGGTTCCGCGTGCACTGAGCGCGAACTTGCCTTCCATCCTTATAACGCCGATCGTGGCGTCGGTAAGAAGCACGCCGGTGGCCAGCGGGTTGATCTGTCCGCTTTCGAGTCGCGCCGGACCCTGCCCGAGGAATATCTCCAGCTCATTGCCCGCGAAGACACTTTCTGTATCGTTGCCGGCGAAGCTGACGTTGCCCTCGATCGTAACGAAGTCGCCGATGTTCAGCGACAGATCGGAAACCGATATCGCAAATACGTTTCGCTCCAGCGAACTGTCGCCGAAGGTGATTTCGATGGTCCGCCCGGCCAGGGTTATTGTTTCGTTTATCGGCAGGCCGGTGGTGTTGACCCGCAGGGTTACCGTTCCGCCTGCGGAAACCGGGCCTACGTTGGCCGACGCAACGCCGGAAACGATACCCGCCACGCCGTCGGGCGTAATGACGAATCCGCCCTGGCCTTCGGCGATTCCGTTCCCGTCGACGTCAACGCTGAAGTCGGTCACCGCGAGCCAGGTTACTTTCCTGCCGTCCGACTCGGTTCGCTGATCGAACATGAAGTTGCCGTGCGAGACGAAATCTTTGCCGCCGACGCTGAACGTAACGTCCACATCTTCAAGCACGACGCGAACGAACGGGCCGCCGGGCAGGTCCAGGACGACCGGGGCGCCGTCGCCGAAGTCGAAGGTCTGGCGAACTTCGCCGGCCATTGTGTTCAGTTCCAGGAGGATCGTGAAGTCGCCGGTGAGCAGATTGGCTACATTAAATGTTGCATCCGCAGTGAGCTTGCCGGCCACGCCCTGCGCGGAGATCACAAACGCTCCGAACCCATCTTCCACAGTAACGAACGGATCGCCCGGATCGCCGAGTTTCAAGCCGACTTCCGTGGCGCCGACTTTGACGAGTTTGCCGGCGACGGGGTCTTCGAGCATTTCGAAGAGGAACACGCCGGAGAGCGTCTGGCCGGCAATGTCGATCTCGGCGTGATTGGCGGCGCCAAGCTTGCCGATGCGGACCTGGACGTAGTCGCCGGCGTCCAGATTCAGTTCGAGCGTGTCGTCGCCGACATCGAAGCTGCGAGTAACCTCGGCGTTAGTGGTGTTGATTTCAATATGCACGGCGCCGCTGGCGGCGATCCCGGGGATATTGACCGCAGCATCCCCGCTGAACGAACCGGCGATACCCGCGCTGCTGAGGACCAGGGCTCCCGATGCGTTGCTGATTACGAAGAAGTCCGTGGTTCCGTCGCTGAGTGCGAAGTAAACGTTGCTGATCGCCACGCCGACTACGACGTTTCCGGATACCGAGTCGGTGGTCTTCTCAACCGTGAAGCTGCCTCTGAGCGTCTGGCCGGCGATTGTCAGTTCGACATCGTCGCCGCCGAATCGGGCGCTGTCGGCGGCTACATTGAGGACCTTTGTCACGTCGCCGACGGTAATTTCGCGGACAATGTCTTCGGTGTGCGTGTTGACCTGCACTCCGAAGTTCCCGCCGAGCGTCAAGTTCGGAATTCCGACGACTTCGGCGGCGCCGCTTGCGTCCAGGGCGATCTTTCCGCCAGTGGATATCAGTGCGGCCAGCTGGGCGCCTTCCACGCGGAACCCTATGTCGTCGCCGGCGCCCGGGCCGCCCTCGTCGCCGACGAATATATTGACGCCGTCCGCGCCAATCAGTATTTCCACTACGTCATCAGGCGTACCGAGCGCCGCGTCGGGGCCGGGCAGAGTCGCCTTCTCTATTGCAAAGCTGCCGGTGAGGCTGGCGACCGAGTCGATAACCAGTGTCAAGTTGTCGGCTCCGAAGCGCGCCGCGCCGGCCGCTACGTTCAGATCCACCTGAGTCCCGCCGACCTCGAACGATCGATTAACATCGACCATGGCGGTGTTCATCTCGGCCGTCAGGGCCCCTTGCAGTGTCAGATCGTCAATACCTTCGAGAGATGCAGCGCCCGAAGCCTGGAAGGCGAACTTACCGTCAGGCATGATCAGCAGCGCAAATTCGGCGCCTGTGACCTTCACGCCGAGATTCGCAGCGACATCGCCAACGAAGAAGTTGATGCTCGCCCCGCCGATCAGCAGTTCGCCTGTGGCGGTGTCCTTCTCGAAGAAGATATCGCCAGTGAAGTCGCCCACCGGCGTGCCGAGCGTAATGTTCTCGCCGACGAACCTTATATAGTTGTCCGCAGCGGCGTAGTTAAGACTCAGGGTCTGGCCGTCGACTATGAAGTCCTCGGTAATGTCCCGCCCGCTGGTATTGGCCCGCAGCGACAAGTCGGCGTCGAGCGTAAGTATGCCTTCGAGCCCTGCGATGGAAGCCGAACCGCTGGCTTCTATCGCAAAACCGCCGCCGTTAAACGCGATCAACGCCAGGTTGAAGTCGGTTATCTGCAGCCCGGCGGCGCCCGGGACGCCGAAGTAGGCCTGGACATCAATCGCGGCGATCTTGATGACGGTCTCTGCGTTGACTGTGGCCGCTTCGAAGCTGAACGATCCGCTGAGGTCCACAAATTCGCCGATCTTCAGCACGCCGGCGCCGGCCACGCGGACAAAGTTGTCGGCCGTCGCGAAGTCCAGCAGAACACCGCCGATTGTCTCCTTGATCGCGACCGCGCGGGTGTTGAACTCAACGGCCAGCGACGCCTGCAGCGTCACGCCGTCCACGCCGAGAAGCGTCGCAACGCCGCTTGCCTTTCCGGCGATTCCCAGGTTGTCTACAAGGAACGCGCCGGAAGCTTCAGTCAGTTCTACTCTCACGTCGCCGGCGGTGATTATGAGCGTAACGTCAGTAGCGGCGACTTTTACTACCGTATTACCGCCGACTGTCGCCAGTTCGAACATGAAGTCGCCGGAAAGCGACTGGCCGAGAATGTCGATCGACAGGCCGGTGACGCTGACTTTCAGGAACGGACCGGCCGGCACGTTCAACACTACGTTCTGGCCGCCTACGTCAACCGTTCTGGTAACCGCAGCCGCGGTGGTGTTGATCTGTATCTCGATCTTTGCTTCGATGCCGTCGTCGGGATCGTCGGTAACGCCGAAGGGCATAATTTCGAAATCGGCGACAACTCGTCCGGCCACGCCAGCGGAGGTGATTACCAGCAGGCCTTCGCCGCCGGTAAGCTTGATGATCGGATCGAGGGGATCGCCCAGCATCAGCTCAACGCTGCTTGCGGCTATGGTGACCTCACCGCTGCGTACTTCAATAAAGAACACGCCACTGAGCGTCTGGTCCATCACGTTCAGTTCCGCAGGCGTACCGACGCTGCCAACGACAACTCGCAGGAACGGTCCGCCGGGAGCGGTCTGGCTTGTGTCGGCCTCGACCGATATCGCGCCGGTGAACGTGATCCCCGGAATATTAACGCTGAGATCGCCGGCAAAGCTTCCGGCGAACTCGGCGGCCCCGCCCGGGCTCAGCGTAATGACAAAGCCGCCGACGCCATTATTGATTTCGACAAAGTTCGTGGTCCCGTCTCCGAGGCCCAGGTGAACGTTGCTGGCGGCTACTTCAACCGTCGTAACGTCCAGGACGGTCTTCTTCTCGAAGACAAAGTCGCCGCTGAGCGTCTGGCCCAGAATGTCAAGCTCCACGCCGATGCCCGAAACGCGGACGAAATCGCCGTCGTCGAGCACGAGGTTCACTTCATTAGCGCCGATGAGGAAAGTCTCGTTGACCGGCGCATTGGTCGTATTGATCAGTATTTCGAAC
>CAYMSH010000339.1:0-7001 GCA_964392945.1 uncultured Planctomycetaceae bacterium | reverse complement strand
CAGCTCGAGCAGCGAATCGCCCGACTCCTGCACGACGCCCTGATCGTCGCCACGCCGGACTGGCTGCACGCAGAGCACGCCATCGCGGGCATGGAAGCCGGTCTCGATGTTTACTGCGAGAAGGAAATGTCGAACTCGCTGGAACTGGCCAGGCAGATGGTCCTTACCCAGCGCAAGACCGGCAAGCTTCTGCAGATCGGTCACCAGCGTCGTTCAAACCCTCGTTACAGGCACGCAGTCGAGAAACTCCTGCTCGAGGAGAAGATTCTCGGGCGCGTCATGCAGGGCTACGGTCAGTGGAACCGCGCGGTTTCCGAAGACATCGGCTGGGCGCCCAAAGACGCCCTGACCGAAAAGGAACTGGCCAAGTACGGATACGACACGATGAGTCGCTTCCGCAACTGGCGCTGGTACAAGCGTTACGGCGGCGGACCGATCGTTGACCTCGGCTCGCACCAGATCGACATCTTCAGCTGGATATTCGGAACCGATCCGAAGTCGGTCATCGCCTCCGGCGGTATCGACTATTACGACCAGCACGAATGGTACGATAACGTCATGTGCATCTTCGAGTACCTGCACCCCAAGACCAAAGAGATGGCCCGCGCGTTCTACCAGGTCCAGACCACTACGCGTTACGGCGGATTCCACGAAGCGTTCATGGGAGAATCCGGTACGCTCGTGATCTCCGAAGTCCCGCGTGACGGAAACTGGCTCGAAAGAGACCCCAACAACGCTCCTGACTGGAACAAGTGGGTCAAGAAGGGCTACCTCAAGGAAATCAGCCGCAAGATGGGCTCGACGAAGACCACTAACGTCGTGCTCGACGCTCGAGTTTCGCCGGCGGCTCCGAAGTGGCCTCTGCCGATCGAACTGGGAATGCTTCCCCACCAGCCGCACCTGCACAACTTCTTCGACGCAGTCCGCGGCAAGGCCGAGCTGAATTGCCCCGCTATCGTCGGATACGAGACCGCAGTTGCTGTCCTGGCGGTTAACGATGCAGTCAATAGCCAGAAGAAAATCGAGTTCAAACACGAGGATTTCGAGGTCCACGCTTGAAACATATAACTACAATCTTGATATCGGTTGCCGTTCTGGCCGGCGGATTGTCCGCCGCCGAACCGCATAATCACCACTCCGACGGGACCCGCTGCGTGCCTCTGCACCGCTTTGGCCTGAAGGATATCGATGACCGAAGCATCCTGCCGACCATGCCGCGTTCGATGCCCATGTCCACGAAAAACACGTGCGGCATGTGTCACGACTACGGCGTGATCGCAGGCGGTCTGCACTTTAACTCTTCGACGAATCCCGACCCCGGTCGACCGGGCGAGCCCTGGGTGCTGGTCGATAAGGCCACTGGCACGCAACTGCCCCTGTCGAACCGAGCGTGGAAAGGCCTGCGATCCCCAGGCGGCGTTGGAATGACCCCCTGGACGTTCACCCAGCAGTTCGGGCGTCACATGCCCGGCGGCGACATGGCCGCTCCGAAAGACACCAGCGATCTGAAAGCTCGTTGGCGCGTTTCGGGAAAAGCTGAGATCAACTGCCTTGCCTGCCACAACAACTCGTTCAAGCAGGACCACAGCGAGTGGGCCAAGCAGATGGCCAGAGAGAACTACATGTGGGCCGGCACCGCGGCCTCAGGTCTCGGCGAAGTCGGCGGAATGGGCTCCAGGCAATCCGATGTGTGGGACTACTCCAAAGGCCGGAGCCCCGATGACACCGGATACGCGACGCCTCCGTCAGTTATATACGACCTGTCGCAGTTCGATTCGAAGAACAGGGCGCTGATGGATGTCGGAAGCCCGAAAGACAAACGCTGCCTGAGTTGTCACTCAACGGTCACCGCCGGACAGGACAAATGGCGCAGCGATCGCGATGTGCACTCGATGGCGGGAATGAGCTGCGTATCGTGTCACCGAAACGGCATCTCGCACAACATCGTGCGAGGATACGAAGGCGAATCCGCACAGCGGAAGGACCCGAGCGTCGCCTCCCTGAGCTGCAAAGGCTGCCACGTGGGCACAGACGGTAAGGGACCCAACGCCATGGGCGGAAGGCTCGGAGCGCCCGTGCCGAAGCACGCTGGTCTGCCCCCGGTCCACCTGGAGAAAATGACCTGCACAGCCTGCCACTCCGGCCCGATGCCCGGAAAGACGCCGACCAGGGTCAGGACCTCCCGGATCAACCGGATGGGAATCTTCGGAAGAGCCCAGTGGTACACCGAATCGCCGAGTATCTCCGCCGGCGTACTGGCGAAGAACGATGACGGAAAAATCGAACCGCGCAAGATGATCTGGCCGGCGTTCTGGGCCCGCGTGGACGGCGACAAAGTCGCCCCGGTCCTGCCTGACGAAGTAGCCCCGATGACCAAGGGCGTTTTCCGCGGACAACAGCAGATCGCGAAGATCCTCAACGCACTGGCCGGACCGATCATGGAAGATCGCGGCAAGATGAGTGCTATCGGAAGACTTGACCTGATCGAGAAGTACAAAATCGGCGGTCTCCCGGTGTTCCTGAACGCTGGAAAGATCTACAGGCTCAACGCCGATGGCGGCCTGGACGTTTCAGATTTCAAAATTGGCGATACTCCGGCGTTCCTGCACAACGGACAGATATGCAAGCTCAACGAAGCCAGTGAGCTGGAAGTTTCAGACTTTGACGGTAAGGCTCCGATGATGATCGGACCGTTCGCCAGAGACTGGAACGGCGAAATCCTGACGCTTCTGCGTGATCTGGATCCTGAAGCCGAGGCTACGGATACGAGTGAATTCCTGCACGAACGTCCCAAGACTCGCCAGAAGATTCTTATCGTCCTGACGGGAATGGTAAAGGCCCTGGCCGATGTTGCAGAAAAGGGCGACACGGCGGTGTTTGACTTCGGCGACGTCGCGTATAAGCGGGACCTCGTGGCCACGCCGGTGCAGGAAGACAAGGAACAGGGCATCAGAGAGGACCTGGGCAAAATGAGCTGGCGACTGGTTGCCGTTGAAACAGGCGCCGCCCGCCGCGCCGTGCCCCGCTTCGGATGGATGACAACGAAAGACGGCAAGGTTGCGATCAGGCCCATGATTTCCGATCTGGTTATCCAGGGCGTATCGGCTACTGCCGAGGTCGAAGAAACGTTCACAGAACAGCAGGTCGCCACAGTGCTGGGCAGGCTTCAGACCGCCAAGGGCGGAAAGTACGCTTATATCTCCAGCGGAAAGATGTTCTCCCTGGGCGACGGCGGAAAGCTCGTAGCCGGCGACAACCCGGCCGCCGAGGCGTATTCCTGGCCCATGGCCCATGGCGTTCGACCCGCTCCGCAGGCTCTTGGAGCCGGCGGCTGCACGGACTGCCACTCGTCGGATTCAGCGTTCCTGTTCGGCAAGGTTGCCGGTACCGGCCCGCTGCTTACCGAAGCAGCAGCCGTTAAGTCCATGTACGAACTGCAGGGACTCGACGCCGGCTTCCACAACATGTTCGGACTGACGTTCGTGTTCCGGCCGATCTTCAAAGTCGTGCTGTTCGGCGCGGCGATTCTCATGGCGATGATGCTCGCGGCGTACGGCGTGCTGGCGCTGCGAGGATTGGGCAAGTTCGCCGGCGGCGACAACGGTCTGTTCAAGCTTCTGGATAAACTCGCCGGTCTCGTGGTCTGCGGATTGACCATCGTGCTGGTTATCACCGGGTTCATGAATCCCGTGACGTCCGGAGCGACGATCAGCGGATGGTTGCTGATCGTGCACGTGCTGCTCGGCGCCGTGTTTGCGGTTGCCTTGCTCGGACTGATACTGTTCCGTGCAACCGCCTCCAGCAGTGAAGCGAGAACGAACAGGTTCGGAACCGGCCAGAAGGTTGGTTTCTGGATGATAGCGTTCTTCGGATTCGCCCTGGCCTTGACCGCCGCCCTGGCGACGTTGCCGGTGATCGGCGTGTGCTGGCAGTCGGCTATGGCGAGCATACACCTTTACATGGGTATCGGCATGATCGTCTCGAGCCTGGTTTACCTGGCTGGAACGATCTGCAAGAAGAAGGCTTGATCAGGAGTTCATGATGGGCGACACGGCGCGGAATCTGCACCGCTTCGCCCACGAGGCGATGACCGTCACTTTTGAGGCGGTCATCGCCCATGACGACGCGGTTCTGGCTCGCCAGGCCGCAGGGGCGGCGTTCAGGGAAGTCGATCGCCTTGAACGTTTGATGAGCCGCTTCGACGCCTGCAGCGATATAGCTCAGGTAAACCGCCTTGCCCCGGGCGCGTGTGTCGGAGTGGATATTTCCGTGTTCGAGTGCCTTGCAATCGCGGCCCACGTATGGGCCGATACGCAAGGCGCTTTCGACGCTACGGTCGGCGCCGTGATGAAATACGCCGAAACCGATAACGTTCCACCTCCCGGTCCGGAAGATGAATCCTTCGAACACGCCCTGGATCGGGTGCGCATGGACAGACTCATCATGGACCGCGACGGTTTCCTCGTCGGCGTCAGACCCGCGGGCGGCCAGTATTCCGACGGATGCGTCTCGGTGGACCTCGGCGCTATTGGAAAGGGATTCGCCCTAGACAAAATGCTGGAGGTCTTTGAACACTGGGAAATCGAGAATGTGCTCGTGCACGGCGGGACCAGCACCGTTAGGGTCAGTGGCGCCGCGAGTCCGGATGAAGGCTGGCCGATCGCCGTTGGCGGTCCGTGGGCCGAAGCGGCGGGAATCGAACGGGTCATTCTTACCGCAGGATCGCTCAGCGGATCCGGCACCCAGGCTCGCGGAGAGCACATTATTGACCCGCGAACGGGCCGACCGTCGGCCGGACCGCTCGCCGCATGGGTGATCTGCCCGACGGGCGCGATGGCAGACGCAATGTCCACCGCCCTGATGGTTATGTCCACCCAGGAGGTCGAAAGCTACTGTCAACGCCACGAAAACGTCACCGCGCTGCTGGTGATACCCGACGATAATTCCCCTAATGGCGGGCGGATACAACGCATTGGACCGTCGAAAACAGATTACTTCGAAATTTTTTAGAAAAACCACTGGTGATTCCTGTGGCCTGATCCGTTATAATTATGGCCGCAAACTACCGGCTGCGGTAGCCGGCGGTTCTGTCCCGCCAGACGTACTCCACAAAAAACAAAAGGTAATGCTTTAACCCCGTAATACGAGGCAAAATGATGAAAGAGATGAAACTACTGAGCATATTGACGGTAGCACTGTTGGCAGGAACGATAATCTTCGCCGGTTGCGGCCCGAAGGAAGACACGCCCAGCGGCGACCCGGCCACGAAGCCCGCCGGCGGCGGCACGGTAATCAAAGACCCCGTCAAAGACCCCGTCAAGGACCCGGTTAAGGATCCGGTCAAGGACCCTGTCGTCACAGCCAAGGCCAAGAAGGTTGTCCTGGAACTCGTTCTGCCCAAGGCGATGTTCAAAGGCACTCCGGTCCCGATGAATGAGCCCAATATCGCCAAAGGCCGCGCCAAAGGCGAAGAAGCCCCGGTGATCAAGGTCCCCGAAGGAACAGTAAACCTGGCCCTGAAGAAGACCGTTACTTCCAATGAGTCGCTGCCGGTCGTAGGCGATCTGGAAATGGTCACAGACGGCGACAAGTCCGGCGAAGACGGACACAACGTCGACATTGGCTTCGGAAAGAAGTGGGTGCAGATCGACCTGGGCTTCAAAGCCGACATCTTCGGCGTAAACGTATGGCACTACCACGGACAGGCCCGCGCCTACCGTGACGTGATCGTAGAAGTGGCCGATGACGAAGACTTCACCCAGAATGTCCAGATCGTATTCAACAGCGATCACGACAATTCCTACGGTAAGGGAATCGGCGAAGAGCAGGGCTACGTTGAAACCAACGAAGGCAAGTACCTGTACTGCCCCAAGGGAACCAAGGGTCAGTTCGTACGACTGCACAGCCAGGGAAATACGTCCAACGACCAGAACCACTACATCGAAGTTGAGGTCTACGGCAAGCCGATTAAATAAATGAAGCGATCCGTTGTAAGCCTCGTCGCGTTGATCCTTGTTGTCGCCGGTGCGGCGGCGATAAGACTCGTGCGTCTTGAAAACAGACCCATGCACACCGACGAGGCCGTGCACGCGTTCAAGTTCGGCGACTTGTTGGAAGCCGACACATACGTATACGATCGGCACGAATACCACGGTCCCACGCTGAATTACATGACTATTCCCGTCGTCCGTCTGGACGGCGGGAATTCTCTTGCGCAGACTACCGAAGTGCAACTGCGACTCGTGCCGGCGATCTGCGGAATACTCATGATCGCCGGACTGTGGCTAATAAGAGACGCGATCGGCCGGCCGGCCATGATCTGCGCTGCGGTCCTGTGCGCCGCATCACCGGCGATGATCTTCTACAGCCGGTACTACATCCAGGAGATTCTCCTGGTCTGCTTTACCTTCTTCGCACTGGCGGCATTCTGGCGGTGCGCCGCCGATCGCAATATCGTGCTTCGCGTCTTCTGGATGATTGTCGCCGGAGCGTGCCTCGGACTAATGCACGCAACGAAGGAGACATGCATTATCGCGATCTGCGCCATGATCGGCGCAGGCTTCTGCGCGATGCTGCTTTCGCTGCTGAGGCGCGACGAACCGGCGGTCCGCCCCGCGCAGCTTCCAGGCCAGGCTCCGACGCTTCCAGAGACGCCGTCGCTTCCAGGCCCGAGTTTCGGAGCCAAATTCGGTTTCTGCGCCATCGCCGGCGTAATCGTGCTGATCGCGGGCGCCGCGGTGTCGGTAACGCTGTTCTCGTCACTGTTTACGAATCCCAGCGGTCCGTGGGACTCGATCGCCACGTACGGCAACTACTTCTCCCAGGCCGGCGGCGAAGGCTCGGCGGGAAACCACAGCCACCCGTGGTACTACTACCTGAGAATCGTCGGATTCTGGCGGCACGAAAGCGGGGCGGTCTGGACTGAAGGCTTCGTACTTATCCTGGCCGCGGTAGGACTGATCGCCGGTTTGATCGGGCGCGGCTGCGGAAAAGCCAGCGTC
>CAYMSH010000338.1:0-7026 GCA_964392945.1 uncultured Planctomycetaceae bacterium | reverse complement strand
ACCATTTCTTCGCCAGCTTGTCCGGCAGTTGGGAAGCAGTCGCCCCGCCGCGGGTCGCATTGGCCCGATACATGGTCCAGTCATCGGCCTGGACCGGCGTGGCGGGAACCTTCCCGTAAGCCGGACCCTTCTCCAGGGCCGGCGTGTCGTCAACCGGCATGCTGGCGGTCTTGTCCCGCTTGGGCGATGCGGCGAAGAAGCCCGGCGACTTGACGGTAAGGTAGCACGCACACGCATCCGGCGGAGCGTAGAGCATACCGTTGGCCGGAATAACGCCGTACTGGCACGTGCCGCGAATCCAACTGTTGTTGCCGATCCATCCGTCTTCGAGGCTCAGTAGCTCCACGCCCGATCGTCCCAGGAAGATGAATCGTTCAGACGCCTTGTTGCGATAGCATCGCGGGTGCGGCATGCCTACCCGATCGCCTTTCACGTTGATCGATTTGGCGACTTTTCCGGTCTTTATGTCGAGCCCCTGGTAGCCCAGACCGGTCCAAACCTTGCCGTCGATAACGAACACATCGACCGGCGAGTTGTACCCTTCCTTGCACGGAGCCCTCCAAAGCTCCTCGCCGTTCACCGTCGAGTAGGCGATCAGCGTTGACCTGGCTCCGCGAGCAAAGCCGCCGATGCTCCACCCGTGTACGCCCCATTCGACGCCCTTGTCCGAAGCGACGTTGTCCTTGATCGGATCCTGGTCGGCGCATAGCAGAATATCGTCAGTGGCTACGATCGTCGGGCCGGAGAAACCCATGCGTTTGGCCACGGTCTTGCGGGCGGTCTTCCAGTTCTCCTTGCCCGACTTGGCGTCGAGGCACGCCACGCCGTATGTGTCCTGGTAATAAACTTTGTCGCCGCCAACGGTAAGCGACAGCGGAAGCAGCGCGACGCCCTTGGCGAAATCCTTCTTCCAGAGCTGCTTGCCTGTCTCGAGATCAAACGCGGTGATAAACCTGAATTCTGTCGGCTTGGGCTCGTTTCTCTCGGCCAGTCCGCCGCCGTGGCGTCTCTTCTCCGAGGTGCCCACGGCCAGGTACATCATGCCGCCGTCAACGATAATCTCTTCAGTGTGCTCGGTCCCCTTGAAGACCTTCAGCGTTTCGCCGCTGGCGGCGTCTAGCATAGTGACCGGGCTGGCGAGCCCCGTAGTTACGTACACCTTGTCGCCGACGGCGACCAGCCTGCGCGGCAGGTGGGCCGGACCAGAGCGGAAGTGCCGCAGGTGATCGTTCCACTGCTTAACAGGCCTCTTCCAGAGCAGCGTGCCGTTGAAGGCGTCGCGTGCCACGAGCTTCCAGGAGCCCAGGAAGCGGATCGAAGCCAGCGGAGCCTCGTCGACGATGTAGAAAATTCGACCGTTGGAAGTGACCGCCGCCGACATCGAGGCCATCTCCTCATGCGTTCGGCCCCATCGCGGCTCGGAGACCCACTGCATCGACCGCGGCATGCCGGCTTTGCGGTCTTTGGCCACGGCGTTGTTGTCAGGCGAGTGAAGGAAGTGCGTCCACTGGTCAATGTCCTTGGGCCAGGGCTTGACGATCTTCTTGCCGCCGATGAACGCCACGCCGCCGGGGGTCAGCACGCGGAGTATTTCGTCTTTGGCGACCTTGCCGCCGCTGGTGTCGATCAGCAGGTTGACCAGATTGTCAACGTACGGAAGGCGAGCGGGGTTGTACCTGGCGATCGAGACCTTGCCGTAGAGTTTCGCCGCCAGGATGGTCTTCCTCGCCGTGACCACAGTCGCATCATCGGCGGCCAGGCCGTGGACCAGGTATTTCTCGTTCAGCAGCAGTTTGGCGGTTTCTTTGGCGTCACCGCAGCCGAGATGCACGACAATGCCGCCCTTGACGCCGGAACTTTTCGCCAGATCGACAACACCGGCCCGGGCCGACACCGCAGCAAACAGAATAACCGAAAGACAAAGCAATCTCTTAGTCATAGTCTCATTTCTCCAGAGTTAATGCCCCGACCCGGCCGGGCCGCGGGCGCATAAGGATATACTAACAAAGAACAACGCATAGTTCCCGTGATTCTTACCGCAGATATCAAACCCAGAGGGCCGCAGCGTCTGAAAAACGTGCGACAAGAGTGATATCACGGTTTCCGGGCGCCCCCCTGCGTATAATGGGTTGTAAGGAGAACGATCATGGCTGAGTTGACCAGGCAGTGTAATGCGACGGCGCCGAACACGATCGGCAAACTGGCCGAAGTTACTGACGGGCTCAAGGCCGCCGGGGTGAACATCCTGGCGCTGGCGGCGTGGGGCGAGGGCGACGTCGCTCGCATCATGCTCGTCGCCGACGATCCGCAGAAGGCGTGCGAGAACATTTCTCCGGTAGTCGATGAATGCGGCTGGGATGACGTTGTGCGAGTGACGGCGCCCAACTCGCCCGGGGCGTTGAACGAAATCGGACACAAACTCGCCGAAGCGGGAATTGACATCGAGTTCGTCTACGCCTCGACAGGCGACGGGCCGGAAACGACGGTCATCCTCCACACGTCGGACAATGTCCGGGCGGCTGAAATACTCTAGCCGGCCGGGGCCGAATTAACCGACGAGCCTGCGACGATCGCTGAACCATATTGAACGGCGGGGAGATTCTTTGTACCGTATACCGCGTATATCACTCGCGCGTCCAGGAAAGGATCGAAACCATCAGCACACTGACCAATAATAGAGAACAAACTATCGCCAAGCTCCGCGAGAACCCGGAGGTCTCGGTCCTGGTTGTCGGGGCGGGCATAAACGGCGCAGCGGTCTTCCGGGAACTGGCGCTGCACGGATTCGATGCACTGATAGTCGATCGCGGCGATTTTGCGTGCGGAACAACCGCCGCACCGTCGCGCATGATCCACGCGGGTCTGCGATACCTCGAATTCGGCGAGAAGAAGCTCGTCAGCGAAGGCGTGCACGAGCGGAACCTGCTGCTGCAGAACTGCCCGCACTACATATTCCCCCTGCCGACAACGATACCGTATCAGTCCAGGTTCTCCGGCATGCTCGGCGTTATCCGCAAAACCCTCGGCCTGTCGCCGGGAAAACGCGCCAAGCGGCGCGGCAAGTGGATGATCGGCGTGGGACTGAAAATGTACGATCAGTTCGCCGAACACAATCGCCAGATGCCCAAGCACCACTTCACCCCGCGAGACGAGGCGATGGAGCGAAGACCGGCCCTGCACCCCGACACGATCGGAACCGCGACGTACTACGACGGATGGATCAGCTACCCCGAGCGGTTGTGCATGGAGGTGATCACCGACGCCGAGGCCGCCTGCGACACTGCACGAGCATTGAACTACATGTCGGCGAAATCCGCAAAAGGCGACACCGTAACGCTGCGTGACGAAATCAGCGGCCAGGACGTCGAGGTCCGCCCCAAAGTCGTGGTGAACGCCGCCGGCGCCTGGATCGACTTCGCGAACGAAAACCTCGGCCACCCGTCGAAACTCATCTCCGGCACAAAGGGCGCGCACCTCGTGCTGGAAAACGACGAACTGCTCGAAGCCCTCGATGGCGAAATGCTCTTTTACGAAACGCCCGACGGCCGCGCGGTCGTCGCCCTGCCGTGGCTTGGCAAACCGCTGATCGGCTCGACAGACATACACGTGGACAATCCCGACGACGCGCGATGCGACGAAGAAGAGATCGACTACATGATCGAATGCGTCACGCACCTGCTGCCGAACGTGAAGATCGATCGGTCCCAGATACTCAGCACGTTCTCCGGCGTGCGCCCGCTGAAAGCCGCCGACGCCGAGACCACCGGGCAGATGAGCCGATCGCACTTCACCGACATCGCCGAACCCAACGAGACCGCCGATTTCCCGGTATTCTCCCTCGTCGGCGGGAAGTGGACGCCGTTCAGGGCGTTCGGCGAGCAGGCGATGGACAAGCTCCTGGAGCATTTCGAGGCCGAGCGCAAGATATGCACCGAAGAAATCCAAGTCGGCGGCGGAAAGGATTTCCCACGCACGGACCTTGACAGGACCCAGTGGATCGACGCCCTGGCCCAGGACACGCACCTGGACTCAGAGCGTATCGACACGCTGCTGGTGCGGTACGGAACCGTGGCCCGGCAGGTCGCCGAATTCTGCGCAGCCGGCGACGACAAGCTGCTGAACAATCACCCCAGCTACACCAGGCGGGAAATAGAGTACATAATCACCAACGAACGGGTTTTGCACCTCGACGACCTGCTGCTGCGACGCACGGCGATCGCGCTGCTGGGCGAGTTGAACGCCGAACTGCTCGACGAACTGATCGGCATATTCGCGTCGCTGGGCCAGCTAAGCGATCAACAGGCCGCCGACGAGAGAAAACGCACGATAGAGATCCTGGCCGACCGCCATCGCGTCAATCTGTCATGAGCTTTCGTGCGAGCACGGAAAACAGTGGAATCCTGCGGCGCGGGACGTCTACAATTACCCGGTGAACTCAACAGTGACCAAATCGGGATCGCCGCATGGATAAAGACCGACCCAAACCCGAGCAGTTCGAACGGCAGATTGACGATCTGCGCCGACAGGTCGCCGAACTGACGGCCAGTCGCGATCGATTCCGCGACATGGTCGAACGCACCAGCGACTGGGTCTGGGAAATCGACACCCAGGGTCGATACACCTACGTAAGCCCGCGTGTAAGGGACATACTGGGGCGCGAACCGTCGGATATGATCGGGCTGACACCTTTCGACACCATGCCCCCTGACGAGGCCGCGCGAATCAGAGAGATATTCGCCGACGTCGCCGAATACGCCGAGTCGTTCGATCGCCTGGAGAACATATGCCTGCACGCCGACGGCGGCGAGCGGGTGATGGAGACCAGCGGCGTACCGATACGCGGGCCCGACGGCCAGTTCCTGGGCTACCGCGGCGTCGATCGCGATGTAACCCAGCGCAAGCTTGCCGAACAGTCGCTGCGATCGGAACAGGGGTTCTCTACGACGCTGATCCAGGCGTCGTCGGCGTTCATCGTGGCGATCGCCCCTGACGGCAAGACAATAATGATGAACGAGTCGATGCGCCGCGCGCTTGGCTACGAACAAGACGAGGTCGCCGGGACCGATTACCTGGCGACATTTGTACCAGAGTCTGACCGGGAGCACCTGGCCGAAGTGTTCCAAAACCTCATGAGCACTACCGAACCGACAACGAACGATAATTACGTACTGGCCCGAGACGGGCGACAACTCCTGGTCGAATGGCACGGCCAGCAGGTATTCGATCCCGACGGAAACGTGGAGTATTTTATCGGCGTCGGGATCGACATAACCGAGCGAAAGAAAGCCGAGGACCAGCGTGACCAGCTCGAAGAACAGCTCAGGCAGGCCCAGAAAATGGAGGCCGTCGGTCAACTCGCCGGCGGGATCGCCCACGACTTCAACAACATACTGACGGCGATTCTCGGCAACGCCGAACTGCTTAAAATGGACATTCCGGCCGGGGATCCTAAGACCGAATTCAACGCAGAGATAATTAAAGGCGCCAATCGCGCGGCCGACCTGACCAGGCAACTGCTGGCGTTCGCCAGGAAGGGCCAGTGGCGGATGATACCGGTGGACATTCACTCCGTCGTCGACCAGTCAGTCAAAATGCTGGCCCACAGCATCGACAGGCGGATCGACATCAACCTGGAGTTGAACGCCTCGCCGAGCAGCGTTATGGGCGACCCGATACAACTGCAGAACGCCCTGTTGAACCTGGGCGTCAACGCTCGCGACGCAATGCCCGAAGGCGGGGTGCTGACCTACGCGACCCGTAATACAACTCTCGACAAGACCCGGTGCGTCCGATCGCTGTACGAACTTAATCCCGGCGAATTCCTGGAAATCACGGTCAGTGACACCGGCATAGGCATGGACGAAGAGACGCAGAAAAGGATATTCGAACCGTTCTTCACTACAAAAGACGTAGGCAGAGGAACCGGGCTCGGCCTGGCCGGAGTCTACGGATGCGTAAGGAGCCACGACGGCAGCGTCACGGTCTCCAGCAGCCCGAATCAGGGCGCCGCATTTACGATCCTGCTGCCGATGACCAATTCGCAAGACCAGGCGGCCTCTCAACCGGCGCCAAACAGCAACCCGCCAAGGGGAACCGGACGGATCCTCGTAGTCGACGACGAGCCCAGCGTCAGGAACTTCGTGCAGACTTCCATGGAGCATCTGGGTTACACCGTATCGACATGCTCCCACGGCGCCGAAGGTGTCGAATACTACCGCAGCGGCCACGAGGAAATCGACCTGGTCATACTCGATCTGATCATGCCCAAAATGAGCGGCCAGGACGCTTTCAGGGAGATGAAGAAGATCGATCCGGATGTCAGGGTGCTGGTCTCCTCGGGTTTCAGCCACTCACAGGAATCGACCCAAATGCTGGACGAAGGCGCCAGGGCTCTGCTGAGCAAACCGTTCAAGATCGCCGAACTCGCGGAAGGCGTGGCGCAACATATCCGACCGTCTGACGATTCGAAGCGAAACATCTGACACGTCAAAAAAAAACGTCTGCAATCTGATTAAACGGGTTGCGTGAATTCCGTAACAGCGTACAATATATCGATATTGTTGCAGGCGATCTCCGACCCGGTTGGACCTAAGGACCGTATCTATGGCTGCCGGGCATTGGGTATGAAGGGAAACGTTCATGCCTCCCGTGGTTGAAAAGGAGATACCTGACGGACCGCGTTCCCCGTACAGCTCGAGGGGAAAGGGGTGGTCTGTCTATGTATCACCTCCAAACTGCTCTTTTTCGGATCAACCTGCATATCGCTCTATGGAGAAGCTGCATGTGCTCGTGCGGCGGACAACAGAAAAGGAGATGGAAGTATGCGTAAGTTGGACAAGACAGTGTTTGCGGCATTCGCGTTGGCGGTTCTCATCGGCTCCGGGGCCGCCCAGGCCGCGTTCACCACACCGTGGGACGCGATGACCGGCGATTCCTGGATACTGTCGGACCCGACGGCCCCCCCTGTCGTGGGGGGCCCGCATATAACCCCCCCCCCACACCCCCCGGGTTAGCCGAGGGGTCGGG
>CAYMSH010000337.1:0-7078 GCA_964392945.1 uncultured Planctomycetaceae bacterium | reverse complement strand
CATCCCCACCGATACGCTATGGATGCCTACCATCCAGATATGGAACACGGCCATCACTTGCCACGAGTTATGTCGATCGTTAGAGTGGCAGTCGTAGTTCTGATCATCCAGGAGATTGTTATGCCGACAGATAGTGATACAAATCCTCAGACCGGCCCTACAACACGGGCTGCTTACGGATTGCCAGATCTCCGCAAAGCAATAAGGGCCGGGGCCAGGGGTATCAAGAAGCTCATGGAATGCGCCGGGCTTCCCACGATGTACCAGAACGAGCTATCTGCCGGCTACGGTATCCCCGAAGGGATAATGGCGGCCCTGGGGTCATCACGCGAGGTAGAGCCGCGAGACAAGACTGGAGACGAATCGGCAGAGCCGTTGACCGACGAACGCCTACTCCAACGGACTATTGATGAGTGTCTATCCTACTCCTGCAGACAGGTTCTCAGGCCGAGCAGAATATCTCTCTTCGAGTTCAGACAGATGTTTCTTGTCAATCGGGCTTGGCTCGCTCACCGCAAAGACGGGCTTGCTGCGTGTTTGGTCTGGGTGTGTGATCAATTCATAGGCGCTAAGCTCGTGAGTGACGTAGTCAAGCAATTCGCTTCGGGACGTCACTTGGAACTTGAAGATGATCGTCCTATCAGCAGGTTTGAGAAGAGTGTACTCCGCTGTCTGAAAGGAGCTGCCATGGGCTCGATTGCTAGCGGCAAAGCTCATCTCGACCTAGTAAGGATATTCCTCAGGGAAGAACTCCGGTTCTTGGAAAGTGTCTTGCAGGGGATCGACGAAGGCCAACCAGTAACGTCAGATGACGCCGAACGTCTAGGGGCCTTTCTGTCCCTGGGTTCGGTCGAGACTGTCCACGACATGGAACCTGGCTCAACACCTTGGTCCTTTAAGCTCGTGTTTTTTCCAGTATTCTCTCCGTACTCGTTTGAGAACCTGTACCCCAGCCAAATGCGCATTGCTCGCTTACTGGCAGCACCAGTCGCCTTTGATATCTGTCTAGAGTTATCTGAACTATCCCGGGGCACAAAGCGGAAGCGGTATATTCGAAAGTGCCGCGCTCCATCCTGCCGTAAACTGTTTTTCACATCCAGGGCTACCGCCAAGGCATGCAAGAGCACAGAATCGGGTGAAGTGTCACCGTGCAAATCCGAATGGGACAAATATTCTCGGTGGATGAAAAATTGTACGTATGATGCTGACACCCAGTGGAATGATGCTGATGTGATCAAACAGTTCATGCAATTTATCAAGTCTAAGCCGTAACATCTTCTCTAGCCAGCCCTTATCTGGGCACTGCCCTATCGCTGTACGCGGATATCGATGTTTTGCGGATTATCCGCGCACGCGGATCATCCACATGTCACGAATATCCGCGTAACTACTTGGTATAACTCACTTTACAACTCCTCCTGGGTAATCAATAATAGTGATATGACAAACCAAGTAGAGCTCATTATAAATGAAATGCGAATCCATCGGAAAGCATCGCGCGATGGAATCGCATTATATCGAATATCAGCGATGCGGAGGAATCCCAATTGGATTCTAATATAGGAAGCAAGTTGAAAATGGATGGACGGTCAATGGCTCTCGAAATCCCCGTAGCTAAGGGAAACGAAAAGGCCAAACAGCCGACGGGCACGAGAGAGTGGGCGTCTGAAACGGTGAATTTTTGTAACGGTTGCTCGAATGCGTGTATATATTGTTATGCCAGGCACATGGCTGTGACGCGATTCCATCGAATGTCGCACGAGGACTGGCCGAACGAGGTCGTCCGGGAGCACGACGTTCGAAAGAAATGCCCGCGCTTCGATGGTCAGGTGATGGTCCCGAGCACCCACGACATCACCCCTGGAAATATTGATGCGACGGAGACTGTTTTGTTGAAGTTGCTCGAAGCGGGGAACAATGTTCTCGTCGTATCAAAGCCTCGACTGGAGTGTATCAGGAGATTGTGCACCTCCCTTCGGCCGTACCGGGACCAGATCAACTTTCGTTTCAGCGTCGGTTTTGTCGATGAGCAGACACGATGTTTCTGGGAGCCAAATGCGGCGACTTATGAGGAACGACTGGATTGCCTTCGGATGGTTTGTCGTCTCGGCTTCGAGACAAGTGTGAGCGCCGAGCCATTGCTCGAGCCTTGGCGGGCCAAAGCGATAGTCGATGGCCTACGATCATGCATCACACACAGTTTCTGGGTCGGGAAACTGAACGGTCTGCGGACCCGGACGAAGTGGTTGTATCCTAACGGACATCCTAAGATCGACCGGCTGGAGCGATGGCAAACGGATGAGAAGGTGAGAGAGGTGTATGAAACTCTCAAAGACGATCCGCTCGTGAGGTGGAAAGAATCATATAAAAAGGTCATTGGCCTCGCCCGACCGACCACTGCGGGGCTGGACATCTGATGTAGCCTATAAGAAGAGGACATCGCAGCGAACTGCAGAACAGTCAGAAAGGAGGTAAGGCCTATGAATTGAGTTGAATACGATAGCTGCGGGGCCGCCGGTTAACGGAACAGCAGGAGAGTTCCTGGCCGGCGGCCCTAAGGTTTACGACATCCCGAGGGCCGTGCGAGAGCACCGCCTTCGGTAGTAATAGACAGGCCCATCGAGAGCGTCGCGGTGATGGGAACCTGAAAACAGAAGACAGGCGACGCGGAGTAATACTAAAATGCATTCTATATCAATAAATGATGACCAGCAAGTCGAACAACAGCCCGACCACAAGAACGCCGTGGTCACCCTGACACCCCCGCCACTGTCGAAACAGTCGTCTCGGAATACTAAGTTTTACACGATTGGCTACGGAGGGCGGAAGCCCGAAGAGCTCGTGGACCTATTGAACTCCAACGGTATCAAAGCCATCGTCGATGTTCGACTTCGTCCGAGAGGTTTCAGAGGTTACTACACGAGATCCGGGGATCCGAGCAAAGGCATAGGGGGCCTGTTGGCGCGCGGCGGTGTGGAGTATCTATGGGCCGAGGAACTCGGAAACCCTTTTATGGATCAGGACGATTGGGCGGAGGAGTATCGGGGCTATTTGGATCAGCTTGGCGATCGTCTGGCGGAAATCCTGGAGAACGTCCTGGCCCCGTTTTGTCTGATGTGTGGTGAAAAGCGGGTTGGCGAATGTCACCGTAAACTCATCGCCGATCGCCTCGTCGAGGCTGGGGCCCAGGTGGAACACATAGAGTGACGACCGCCCGAATGTATCCGGGGCGAGGAAACCACAACGTTGCTGGTCATGGTGGCCAGCGATCAACCTAAACGGGGTAGGAGGTAACTAATGACGACGTCGAAAAACCGAAAGAAGACGCCCGAGCCGTATTACCGGGGCCATCGCAGGCCAGGGCGTAGGAAATCGCCAGGGGCCATACGGGCTATCCCGCCGCCCATAGCGGGCGGACTGGCAGACATTAGAGAGAAGAGATATCCCGCACAGCCTTTCCCATCGCGACGAGATTCGATAACCAGCAATATAGGAATTCAACAATGAGCAGAAAAAATTATATCCCAGAAGCCTCCGATAACGAGACGAGATCTCCCGAAATAGAATTGCTAATAGCATCCGACCTTGGAGACTACAGAAGTTTGTATTTCATTATTCCCCTGACACCAGGGTCCCTGGAGAGCGAACTGCACCTACTGAGAGAATTGCTCCAGCACTTCCACAAGCACCTCGTCCCGGCCGAAGCGCTGGCGACCATCGTTAAATCAGGCGATGGTCCCGATGCTGCGGTCCAGATGTCCGGTCTGGTCTTGGTGGTGGGCATCGAGGACATGACTCCCGAGATGATTGTGTGTGTACGAATAGAGTGCCGGCGGATCATTTGTCTGATGGCCAGTAACAGAGGCCTCAGCGAGGATCTCGGAAACTGGCGACGGTTTTCTGATCACACCATAGGTCGAATAGGTAAAGCCCGTGTTACGAGTCGGGTAGAGACTATTGCCAAAGACATCCGGAATGGGTTTCTCACGGGCGGTGACCCCACGACCGGGGTCATCTACTATCGGGTAAACAAAGGTGGTGTTATGGAATCAGCCGAAGTCGACTTTAGGGAGGAGCCATCGCGTTTAAAGTTCAGCGAAGTGTCAATTCCCGAACTGAAAATCAGCCGGCCTGAAGGTAGCACGGGGCGCCGGCGACGACGTAAGCCTCGGGGATGGGGAGACCTGATCGAGATGTGTCGGTAATTGCGGACAGATGTTGGCCGCGTCACGCGGAGTAGCGGAACCGGGTGGATCAAGCCTGGATCAAGACCGCGTGACGTGGCCGACAATTAGGGGGCGTAAGGACAATCTACGAGCGTTCTGGACTCCAATGTGCAGAGCATAAAAATAAAGCCGCGGGCCACAGTCCTCGATGAACATGGCGCGCGGCGTGTGAGATCTTCTAATATGAATTATACCATAAATGACAGTAGTAGTGAACGCGGTTCCGCGGATCGTTCGGAAGTTAAGTTGGCGTCACCACGCCCGAGCACCCCTTTTGGCCCGGGCGCATTTGCGGTGCAGCCGCCCATACCATTCCCGAGAGATCCCCGTGGCCAGCCTTCGGCCGCAGTGGCGGCCGTTTTATCCATATTACCCGAGACGCCGGCTGTCAAGACGCCAGCGTTCGCACCACCCGCAGTGGAGACACCGTTGGGCATACCGCCTCTTCCGCCGCCTGACCCTAATTCCTGGCTGCCCGGCCTGACACTGAACGCGCGACATCGGGAGCATCTTAAGCTAAGCTGGCTAAACGACGAGACGATTGACGCCAGCGGGATAAAGTCGGCCGACAGTCAACAGCTGACGGCCCTGGGGTTCAATCCCAAAGATGGGCCGGCGATGGTCATTCCATACCCGAACAAGAGCTTCATCAGGCATTGTCGCATACGACCTGACGGCAACCGCGCATTTGAAGATGGCGCAAAGTATCGGACAAGGGCCGGCGACACCAACGCGTTATACATTCCGTTGAACGCGTGGGACGTGACAGATGACACTTCGGCCCAGCTGTTGGTTATCGAAGGCGAGAAAAAGACCCTGGCGGCATCGCAGGCCGGCTACGTCGCAGTCGGCGTGCCGGGCGTTTATGGGTGGCGATCCAATGGAGGCACGATCAAAGATCTGGACGAGTTCAAGTGGCGCGAGCGCCCGGTGGTCATCTGCTTCGACAGTGACGTGTGGAGCAACGGCGACGTGCGGGAGGCGCTGCGGAGGCTCGTCAGGGAACTGGAGAGGCGTGAGGCCGACGTGCGAGCGGTGCTCCTGCCTGAGGGCGAGGATGGCGCTAAGGTCGGGGTTGACGACTTCCTACTCGCAAACGGGCCTGACGAATTTAGGAAGTTGGTGGATGCGGCCTTACCCCTTGCGGACGCCGCCCTGGCCTTCGTCAAACCGGGGCTGAGTCCTAACCGGTTGCAGATGGCTTTGGACTTCGTCAACCGATGTATTGGCTCATACCCCGCCATACGGGACGAGTATATGACTAAGTTGGGCCAGGCGATGGAGTCCGCCGGATATGGTAAGCAGTCGAAGCGAACCCTGTCGGCGGGTATCACCCGGGCGATGAAGTCCGTCGCAGGGCTTGAGTCGTCGGGCGGCGGGGGGGATTGTCCCGAAAACACCGCCGTAGAGTTCCTCGCAAGCGAGTGCAGGACTGAATCCGGTATGTTGACGCTCCACCTGCTGGACGGCCAACTATATATATACGAACCCAACAGCGTCTATCGCGAGATAAGCGAAGATGATCTGAAACTCAACATCGTACGTTGGCTGCAGGCCAATAAGAGCCAGGTTACAACTCACCTGGTCACGAACGTAGCGATGAACGTTCACGCCCTGTGCGAGTTGCCTGCGGATACGCCCATCCCGTCGTGGATCAACAATGACCCCTCGAAAAATAATGATTGGCTGGCGTTTGAGGGCGGCCTGGTTCAGATGCACACCGCGATACAGGGCCACCCCCAGCGTGAGAATCACACACCAGCGTTTCTAACCACGTCAAAGCTGCCATTTCATTTTATGCAGAACGCTGTGTGCCCGAAGTGGGAGCAATTCCTGGCCCAGACATTCGAAGGCGACCCTGGGCAGGCGGCGCGGTTGCAGGAGTGGTTCGGCGCGCACATCGATCTGGACCTGCGGCTCGAGAAGTTCGCGATGTTCGTGGGCGAGGGTTCCAACGGCAAAAGCGTCGTCCTGCGGATCCTGGCGGCATTGCTGGGCGCCCGGAACATAGTGTCGATCCAGCTCGACAAACTCGGGGAGAGGTTTCAGCCAGGCAGGTTGCGAGGCAAGACCGCTAATATCGTCAGCGATCTCGAAGACACCGACAAGGCGGCAGAGGGCTTGTTGAAGATGCTCGTCAGCCAGGAGGAGATCACAGGCGAACATAAGAATCAGACTCCGTTCACGTTCGTGCCTAAGGCCAGGCACACCTTTTCGACCAACGCGTTCCCCCGGTTCCGTGACCGCTCAAACGGGCTGTGGAGGCGGTTGTTGCTCTTCGTATTCAACAATGTGGTGCCGAAGGATCAGCAGAACATACGGCTGGCTGATGAACTTGTGGGCGGGGAGCTTCCGGGTATATTCAACTGGGCTCTGGCGGGCGCCAAAAGGCTTCAGGAGAACGGACGCTTCAGCGAGTCGGAGTTATGTACGCGGGAAGCCGACCGATACCGGGTCGACTGCAACCCTGTCGCCACGTTCATCGAGCAGTGTTGCTTCACGGGTGGGGAAAACAAGGTTCAGAAGCATCTGGTCTATGAGTCATACAGCGACTGGTGTAAACAGAACGGTTACAAAGCTATGAGCAACGGTCGCTTTGGGCGAGAACTGAAGCGGCTCCTGCCCGATTTGGACGAGACCAGGCCGCGAGTGGATGGCGCCCGGGTGGCGTGGTACGACGGTTTGAGACTGATTGTCGTCCCGGAAGTGAATCGGTGGTCGTAGTGGTCACCGAAAGGTCGCGGTAAAAGCGAGTTACCATGACCACGTAAGCACTCTATAAACAAAGGAGTTAGAGATAGTGGTCAGGGTGGTCATAGTAGAATCCCTATGAGAGAACATAGAGAATTATA
>CAYMSH010000336.1:0-7081 GCA_964392945.1 uncultured Planctomycetaceae bacterium | reverse complement strand
GCGTTGCCCGGTCAGGCAGACATCACAGGCCCCAATGGACCTGAACGGTTACTGCTTGCCCTTCTTGACGTCCATAGTGCAGGCGTCGTCCCACTCCAGACCGTGGAAACCCTTGGCGGTCCTGGGTGTCTTGCGGCGAGGATGGCGGTCGGGATAGGGTGGAGGATTGCCCGTTATGCGCCCGCAGGCTTCGCCCACCTTGCGGTCGTCAATCCAGACCTCCAGCGGGCGATGTTCGGGCGAACCATACTTGACGCGAAGCGTCCAGGCGGCATCGACCGGGAAGTCCACATCAAACTCGATCACCCACGGCGACTTGCCTCCCCCCCCGCCGACCACGAGATCGGGATGCTTGTCTCGGTAATCGGCATAGATGTCCGGGTTGGGGAATACCTTCGCATTACCGCGATCGTAGTACCAGGCTTGAATGTGTATGGCTCCGGCGGGGCCGGCTTCGGCGCAGGTTGGGGGTACTGCTGCAAACCAGACAGCCAGGGCGGCGCACAGGATCAGGGTCAACCGGCGGGAGTAATGGATCAGATATGGTCCGTTTCTCATTCCACGTCTCCTATAAAGCACAAAACCGTTCTCTTCAGCCTTTGGCTTTCAGACCTTAATCATCGGTACATTCGAGGGTTTCGACAAGGATTCTCTTTGCGTGGGCGCACACGCACTGCTCGGTCCGGCGCGTACAGGCTGCGCTGCGGAATTCGGAGGCGGCGGGCCGGGCGGCTACTCCGGTTTCTTGACGCCATCGGACATGCGTATTATTCGCTGTCCGTCAGGGCCGAACGTTACCGGTGAAATTATCTTTCCGTCGGCGTCCCGCGGCAGGCGGGATTCGGTGCTTGGGAATTCGTCCTGGCGGTAGGCGCGGTTTACTATCGGGGCGGTAGCCATTCTCGGACGGTACGGCGACTGTGCGTAAACGTCCGTCACCGTCACATCGGAAGGCGGGTAGTTCGATCGGGCGAACAGCGGATGTTTGGGATCAGGATCGGCCATCGCACGCAGCTCCTGCTCTCCGCGGTACGGGCAGAGCAGATCGACCCACACGATCAGCTTCAACGCGCTGAGCGAATCGACCTTGACCTTGTTGTGCTTTCCGCTTGTCGCGTTGGCGACCAGCTTGGACTTGTACGAAAGCGTGGTCATCGGCGGGATGGTTTGATACGTTGACGGGCGCCACGGAAGCGGTTGGGCCAGGATCGTGCCGGCCGCCCCGCCGCTGCAATTGCGAACAAAACTCCCGCCCCGCCGCTTATCGCCGAGCACGAGCGTAACGTACGGTTCGGGGAATACGCCCATGTCCTTGCTCGCACGGAGCGTCAGGTCAAGCTTCTTGCGTCCCTTGCCTTTGCCTTGGTGACACTTTCCGCAGTTCTTGTCGAGTATCGGCTGGATGTCGCGCTCGAACCCGAAACTGTATCCGGCGCCCCAGGGATACGGGGTGAGTTTCGCAGGCGAGCCCTTCATCGGCGAACCGGGCCGGGCGGTCGGGGCCAGGTCCTGGTCCTCGTGACATCCAACGCAGCCGCGGAGTTCGCCGGGCATTACGTTGGTAAACGATCGCATGGTCTGCAGCGTGCGATGCTTTTCATCGAGCAGTTGGAAGTGCAGCGATCGGCACGGAGGAGCCTCGAAGTAGACCGAGCCGTCCTTCTTGACAGGCACAGTTCCGAGTACGTGTTTTACGCCGTCGTTAACCGCAAGCGAGACCACCGGGCCGACATGCAGGTGCGGCTGGGCTCGCGGATGGTCCACGTCCTGGAGCTTCTTGCCCAGCGTGGCGGTGTTCCAGTCGAGCTGGATCACTCGCAGGTACTTGGCCTTGTCCTTGAGGATCTTCGGGGCGCCCTGGTAGACATCCGCACAGAAGAACACGCCGGGCTTGATCTTGCGGCGGTCCTTCTGAGCTCCGGCCCACTGGACGCGATCGGGAATAACCGGCGGGGCTTTTCGCGGGCGAATCGGCAGGCCGTACAACGCGTGGAACGCGCTTTCGTAGATCAACTCACGGTTACCGTAGATGTCCATCAGGAACAGTTTGAACTTGCTGGACCGCCCCGAGGCTCTAGCCGAGGTCAGGAACAGTTCGCTGCTGAGCGGATAAGGCGACTTGTAGCCGCGATAGGCGCCGGATGTGTGGTACTTCGTAGTTTCGGGCCGCTCGGCGGGTCCGTCGCCGACTTCGCACCACTTGACGTCCTGCGTGACTTTCGTCAGCC
The DNA here is from genome assembly GCA_964392945.1 of uncultured Planctomycetaceae bacterium. Classification (GTDB taxonomy): domain Bacteria; phylum Planctomycetota; class Phycisphaerae; order SM23-33; family SM23-33; genus BS750m-G57. The sequence continues at coordinate 4,853 of CAYMSH010000336.1, read as the reverse complement.
CGTCGGGATAGTTGCGGCCCTTCTTCGGGTCGACTATGCCCAAGCTGCCCCAGTAAACGTTGTGATGTCCCTGGCCGGAGAACAGCGCCCGCCCCGAGCCGGGGATCACGCGGGCCTCGACGAGCATGTCGGGCCAGTAGCTCTGGTTGCCCCAGAACGCGTTGGTTCCGGTTCCGTCGGGATTGACGGTCCACAAGCTCTGGATTCGCATCAGTTCCTTGTCGGTGTATTCCCATCGCGTGTAGAGGATCTGCCCGTTGGGCATCAGCGACGGCGTGTATTCCGGTTCGTTGCCGCCGGAGATCAGGTAGATGTTCTTCCCGTCGGCGTCGCATCGGGCGACAACCGTGCTGGGGTGCCCCACTGTACAGCGAGCGTGGCTGGCACCTCGATTGGACACGAACACGATGTGACCTGACGGCATGTAGATCGGGTCGAGATCGTCATAGCTGCCGGAGGTCAGCTGGCGCGGCTTGGCCTGCGGAGAGTCAAGCGGCGTTTCGTACAGGTGGAACGTCCTGTCGGTCTTGGGGCGGAAGCAGAACAGCGCCCGCTTGCCGTCGAACGATATGTCCGGGCGCCAGTACCAACCGGTCGGCAGCTTGTCGGTGAGTTTGCGGAGCTTGCCCGCGGGGCTCAGACCGTCCAGCACCAGCAGGCGAACGCAGTTCAACTGGGCCTGCGGATAAACGCGGTGCATCGATTCGTGCGGGTAGCGTTCCGGCACGTCTACAAACAGCATGCGCGAAAAGTTCACCAGCGGGTCGGCGAACATGATCTTCCGCTTGATCTGACGCACGGCGAAGTAGAGTTCTTGGCTTGTCTTGGCGTCGGGTTTGGAACCCAGCGATTTGAGCTTCTTCTCCAGCGTATCGAGCTGCTTGAGGCAGTCGATCAGTTTCGGCGGGTTGTCGCCTTTGGCCAGCCGATCTGCGGTCTGGCGGGCCCAGATGATCTCCTGGAGCGATCTGGCGGCAAGCGGTTTGCCTTCGGCCTGGAAGAGCCATTCGGCCTGGAGTTGTGACGCCGCCTCGTCGGCGGTCAGCGATCGGGTCTCGGGCTCCGCCGGTCCGGTTCGAGGAGCGGCCGGCGGCGCCGGCGGCTTGGTCAGCGGTTTGCCGCTGCGTATCTGATCGGCGATGTATGCGTCCTTACCGTCTGCGAGCGTGATCCTCGCGTCGGCCCAGTTTGCGTGATCGCCGACGTAACTTTTTGTCGAGGTGTCTGTTATCAGTGCGAGCAGTTTTGCGCCGGCCAGGTCAACCGAGACAGCAACAGGTTCGTCGCCGGGCTTGAGAATCTGCGATCGGAACCGCTGCTTGCCGTCAACTTTGACGATGAAGACGACAGATCCGCCGGCCTTTCGCGTCGGCCCGTTCAGATCGGCGCCTACCTGGCATTTGAACTTCTTGCAGCCCTTGCCCAGAGAGATAACGGTAAGACTGTTGGCGTGCATTCCGAGCCCGCGTTTGAACGTCTTTGAGCCGATGCGCATAGGGGCGGCCATGAAACTCTTGTCAAGCTGGAGGGTGCGGTGATCCTGGCGGTGCGCCGTGACTGTGAAAGGTTCGGCGGCGTTGGCGACGCCTGCAGAGAGCAGCAGACCCAGAAAAACATATCGCAGCATTTGCGTTCTCCTCTATCGGATCAATTCAATACTTCAAGTCAGCATACCATAACATGCTTGGCGCTAACAACAACATCTAACGACAACGACATGCGAAATGCCAAGCGGTTTATCGCAGAGTGGTTTGCACGCCGTCGAACGGGACCTGTATTTTCGCAGTCCAGAGTATCCCGTTGAGCATCATGCGTCGGCAGTCTTCGTTCTTCCACATGCTGACGAAGTGTCCGCCGCCGAACCCGAACGCCCTGCCGCCGCTGTCGGGCTCAATCGCCCAGGCCGTTATGTTAGCGTTACCCTTGCCGTCCTTCATCAGCGGAGCAGTGAGGATCGGAACTACCTGCGCGCCTTCGGCGAATTTCAGGTTGTGGTACATCTCGTTCTCCGCCAGCGTGAACTTCTTCCAGCCGCGAGAGATCGCGTGCTTCGGCGAACACGGCGAGCAGGCCAGCGGTTTCCTGGAGACCCGATGCTTCGATCCGTAGCCTTCGTAATCGTAATACGCCCCGGCTAGTTCCAGCATTTTGGGGCCTTCGACAGCGCGCCGTCCGATCAGGCTGAAATGGACCAGCACCACGCCGAGCCCCTTGGCCTTCAAGTCGCCCAGCAGCTTCATTCGCTCCGGCGTAAGAACCGGATGCGGATTGCCCTTGTTGGTATGAGTTCCTTCGGAGTAGATCACGATCGCGGCCGCATCGTTCAGCGTGGACGGATCGGCGGGCCAGTTCTCGTGGACTTCGGTCTTGATGTCAGGCGAGTTGATCGCGGCCTTCAGACAACCGGACAGCAGCTTGCTCGATTCGCCGTTGGGGTGATGCCCTTTCGACCAGACAAACACGATCTTCCGCGAATCGGCGCCGGGGCCTGCCGGTAGTTTGCCGCCCGCCCATCGGATGCCCTGTGCGGTGAGCGTTTGAAAATCCTTGCTCTGGAATGCGTGCTTGCCGTGTCCGAGCTGGATGAAGAACACGCGAGCCTTGGACTTCCCATAAAAACGCGTCCAGGCAAGACGATGATTGTTCAGCGGTTGATCAGTCGTAAGCAACACGTGACTTCCCGGATGATGCACCCAGCCTTTGTACGATTCGTCGTGGATCTTGAAGTCTTTCATGCCCTTGGTGATCGGATGGGTCTTGTCCTCGATCCGCACGTTGAAATCGACGCCGTGCTTCCAGACCGGACGCATGTACTTCATTCCGTTGCGCACGAGACCCTTCTTCAGCGAGTACGTGGCGCCGATGATCTTCTCGTATTCCTCCCAGCCCGGATACGCAGCCACCGCATGATGCATTGCGACCAGCCCGATTCCGCGATCGAGCAGCTTCACGAAGTTGGCTTTCGATTTGGCGGACATCTTCTGCTTGAAGTTGTACAGAACCATCACGTCAGCGTCCCACTTGCTGATGTCCTCAAACGGTTTGCCGCCGTTGGCGAACTCGACATCGATATCCGCATGCCCGGCGAAGGTCTGGGGGAACACCTTCTTGTCGAACCCGTGGCCGCCGGTGACGACCAGCACGCTAAGTTTTTTCGCACTCGCATTGGCGTCCGCAGCGGGGGCTCGATCCGCACAAACCGAGACAAGCATCGCAAACGCCAGCACACACAGGAAGTTCCGCACGAAGCTTGATCTACAAGCCATAATTAACCCTTTCGGTTCGAGTTCAAGTATTCAGAATAACGCGTCGCCTCGACTCATATTATCGGCCATGCGAATCGGCGGGGCAATGCATTTACTTTTACGATAAAACTATATCCTAGTTGTATGATACGAATTGCGCGCATACTATTCCTTAGCTCACAAGAACATAATGCTCAAAGCGCCTGTTGCGGGCGTGCTCGTCGGCAACTCGGAGGCGCATGAGGAGGCAGGAACTCATGAATGCTCAAAAACACTTGTTACTCACGGGACTCTTTGTACTTACGGCATGTTCAACGCTCCTGGCCGATCCGGTATGGCCCGCTGACAGCGACTGGATCCCAATGCTCAACGGCGGGCCATACGTAGACGTTGTCCACAACACCGGAACCGGCGACGTGTACGCCACGCCGCCAAACCCCGATGAACTCGATCTTGTAGGAGGAATTGACGCCAACAACGCCGGACCATTTCCAACGGGATTCTGGTATTCCGACGGCACGGATCTAATGTTCCGCATGCGTGTCGATGGAGACCCCGACAAGGGGCAATTCGGCTCTCAGTCGGTCTGGACGGTATTCCTCAACACCGACGACGATGATGAAATCGACTGGGCGATATCGCTGGACAACAACAGCGATTCTCAGGTCGAACTGATCCCGGCGGTCTCCGGCGGGCCTACGACCGCAAATCCGTGGAACCCGGTAGTCCTCGGCGGCACACCTCACAACGGCGTATCGCCGCTTTCGACCTGGTCGCGATTCGGCAGCGCCACGGCCGTAGACGGATCGGAATTCGACGGCGACGAGGACTTCTTCGTGGACATGGCGTTTCCCATGGCGACGTTCCTGAGCACGACAGGTCTGGCGCCGGCCGATCCGATAGGAATGGCTCTGGCGACGTCCACGAATCACATCAACATCAACAAGGATCTGCCCGACTACGATTCCTGGGGTCAGCCGCCGCTGATTCCCGAACCAGCGACACTGATCTTGCTGGCCGCGGGGCTGCCTCTGTTGCTGAGGCTGAGACGAAAGGCGGGTAGAGACTGAAGAAGGTTGCACGCCCCGGATCATCGGATTATCCTGAGTCCATGAACCAGGGCGACAACTTAGCGAAACGGTCGTTGCTCGCAGCGGCCGTTTTCGTTTGCGCCGCCTGCAGCCCGACCCGCGCTGAAAAACCACGCGAATTCCTCGCCGGCGGCGACATCTCCATGCTCACCAGAATCGAAAAGCTCGGCGGGGCGTTCAAAGACGCCGGAAAGCGGAAAGACTTCCTGGAGATCCTCAAGGCCAAAGGCGCCAACTGCTTCCGCCTGAGGCTCTTCGTGAATCCCGGCGGCAAGAACGCGGTGATCAACGATCTTCCGTACACGCTGACCCTGGCCAAACGCATAAAAGCCGCCGGCTGCAAACTGCTGCTGAACTTCCACTACTCCGACACATGGGCCGACCCGGGCCACCAGACCAAGCCGGCCGTCTGGGCGAAGCTGTCCTTCGACGATCTGGAAAAGAAGGTCGAGCAGTACACCGCATCGGTCATCGCCGAGTTCAAACGCGCCGACGCCCTGCCCGACATCGTCCAGGG
>CAYMSH010000335.1:0-7180 GCA_964392945.1 uncultured Planctomycetaceae bacterium | reverse complement strand
TCTCGCCGGGATGCAGGTAGATGAACGATCGCATGTTCATCACGCACATTCCGTTCTTATCGAGGGCCTGCAGTTGCAGCGGGATGCCGGCCGGTACGCGAAAGGCCGCCGATCCGTTTGCGTTGACCGGGACCGTGCCGAGCACCTTCTTGGCCAGAAGTTCACCGTCCTTGCCGCGTCTTTGCGGACGGGCCACGGGCTGGCCGAATATCTGGTTGACGCGGAGCGACTTGATCTCGCCAGCCGGGATGTTCGCCGTGCTCTGGTAAACGTCCTGAACGTAGCACACGCCGGTCTTGGAGGCGCGAGCCTCGGGAGTGTTGATGAACGACGGCAGCACAGGCGGGGTCTTGCGAGCCCGGACCGGGATCGGAGCCACAGACGACATGTTCTTGTCGCGGTAGATCAGCTCACGCCCGCCGAGCGTGTCGATCAGGTAGATCGCATAGGCGTTAGGCCGCTGAAAGTCGGTCTTGTCGGGGCGATTCTTCTCGATCCAGTATTGATACGCCAGGCGATCGGGCATGTACGAGACCAAGAACAGGTCTTCGCTCAGCGGCCAGGGGTTGGTGTACGAGCCGGGATCGCGGCTGTTCTCGGTCTCGGGGAATCTCACCTCGGGCGTGATGCGGACCAGCGGCTTGAGGCCCTCGTCGCCCTTGCTGCGATCGACGAGAATGACCGAACCGGACGAATACGAATGGTGCGCCACGGCCAGGCTCATGACCTTTTTCGAACCGGGAATGCTCCGCGGCTCGGCCGTCATGTGCGGATTTCCCGTGTAATTACCGTAATAAAGCGCCGTGGCGGTTCCGTCGGGCTTCGTCACCCAGAGCGACTGGAACGGCGTTGGGTCGCGATCGATATAGTCCCATCGCGTGTAGATGATCCGCCCGTCGGCCATTACGCTGGGGTCCCACTCGTTGGCCTCGCCGAACGAAAGCTGCTTGATTCCGCTGCCGTCAAGATTCCCGCGGTACAACATATAAGAAGGCGTGTAGCGCCCACCGTGACAGCGGCCGTAGCTTTGGCATCGCGTGGAGATAAACGCAAATCCGCCGTCGGGCAGGTAGCACGGATCGAAGTCTTCGATCAGCACGCTGCGGCGGCCTTCGGCGCGCTCGAGCTTGTCGTTCTTGTTGCCCGTGACGCGATGCAGGCCCTTGCCGTCGATACCGATCTCGTAGATGAAATGCTGGCGGAACTCGCGGCGGTTGTCGGTGTGATCGCAGTACGAAAACAGTACGCGTTTGGCGTCGAACGACAGGTCCGGATGCATTACCGACCCGCGCGGAAGCTTGCCGGCCAGGAGGACGGTTTCCCTCGGCGCGTTCTTCCAGTTTTCCAACAGGACCAGCCCATCGCCGGCGCGGCTGTGCCTGCCGACATACTGCTCCTGTGCGTGGTTGTACATAGTCGGAGGACGCTTGTTGATCAGCAGCGTTTCGAAATCCAGCGACGGATGCGACAGGATTATCCGCCTGCGCAGCGCAGCAAGTTGAGTCATGAACGCCTTGTCGCTCTTGTCGGCGGCCAGACGTTTCTGCATGGCGGCGACCTGTCCGGCCAGAACCGGGCTCTTGCGGACCTTCTCGACAAACGCCAGGGTCTTGACGGTAAGATCCATCAACTGCTCCGGCGTACGATTGTTCATCCGGGTTATCGGATCGACTTTGTGCACCGCCTTTTTGGGGGCGGCGTGCAGCATCGAGCCGGTCGCCAGAACCAGCAAACACGCAACCGCAATTCTCGTAACACAAACTCTCATTCTTGCTCCAGTAAGTCAGTGACCAGCAATAACAAAACGGCAAGGGCTGTGTAGGTTTTCGCCGTCGCCAATTGCCAGTTGCCAATTGCCAATTGCCACGCCGTTAAGGCTTCTTGCTGCACTTGGCGACCCATTCGGCGTGCAGGCCGGCCAGTTCCTTGACAACGTCGGGATGCTTGCCCGACAGATCGTTCAGTTCCGTGCGGTCGGCTTCCATGTCGTACAACTCCCACGCCGGGGCGCCGGAACCTCTGGAGCCTTTCTTCTTCGTCTTGGTTTTCGCCCTGGGCTGTTTTCTCGAGCCCCAACAAACCAGTTTCCACTTGCCCTTACGCACGGCCTTGCCGCGGGACCATTGCCAGAACAGCGGTTTTTCGCGATCGGCGTTCTTGTCCTGCAGTGCCGCCAACATGCTCTCGCCTTCCAGCGGCGTGATCTTCTGGCCGTTGAATTCCGTGGGATACTTGGCCTTGCCGATCTCGGCGAAAGTGGCCATGAAGTCGATAAAATGCCCCACCCGACCGCTGATTCTACCGGGGTTCTTAATCCCCTTGGGCCAGTTGGCGATCATCGACGTGCAGATTCCGCCTTCGTGGCTGTAGTTCTTGAACTTGCGGAACGGGGAGTTCGAGACGTTGGCCCAGGCGCTCTTGACCGAACTCCAGCGATCGACATTGCCGATCTCGCCCTTGCCGATCCGCACGACCTCGGCCGATCCGCCGTTGTCGCTGCAGAACATAACCAGCGTATTTTCGCTCTTACCGATCTCCTCGATCTTGGCCAGCACCTTGCCGATGTTCTGGTCCATCCGATCTATCATCGCCGCGTAAACCGCCATTCGGCGATCTTCGGTTTTCTTCTGTTCGTCGCTGAGAGCGTCCCAGCTTTTCTGCTCGCGGGGCGACAGCGCGTAGGTTTTCTGATCGATCAGGCCCATGTCGAGCATGCGTTTGTATCGCGCCTTGCGGATCTTCTCGTATCCGACGAGATACTTGCCCTGGTACTTGGCGATATCTTCCGGCCAGGCCATCATCGGATCGTGCGGGGCGTTAAACGCCATGTACAGGAAGAACGGTTTGGTCTCTTTGGCGTACTGATCGAGATACCCGATCGCGTACTTGGCGAAGTAGTCTGTCGTATAGAAATCCTTCTCCGGCGGGGAGTACGGCTGGTAGGTTTTGTCGTCGATGCACCATGCCCGGTTGGGGCGTTTCTGCGCGGGCTTCGCTTCGCCTTGGCGCTGCTTGCCGGGATTAAAGAAGTTGCACGCCCCGTCGCGCAGGCCGAAGTAGCGATCGAACCCGCGATCGTACGGGTTTTCATGACAGTGATGCTTGCCGGTCATCAGCGTGCGGTACCCCGCAGAGCGCAGCACCTCACCAAGCGTAACGGCGTTGGTTATCGCTTTGAACCCGCGAGACATCCCGCACTGCTGAGCGTACACGCCGGTAAGCAGACAAGCCCGCGACGGGAAGCATTTGGCGGTATTGTAGAATTGCGTGAACCGCACGCCGCCCTTGGCCAGGCGATCGAGATGAGGCGTCTTGATCTCGCTGCCGTAGCAACCGAGATCCGACCAGCCCATATCGTCAGCCAGTATCAGGACGATATTAGGCCGATTGTCGCTCGCCGCGGCCTTCGCCGCCAACGCGCGAGATCCAGGCAGAGCCATAGCAGCGACACCGACACCGGCGGCCTTGAGGAAACCGCGTCTGTTAAACGTTCGTGCATCCATATTCACATATTCTCCAGTCGGGTTGTTTATCGCCCTAACGGGTTAACGCAATGGAACGGTAAGTATCTCAGATAGTCCCGGTGCGTTCAAACATTTCAGCGCCAAATCGAGACAAGAAATGCGACACAGAGACACAGAGGCTCAGAGAACGGCCGAGAGACAGAGAACGGCAGACGTCGGGGTTCTATTCTTCCTCGTCGGGTCGAGTCGCGGGTTGCTGGTCCGGCTTCAGCCCCATCGACTCCAGGCTCTTGTCGTACGTCTCGTCACTGATGACCCCGGCGGCGCGATATTTGTCGAGCAGTTCGACGCGACGGGAGATCATCGCCGGGTCCCGGCGACTGAAAACCGGGAGCATGACATAGCACATGGTCCGCTGAACCCCAGTTGATGCAGCGCCAGCCAACGCTGATATCATCAACCCCATCGCCAACGGCGCTTTGCCCAGGCCGCGCATCAGCCACAAGATCAAGACAAGAGCAAGTCCGATCAGCCCCGCCCCGCCGCAGCGAATCATGAAGCTCTTGAGCCAGAGTTCGTGAGATTCCTCGGCGTATTGTATGGCGCCGACAGACCAGACGTACACGCCTTCGTCGATCTTGATCGAGTATCGATCTGCGAGGTAATCGTCGACCGGCGAGTCAGCAAAGGCCGCCTTTGTCGCGCCAGTGCGATTTTCATATACATACGGAACCTGCCAGGGCGTCAGCACGCCGGCGGAGCCTATCAGAAAGACCGTGTCGTCATGTCCGATCGCCAGTTCCCGCTCCGCCGTTTCCAGCACTCCGGACTCAGGCTCCGTCGAGTACAACGCCTGATCTGAGGCGCCTAAGGCCTCCTTCATTTCGGTTATCGTTCGCGGCAAATGCCCCTGCTCCCAGCGATACTCCCTCACCCTTTCCTGATTCATATGCCAGAAACCGCGTGATCGATCGTATCCCAGGGCACTGAAATGGTAGAGATCATCTTCCCGCTCAACGGCCGGGAATCTGAACATGACAACCTTCATCCGGGCAGCAAAATTGTCCAGCACGCCTAGGCCCTCTTCAGTGCTGGGATACCGACGATGGGTTTCTTTGAACTTGCGAAGTTGAACCTTCAGGGCCGACAGTTGCTGCTCTATATGTTCGAGATGACTCTCCTGCCAGCCGCCGACCCGCGCGTGATTGCCGTAGCCGGCGGCGAGATAACCGCCGAATGCTCCGGCCAGAACAACCGCGATAACCCAGACCGCTTTACGCATTTAAACCCCTTCACTAAATACACCCTGATTATACTAACCCCGGACCGATAGCAACAGTCGCTTCTTGACATGCGCAAGTACTATTGAAACAATACCATCATCGCAAAACGACCTCGCCCCTGGCGCAGAACTGCGGGGTAACTCGACGGACAGAAGGGGATGATCATGAAACGAACCTGTATTCTCGTCTGCGTGATGTCGCTGGTCTCCGGATATGCGACTGGTTCGCCGGACACAAAGCCGGCCAGGTTGACCTGCCCTATCTGCAACACTCAATTCATGTCTTTGACCCAAATGAGTCACATGACTCCCTCCGGGGCCGATGAGGGCAGGACCGTAACCTACTGGAACGCGGTAGCCGACTCGGTCTTCGACTGTCCGCACTGCCACTACGCCGGCGAATTGACCGTCTTCAAGATCAAGGACTGCGAGGCCAACAAGTATTACAAGGACTCCAAACTTGATCTCCCCAACGCCGAGCAAGTCAAGGCCATCAGGACAATGCTCGCCAAGAGGAAGGATCTGTACTCCGGCAAACGGTTATATCCGGTCGAACGGTTTGTCCTGGCTGAGCAATGCCTGAAACTTCAAACCTTCTTACCTCAGGCGATACTGGACATGTCGCTGATGTGCGCCTGGATGTGCGACGACGCCGGCCAGGATGCGATGGCGGTGAAGTACCGCAAGCAGGCGATCGCCGCATGCGTCGAAACGTTGCAAGACAAGTCTCTGAGCTATGACAAGACAGTCCGGCTCAGAAAACTGCGGTGGGTGCTCACCAGCAACATCGGACAGTGCGACCGAGCTCTGGTTGGTCTAACGAAACTCCTGGCCGATGTCTGGAAGAATGTGGCGACCCATCGCAAGACCATGCCCCCAAAACTGAAAGGTTACAGGGGCTGGGACCCCGAATTCCCATACGATAATCGCCCCGACGTCGGGGACATACACAGGAAACTCTTTGGCAATGACGATTCGAATACGCCAGCGGAAGCTAAAACCAGGGCCAAGCAACAGAAGATATGGACAGCGTGGATGGAATTCGAAGACATAAGGGCGAGGTTCTGGTCTGTTGAGGAAGCAATGTTCCGGGTGCGGTACAAGACGCTCGATCAGGCCGGCGCCCTTACGATCGCCAGCAAGGGAGGCTATCGGTTGCGGTATGCGTTCGCCGAGGTATTCAAGTCCAGCGAAGATCCGAAAGTCATCGCCGAAATCAAGGCGTTTGCCGACAAACCCACAAAACGGCGCCCCAAGCTGGAGACCCCTTATGATTTCGAGCAACGACAGAGCAACTGCATGGAGGGCGTACTTCTAATGATCCTGGAGGGAAATGAAGCCTCTGACGAACTGCGCAAATACGCCATTGACAAGGGCATGGGGCAACATTTCGTCTCATTCTCCGGCGTGGACGACGGCAAGTACAAATACGATCCGGACGAATTCAAGGACGTCCCGTCGGCGGATATGGCCAAGAGCCTGGCCCGAACATGGGCAAACATAAACACCAAGAAATCGAATGAGTACTTCTGGGAGGTCCCTCGGGATATCCTTGCCGAACTGGCCCGTCGCAGCGACAAGGACGCAATCGCGGCATTAACCGCCGACTTCTATCAGCATATCGATTGGTATGCTGAAATAATGTACTGTTATATAGTCAAGGATTGGTTCCCAAAAAGCGGCAACCCTCCCGGAACTGATTACTCGTGGGAAGCGCCGGCGGGAACAGACAAGTACTACTGGGGAGTCTACAGAATAATCGCACGCGATCCGAAACTGGCCACGGAAGGGGCGCGCCGTCTGATTGAGAGAATCAAAGGCGGCAAGCTCTACAGTAAGGTCATCGTATCCGGAATCATGCCGCTGGGCTTCCTCAAGACGAAAGAAAGCCGCCAACTGCTTGTCGAAGCCTGTGAGTTAAAGGATCCGACAGCCGTCTTCACCGCCGCAAAGTGTCTCCTGATGCGGAACGATCCGGCCGGAAAGGACGCCCTACTCAACGTAATAGTCAAACGCCTCCGATGGGACGCGCCGTCAGACAAAACAGGCGACACGTTCACAAGGATGCTCGACGCCAAAGACGCCGCCGTACTGGGCCGACTGGCCAGAACTCACATCAAGAAACCCAAACTCCCCAAGCAGCCCAGCGATTACAATAAGAAGGGATTCGGCGTTCCGATCCGCCTTATTGCCTCGCTGGCGAAGCTCGACAAGAAACAGGTGGGGGTCTATGAAGCTTTCATCGCCAATCTGAGCGAGCCCAGAAAACGTCCCAAAGACGGCGACTGGTCCAAGGCGATCGGAGGGTACGACGTGGATGCGCTGATGGATGCGTCGAGGGTTTTCAACCGACCGAGCATCGAGAGGCGGATGGCCGCCGCCCTGGAACACATCAGCGACGAAAGAAAGGCTCCGGAACTCATCGCCGCTCTGG
>CAYMSH010000334.1:0-7216 GCA_964392945.1 uncultured Planctomycetaceae bacterium | reverse complement strand
CGCCGTCTCGTCCCTCATGCAAAACCTGTGCTAACTAAATCGACGGGCCCTTAAAATAATAAATAGCGTTTTCGGAGCGGAGTGCGGGGTTGCTATTCCGCGTTTATTTAGTTCGGGGGACACCCGCGCTGCGCGAGATAGGAGAGAGGGAGAGCAGGAGAGCAGGTGACAGGCAACGGCGGGGGACGGACGGAGATCGGGGGACACCCAACTAGAATACTGGGAGAATTCAGGATTAGGTATTATGGGCTGAAATTGGCGGTGACGGTCGGGCAGGTACGCAGGGCTGGTGGGTGTGAACGTCCAATTCGCCCCGACTGCTGGAGGCCAGGGCGGCGTCACCGGGGCGGAGGCCCAAATCCAGTTCGAACTAACATCTGGTCAATCAGTATGTTGCGCAAGAATGTACTTGCCGCCACACTTGGTCGGGAAAAGTGGTACGACTTATCGCACACAAGATTGGTCAGCCGCAGAGGTGTGAACCTATTGTGAACAAGTGGATGATGAAGGGTAGCAAAAATGTTCCACGTGGAACATGCGCGATGCATGTGTGCGGGCGATCCGCGTTGGTCCGCGCGGCCAACCGGTCAACCGGTCATGAGGGTCCATCGGCGCTTGTAGCCGCCGAGTCCGACGCGGGAGGCGCCGGACATGATGATCTTGTGATGGCCCGGGCTGAAGAACCACATTCTGATCGATCGCGGACCTGACGACACGCCGGCTGCGATGCATTCGCCGCGGGCTCTGGCGCCCTGTCTGGCCGCTCGGTCCCACGGCGACTTCTTGCCGCTGACTGGCGAGGTGTGCGAGAAGAACTTCTTCTCGTACATGTCCTTTGAGTGGTCCCGCCCGGCGGCCGAGAGTTTCAGGTCGATCTTCATCGGCCGCAAACCCAGCAGCGTGCGGACCACGTTGAGATACGCCACTCCGTGCCACTCCTCGAACTCCAGCTTGCCGAACTGCCTGAGGGCCTCTTCGATAATCTTGCGGTTGGCCTCGCTCATCGGGGCGCCCAGCAGGCTCAGCAGCGTCTCTTGCTGCTTCAGATCGTCGGTGAGTTTCGAGCTTGCCGCTCCGAGTTCCAGCGCCGCAGCGCACCGGGCTTCGATCGATTCCAAAGCTAGAAGCTCCTCACGCCGGGCGGTCAGTGATGTGCTGTTGTCCAGCAGTTCGTCGCGTTTTGGGACCAGAGCCGCCAGCAGGGCGTCCATCGCGGGACCGGCTTTAGCTCTCAGCGACTCCTTCGTGATCGCACCAGTCGACTTGAACTGCGCTCGCCACTGCTTGACCTTCGCCTCGCCGGCCGCGCGATACTTCGCCGATCCGGAGCTGCGGGCGGCGCTGTAGAACGCCTTCTTGTAGCTGGCGGTTCGTCGGGGCAGTTCGGCTCTGATGATGCTGCGCAGAAGTTCTGCGCCTCTTGGTCCGGCTCCCAGCAGTTTGCCTGCCGCGGCCTGGCGTTTGGCCGCATCGCCGGCGGCCCGGCGGAAGTCGATGACCATTCGCTGCAGGTCCGGTCTGGCTCCGGCGGGTTTGCTAGTCGGCTTTATGGGCTTGGGCTTCCGGGCTTCGGCTTTCTTCTTCAGCAGGTCCGGCGGGATCACGATCTGCGCGCATGCAACGGATCCCAGGCAGGCGAGCGTCAGCAGCGTGAATATCAGATTCAGGCGTCTCAAAGCGGCGGTCCTTACTTTTTGGTTTCGAAAGCTATTGCGGGAAGTCCGTCTTTGTTAAACAGGTTGGCCCATGGTCGATGCCTGGCCCATGCGTATCTCACGGCCGTCGGCTTGGCGATTGTCTTGCACGTCAGGACGACGGTCTTGCCGTCGATCTTCGCGTCGGCCCATTCGAACTTTCCGTCGTCGCCTGCGATCTGGAAGCCTGTGAGCTTGTCGCCGCCTTTGAACGCCAGGCCCTTGCCCACGTGCGTGAACGACACTCGAATCGCGGCGCCTTCGATCTTGTGCGAATCGTACAGCGGTCCGTAGTACTCCACGTCCTTCTTGTACGCCGCGCCTAGGGCTACGCGGCAGGCCCGCAGACCGTAGCCTGACTTGTTCATCGGGTGAACCCCGCGTCCCAGATCGCTGCTGATGGCCATGAACGTGTTGGCGTGCTGCATTATCCGAACGTGCAGCCAGCGGTATTCTCCGTCGTTCTTGAGCGATGTGGGCAGGTTGGCGCTGTAGTCGCTGGCCTGGTGGGTTACGGGATTGTCTTCCTTGTCCCAGGCGCATCCGCCGCCGCTTGGCTTCTGGACGTAGATGAACGGGAAGTCCTGCTTCCATTCGGTCCGCCAGCCGCGGATCAGGGCGCCCATTACGGTGAACTGGTCCACGCCGGCGATCTGGGTTCTCGATTCGCCCTGGTCCCAGAGGACTCCGCGAATCGCGTACGGGATGATCGGGCGGATGTGAGCGATGAACAGGTCGCCTCTGGCCTTGGCCTGTTGAGGAGCCCTGGGTCGTCGGGGGGCGCGTTTCTTGGCGGCTTTGGCCGCCGCGGCGGCGATCTTCCATTTCTCCAACGCTTGATCGTACTTCTTCATCGCCGCTTCTGAGTTATTCGTTGCGTTGTGTGCTTTGGCTGCGGCCCGGCAGGCGGCGTCGGCCTCGAACGCTTCGGGGCTGAGCCAGCGGCCCGACGGCGTTCCGCCGACGGCTCCCACGATCAGGCCGACAGGTACGCCGAGTTCCTTCTGCAGCGGGGCTCCGAAACTCAGCAGCAGCGCCGAGAAGCCTTGTGCGTTCTTTGCGTCGGCTGGTTTCCATCCGGGCCTGTTTCCGCGACAGAGGCGCAGCAGCGGATACGGAGCCGCTTCGATGATCTTCTTCAGGCCTGCGTCGCGGCGTGCGTATCCGCCGGCCCCGCCGGCCATGTTCGACTGGCCCGAGCCGACCCACACGTCGCCTACAAGAACGTCTTTGAACGTCGCGGCTCCGATCGTCATTGTCTGGGCCTTGGCGCTGGCCTTCATCGCGTCGAGCTTGAGGCTCCACTTGCCGTCGTCGCCGGCTTTGGCGGTCTTGGTCTGGCCGGCGAACTTCACTGTTACTTCTTCGCCGGCGTCGGCGGTTCCCCAGACCGGGACGCTGGTCCCTCGCTGCAGGACCATGTTGTCGCTGAATACCGGGTTTGCTTTCGCTGCGGCTCCGGCGACAGACGGGGCGATAAGGCATGCGACGGCGCACAGGCAAATCGTGAAGTTTTTCATTGTTCTAAGTTTCCTTATTTGGCGGGGAATTTCGGTACGACAACGTCCGTGACGGCCTCTTTGAGGATATCGGCCTCGGTGCGTTTTTCGTGTTCGTTGCGAATGATGAGCCGATTCCTGCCGGCTCCGAAGTACAGGTAGTTGTGCTTTTTCTGCTGGCCTTGGCCCAGTAGTGTCGGGACCATTGATATCCCGTCGATCGGCGCCGGCGGTTTGACGCCGCCTAATTCGGCGAACGTCGGCATGATGTCCCAGAACGCAGACAGGTGATCGCTGCTCGTCCCGGCTTTGATCGCCCCTGGCCAGTAGGCGATGCCCGGTACGCGCAGCCCGCCGAGCGTGAAGTTGCGCTTGCCGCCTTTCAGTCCGCCGCTGGAGTTGAATCGCGGGAACTTGTTCGGCCCGTTGTCGCTGGTGAAGATCACCAGCGTGTTCTTTTCGATCCCATGTTTGGCCAGGCGTTTGAGGATCCGCCCAATGCCACGGTCCATACGCGTGATCATAGAGGCGAGGGCCTTCTCTTTCTTTGACTAGTCGGCGGCTTTGGCGTACGGTTCGATTTCAGGCACGTCGTAGTCGGCGTGCGGGATCGTGTACGGTACGTAGAGGAAGAACGGTTTGTCCTTCGCCGCGTCAATGAACTCCAGGCACTTGGTCGTCAGCAGATCGTGGGTGTAGTGCGTACGTTTCTTGGAGTTTCCCGGCAGGGGGACAACGTCGAGCCGATCGCCGTCGGTCTTCTTGCCGACCAGGCCGATCCGATCGTAACTGTACAGCTCGTTGGGGTAGTACCTGTGGCAGTAGGTTTGATTGGGCTCGCCGTAGTAGTAGTCCCATCCGTGCTTGTAAATCGCGCCGCTTCCGTCTTTGTCCTGGTGTTTCTTGACGCAGCCTACAAAATCATCGCCGAGGGACCATTTGCCGACCATCGCGGTTGTATAACCAGCGGTTTTCAGAACCGTAGCTACAGTGGTGTCCTCGGTCTTCAGCATCGGATGCTTCCCGCCGCCGCCGTTCTTGTTGGTGCGGCAGTGTCCGGTGTGAAGCCCGGTCATCAGCGTGCATCGAGACGGCAGGCAGACCGGGAAGCCCGCGTGAAATCGCGTGAGCTTCAGGCCCGCGGCGCACATCTTGTCGAGTTCCGGGGTCTGGATCAGCTTCTGGCCGTAGCAGCCGAGATCGCCGTAACCCAGATCGTCGGCCATTATGAATATAAGGTTAGGGAGTTTTCCAGTTCCGTCGGCTTTCGCCGCAGCCGATGCCGTCGGGCGCAGCGCCATTGCGGCGATACCGAGTCCGGCGGCTTTGAGAAAGCCTCTTCGCGTGGGGCGAATCATATTCATAATATCTCCGTTTGGGTTCTATCCGGCGATGAACTCCTTGACCTTGCCGGCCACGTATTGAATCTGCTCGCTTGTGAGTTCCGAGTAGATCGGCAGGGCGATCACTTCCTTGGACGCCTGTTCGCTGACGGGGAAGTCGCCGTCTTTGTATCCCAGTTCGGCGAAGCATTCCTGCTGGTGCAGGCAGAGGGGGTAGTAAACGTCGCATCCGATCCCGGCGTCGAGCAGGAACTGCTTGCACTCGTCGCGCTTGGGAACGCGGATTACGTACTGGTTGAAGATCGTCACGTTTTCTTCGCGGATGATCGGCGTGCCGATTTCGTCGCAGTCGGCGAAAAGTTCGTTGTACTGAGCAGCGTTCGCTCGCCTGCCGGCCGACCAGTCTTCCAGGTGCGGCAGTTTGACCAGCAGGGCGGCGGCCTGTATTGCGTCCAGGCGGAAGTTGCCGCCGATGAACTTGTGGAAGTACTTGGGCTGCATGCCGTGGTTCTTGAACATTGCGATCTTCTCGGCCAGGGCGTCGTCGTTGGTTACGACCATTCCGCCGTCGCCGTTGCAGCCGAGGTTCTTCGACGGGAAGAAACTGAAGCAGCCGGTGGTTCCGATCGAGCCGGCTTTGCGACCCTTGTAGACCGAGCCGATCGACTGTGCGGCGTCTTCGATTACATAAAGGTTGTGCTTCTCGGCGATCGCCATGATCGGGTCCATGTCGCACATCTGTCCGTACAGGTGGACCGGGATGATCGCCTTGGTGTTCTCTGTTATCGCAGCTTCGATCTTGCTCGGATCGATATTGTACGTGTCGGGCTCGATGTCAACGAAGACCGGCTTGGCGCCGGTGCGCGATATGCTGCCTACCGTTGCAAAGAAGGTGAACGGCGTTGTGATCACCTCGTCGCCCGGTCCTATGTCCAGGACCATCAGGCTGGCCAGCAGGGCGTCTGTCCCGCTCGATACGCCGACACCCTTGGCGCAATCGCTGTATTCTGCGATCGCCTCTTCGATAGCCGTCACGTTCGGGCCGCCGATAAACCACTGGGCCTCCATGACATCTCTGGTAGCGGCCATCATTTCGTCGCGAAGCGTGGCGTATTGCGCTTTAAGATCCAACAGCGGAACGTTCATTGTGTTTCTCCATAGGGTTAGCTTCTATCTGTCAGCAGCGAGCCATTATACTCATTCGTTGTTGTTGTGGAACGCTGGATATTAACCGCCTTTCGGCCGCATGCAAGAGATTTGCTGACTACCGGAGCATATTGGCGGCGACAATTACCTCTTTTTCGTCAGCCCCGACCCCCGTTTCGTGGTCAGTCTGGCTCGTAAGGTGTTGTAAAGACATCAGTAATAGTCGCCATCGTGGCGTTTTGCCTGTGTCATGACCCCAACTGTTTCCACGGCGCACCAAACGCCGAAATCGGCCCGCCGCCGACCGGCGAATCGGCCCGGACTTATAGCCAATGCATGTTGACCGGCATGCCGCGGCGTCAATAAACGCCATTATTCGAGCCATATTTGCTCAAACTCGGAAAAGTCCGATTTGGGCTCGTGTTTCTGCTTGACGAACTCCGGTTTCTGCAATATCATAGGTTGTAGTTCAAATTCAGTAATCTGGTGTGGTAGCAGAGTTTCGCGACCCCCGCCCGTATGGAGCAGGCAATTAGAGGACTCGAGCGTCGTACACGACGCCTCACGTTTAGCAGTCCGTCGGAAGTTTGCGATACCTTGCCAGCCGCGCCGCATCGTGGCCGGAGCGACTGTAGTGTTTTGCAGCACACAAGGCAGTTTGTCACGTCGGTTCCCCTGTGCACACAGTTCGTGTGCGCGCACCCATAGAAGTCCCGGAGATCAATCGCTATGTCTAAACGCAATTCATTTACGATCGTATTGACTGTTGCAGCGATTCTGTCGTTAACCAGCGGCGCCGGAGCGGCGGGGCTGGCTGACCTGAATACCGACATCGCCGCATTCTGGCATTTCGATGAGACATCCGGGGTGACTCTCGTTGATTCGGCCGGCGTAAACAACTACGACGGCGTGCTGCAGGGTTTTGGCCCTCCCAGTGATCCGTCGTGGGTGGGCGGCGTACTGGGCGGCTCCCTGGAGTTTGACGGCGTCGATGACACCATCGCTTTTACCCCGGGTGTGCTTCCGGACATGGATCAAATGTCGATTTCCGTTTGGGTGCGCAATGATGTCGGCTCGTATCAATCGATACTCAGTACGCCGGGTCCCGCTGCGGCGGGCAATGTCCGTTTTGGAATTCCGGGCACTGACGGTCAGCATATCCGAGCATGGGTCTCGGCCCAGGCCAATCCCGACGTCTTCGATTCTGTGGGACTGCTTCCGGCCGACAGGACTACCTGGACCCATGTGGTCTGGACATACGATCGCAATAACGAAGCAAAGATATACCTCGACGGCGTTCTGGACGGCACAAAGGTTCTGGATCTCGACACCACAGTCAACTTCAGCCAGGGATTCAATATCGGCTCGTGGGAAGAGCCCGGAAACTACCGCTGGCTGAACGGCGGTCTGGACGAAATGGGAATATGGAACCGCGTTCTCGATATCGGCGACGTGGGGAATCTATATAACGGCGGGAATCCGATCAACTTCTTCATCACGCCTGGCGATGCGCTGCACTGGGACGGCGATACCG
>CAYMSH010000333.1:0-7224 GCA_964392945.1 uncultured Planctomycetaceae bacterium | reverse complement strand
CGACCCACGCCTCGGACATGCGGATCTTCGGCTTGGAGTGCCCGAAGTTCAGCGTACAGCCCGAGGAGCACATAGGCCCGAACGTCGCGGTCGTCACAACGTCGACCTCGTCGGCGGCGGCTTCCAGACCCTTACTGTCAACGTAGTCGATGATCTCTTCGGCCGTCATCACAACAGCCGTGCCCGAATCGATCCGATCGTTAATTTCCTGGTATGTCTTCATTACACTTGTCCCAACGATTATCTGTTGCGCGTGAGGCCCCGCGGGATCGGGCCTGTTGAAAAGATTGTATCGCCTGTCAGCCCGGCGACAAGCCTGTTTTGCGATTCACGCGACCTATCGATCGGCCGGCCGGGCTCCAGAGGCCGCAATACGCTCGGCCAGTCGGGCGGCGATGAAGCGGCTGTAGACGATCTTGGCATTTTCGCCCATGTGGTATCCGTCGGGGAAATCGTCGGGGCCGACTCCGTCAATCTTCCTCGCGTCTACATAGGTCATGCCGCGGGATTCCACGGTTTTCTGCACCTGCGGATACGGGGCCCAGATGTGCGGTAGCGGCATGGCGGCGAATATACCGTCGGCTCCGGAGTCCTTCAGCAGTTCGGCCAGACGATCGAGCCTCTCGAACGTGGGCTCCGGCGCCGGCCGCGAATTTCGGGCCGCGGCGGCTTCTTTCCTGCGTGTCAGGATGCGATTGAGCCTCTTCTCGGATGACTGGAATCCCGGCAGCAACGCATAGAGCGTCCTTTCGCGATAGATCAACTGATCGCCAAAGGTAGCCCAGTATCGGCTGGCGAGGAGTGCGGCCTGATCGTCGAAACCCCGCACGTCGTGAGCGAAGCATTCCGGCGCATCACGAAGGTCCAGGAAGTGTCTCCCGAGCCTTCGCAGGCGCTTGGGCGGCTTGAGGTCCACGGTGTGATGCCTGACAAAGCCCAGGACCACGATATCCGGAGTGCGATCCGAATTGATAAAGAACCGCTTGTAGATGTAGAGCCAGTCGGTAACGTCGGTCCCCACCGGCACGACCCGTTCGACGGTGAAGCGCTCGACGCCTAGCCGGCGAAGTTCGGCCCGCACCTCGTCGAGCACCACTCCGTGACGCATCAGCGAGTTGCCAAGGAACAGTATTCGCGGACCGGGGCTTTCGTCGAGCCTTTTGGAAATCTCGGGGAATTTGGCGATGTGCGCGCGATCGTAGTCCAGCCCGCTGGCCGCGATGCGAGCGCCGCACTCGAAGATCGCCACGACTACCGCGACTGCTGCGAGCACTTTCCATTCTGTTCTAAAACTGGAAGTAGATGAATTCACTGGTCACCATTGGACGGAACAGGATTATCATAACAACCGCATAACTATACGCCGCGGCCCGGAAGCACCAGTGGACCTTCGTCAGGCGCATCGGATCGCCGGTTCGGTCCAGCCAGAACTCAAAGCACATCAGCGGCCCGGCGTAAAACAGGATCGACGTGAAACAGTACGTCGTAAACTCGCTGACGCTGAAGTCCGTGCCCATCTTGGCGATCATGGACCAGGCCTGGGCCATGGACTCAGCCCGGAAGAACAGCCATCCCAGACACGCCATATGGAACATCACCGCGATCGACGCGGCGGTCTTCAGGCTCGAACCTTTCGGCCGTCGCTTGGGCCTGGACCGGGAGTACTGGTAGTACACAACGAGTATCATCCCATGGAACAGGCCCCAGGTCACAAACGTCCACCCGGCTCCATGCCACAGACCGCCCAGCAGCATTGTGAGCATCAGGTTCCGGCTGGTTCGCCACCTGCCGCTGCGGTTTCCGCCGATCGGAATGTACAGGTAGTCGCGCAGCCAGGTGGACAGGCTGATATGCCATCGCCGCCAGAAGTCGCTCGGCGTTCGCGCGAGATACGGCATGCGGAAGTTCGTCATCAGGTCGAAGCCCATCCACTTGGCCAGGCCGCGTGCGATAGTCGAGTAGCCCGAGAAATCGCCGTATATCTGGAACGCGAACGCATAAACGCCGACCAGGCAGTCAACCCCGGAGAGCTTCGACATATCCTCGGCGAAAATACCGTTGACGATCAGCGCCAGGTTGTCGGCGATCACGATCTTCTTGAACAGGCCGATCAGCACCAGGAACAGCCCGTCGGCGAAATCGTCGTAGCGACGCACTCGCGGATTAACCACTTGCGGCAAGAGGCGGCTGGACCGCTCGATCGGGCCGGCGACAAGTTGCGGGAAGAACGCCACGTACAGCGCGAAATCGCGAAGGTTGCGAGTCGGCTCGGTGTCGCCGCGGTAGACATCGATCGTGTAGCTCATCGCCTGAAACGTGTAGAACGATATCCCGACAGGCAGCACGATACTGACCGACGGCAAAGAAACCGAAAGCCCGACCGACCCAAGCAGGCTGACAAACTCGGCCGCGAAGAAATTGAAGTACTTAAACGCCCCGAGCATACCCAGATTCACGAACACCGACAGAGCGACAAACAGTTTGCGGCGCCGCTTGATATCCGTAGAAACCACTCCGAGCGCCGTTGCGTAGTTTATGAGCGTCACGATCGCGATCAGCGACAGGAACCGCCAGTTCCACCAGCCGTAGAAGACATAGCTGGCCGCCAGCAGCATCCAGTTCTGACACCGGTGCGGCATGAGGCGATACAGCAGTATCACGACAGCAAAGAACGACCAGAATGTATAACTGTTAAATAGCATCGGTGTAGTCGCCGTCGGGTGAAACGCCTTGAATACCCCTTCCCGAGGGACCAATAGTATAATCATCCGCCGCTAACAACCCAGACAATTATCACCCCGCGGCCGTGTGTGCGACTGGTTTTCCCGGCGCCATGCAGGAGATCACGCTATGTGGATTGCGACACAGAGGCTCAGAGAACGGCGAAAGGCGTTTGATTTGCCGTTCTCTGCTTCTCTGGGAATCTCTGTTGCCGTTGCCGTAACAAAGAAAGGTTTTCCGTTGGCCGTTCTCTGAGCCTCTGAGTCTCTGTGTCGAGAAGTTGCCTATCCGTTCGAACGGACCGAGGTCGCGACATTTTGACGAATCTCGGTTTACAGCAGCCCACCGGGGCGGTAGAGTCAGTGTCAGTTCAAGAATTCACTACGGGAGAACAGTCATGAAAACAGTATCGAACACTCTATTGTTATCTATCGCAGTCGTATTTGCCGGGCTGAATCTGCACTGCAACAAGATGGGCGGATCATCCGGGGGAGCGGGAGCCCAGGAATTCGACTGGGCCTCGGCGTATATCAGCGTGGACACAACGGATATCGACAGCCTGGAGATGCTGAACTCGACGACTGAGAGTTACGCTCACATAGCCGGAGGCGCAGGCATCCTGCGTCGCGCGATCAATGCCGACAAGACCGAAGACGGACGCAATCGAGACAGGATCAGAAAGACTTCGTATTTCACCGGCGACCTGCAAGGAACGATTCACAAATTGCGGGAGGACCTCCAGGTAACCGCCGTCAGGGATACGAATCTGATTCGCATCTCGCTGAAGTCCGCCCCTACGAAAGAGCGGCCGGATATCATAAACGCAGTAGCCGACGCCATCGTGTTTCATGCGGCGCAGATGCACAAACACCTGCTCGCCGAGAGGATGAAAAACTTCGTCACCCGACTCGAAGAATTGAATGGTCGTATATCCGTCAAGCAAAAATCCATCGAGCAGATCCGCGGGGCCAGTTCGGTTCCGATAATGGAAGCCCAGGGTAAAACAACGAACAACACGCTGGCGATGCTGACTAATGAACTGCTGTCGCTGCGGCTGCAGAAGGCCCGCGCGGAATCTGACCTAGAGAGTCTGAGGGATCAGGAGAAAGCCAAAACACTGGCGACATCGTTCGAAGTCAAGCATGCCGTCGCCGGCGATCCGAGCGTAGTTGAACTGCGTTCGGCGGTGCTGAAGGCCGGAATCAGCGCCTTGGGCAATGGCGGCGACAAGAAACTAGCCGACATGCAGAACTCGCTGACGACTATGTTGGCCAAGAAAGAACAGAGCGTCGCGGGAGAGACCGCCCAGTTCATGATCTACAAGGCGCAAGCCCGGGTAACCAATATCAGCGAGCAACTCCTGGCGGTGGGAAATCAATATAACGAATCCATGGCTGTCCAAAGGGACATGCAGGTTTACCTGCAAAAGATAAGGACTCTGCAGTCGGGGATCGATCGCCTCGAAAAACAGGCCGAGAAGCTCAATAACGAACTCCTCAGCATGCGGATAGAGTTGGAGCTCTTTCCGCTTCATGTTCAAAAAGTCGCGGAACTGCCGTAGGTCCGATCAGGTGAAAATAGCCAACAGGATCAGCATTACCCCGGCGGCCAGCAGGTCTGCAGTCAGGTTGGCCATCACGCTGACTGTCAGAACGCTGCGCCATTTGCAGTCGAGCACCCGCTTGGTTATCGCCGCCGACACGGAGAGATAAATCAGCACCACGACCCCGACAGCCAGCGGCCAGACGATCGGCGACATCTCCTGGCTGACCAGCATTCCGAACATGAACGCCAGCATCACCACGAACAGTATCAGCAGGCAGGCGTGCAGCAAGGCCAGCCATACGCAACGCAGGAAAGTGGTCTCGACAAGCGCAAACCAGCAGCCGATCCACAGGCACAGCGAGCTGAAGGCCCAGAGCACCAGCAGCGCGACAACGCCCCAGACAAACAGGTTTCCAGGCAACTGCAACCCACCGGGTATGCTGGGCTGAGCCCCGGGCGCCTCGACGGCGAGCCCCGGATCGACGGGAATCACCAGATCCTCAGGCCGACGCGGCGGATCGGGCCTGATCCCATCATCGGGCAAGGTCAACAACTGTCCGATCTTAAGGCTGTATGGCGCCCTCATATTGTTCAGTGCGGCGATCTCTTTCCATCGCCTGGCCGAGCCGAGTTGAGTCTGGGCGATATTCGACAGCGTATCGCCAGGGCAAACAATATAGTCCCGCGCCTCGAGCAGAGAAGCCGCGCAGGTGATTACTAGAACAATGATTAGTAGTGATGTTAACCTGGTCATGTTATTGCACGTCGCTTGAGTTCACTGTCAGATCCATCGCCCGGCCCGTACCGGCCGCCCCGCCATACGCCGCCCATATTAAATCATGGCCCCGGGCATGGCCATGACTATACCGAAAATAACCGCAAATACAATAACACCGCAGAGCACACCAGGGCAAACGACTCGACAAGCGGTCGGCGAGCTTGGTATCATGCCGACATACGAATCAAGAGGAGCATTGCAATGAATCAACGTTTGATTCTCGTTACGTCTCTGACGCTGGGGCTATTCGCCGCCTTCGCGTCGGGGCAGACGACCGAGGAGAAATTCAATACGCTGTTCGCCGACAGCGTCAAGAAAGCCGCCGCCACGTCATCAACCAAAGACGACGCCGAACTGGCCAATGCGTTCATCAAGGCCTGCGGAATGCTCGCCGACGAACCGGACGTGAAGATCCTGCTCTATCAAAAGGCCGCCGTCTACGGAGCCAAAGACCCCGTCGGATACCAGTCGGCCCTGCGGGGCGTGGAAATGCTTGTCAAGACGGCGCCCGATCGACGAGTCGAATGGGAAACGCTCCGATTGAACATACGCAAGGCCCAATACGCCAAGTCGCGTGGAATGGCCCGACCGGCGGCCGGCAGGGTCTATATCGATCAACTTGTGGCCACGGCAAAGGCCCAGACCGCCGCGGGAAACACTGCAAAGGCCTCGAGCCACTACCGCATGGCGATGATGCTGGCCAGGACCTACGACAGGGACCGCGCCGCTGCGATATCCGCCGGACTCAAGGCCGCCGCGGCTCGCACAATGCTCATAAAACGCCGCAAGACCCTGCAGGACAAACTCACCGCCGATCCGAGCGACGCAGAGACCAAGAGCCAACTGCTGATGCTCGAACTGCTTGCATTCGACAATCCGGCGGGCGCGGCCAAGCTGATCGACCAGGACACCGACGACTACCTGCGAACTTACATTCCGCTGGCCGCCCAGCCGATTGAAAAGACCTCCGATACGGCCTGCATGGACCTGGGAAAATGGTACGAGAAGCTGCTGGCCGACGCCAAGACCATCGCGGCTAGGACCACCGCAGTCAAACGCGCATCGGCGTATTACGCGCAGTTCATCAAGACTCACGAGAAGAAGGACATGAACACGCTGCGAGCCGGGCTGGCGATAAAACGCCTCCAGACCCAGGCGGTCAAACTCGGCATCACGACCTCCGGCGTTCCGGCAAGAGCTCAGTGGGTCGACGTGCTGAAACTGATCGACCCGAAGAAGCACACCGTCGACGGCAGGTGGACTATCAGAAAAGACGGCCTGGCGTGCTACCGAACCAGCCGGCAGATTATAGCGATCCCGAAGACCGCGATGGGCGGCTACGATATGGCCATGACGTTCACGATCGAAGACGACACCGAAGCGGCCGTCCTGCTCCCGGTCGGCTCGGGGTACACCTCGCTGGTAGTCGGCGGCTGGAACGGAAGATATAGCGGACTGAGCGATATTGACCGCAAGAACATCGCCTCGCCGAACGCCAGCACAGTCACCAGCGACTACAGGAATCCGCCAGTCAAGGAAGGCCAGAAAGCCGCGTTGAACATCAGTGTAAGACTCATCGGCGACGACGCCAAGATCACCGCAGCATTGAACGGGAAACCCTTCGTCTCCTGGTCGGGCAAGCAGTCTTCGCTAACCCTCTATTCCAGATGGTCCATGCCTTCCAGGAACTTCGCCCTGGCGACGTACTCCTCACAAGTAGTCTGGCATTCGGTGCGACTGAAACTGATCGACCCGATCGACCTGAGCACCAAGCTGGTCTCAAGAGACGCCACGTACAAAGTGTCCAGCGCCTACGGCAGCTACGGGCCGCTGCCTTCGTTCCTGACCGGAGAGGGAAAGCTTCATGGATACCGCGGCGACTACGCGTTCCGCACCGAAAGAGAACCCAAACCCAACGTAACGATCACCCTGAAGAAATCCGAAGTGATCAGGCGAATCCTCATAGAAAACAGGCGCGACAGCTACAGCCGCTACATGGTCGAACTCGAAGCCGAAGTATCGTCCACTGGAAAGACCTGGAAGAAGATATGGCGATCCAAGGAGTCAAAACCGACCTGGACAATCGACATGAGAACTCCGGCAAGAGCCCGCTACCTCCGCCTGACGCTAGTGTACCGTCAGTTTTGAATCCTTGGGTATAGCCGTTTCAGCTTGATTCG
>CAYMSH010000332.1:0-7233 GCA_964392945.1 uncultured Planctomycetaceae bacterium | reverse complement strand
CCGGCAGCCAGCATGCGTTGAAGTTGTTGGAGCTCTTGTCGGTGAGTTTCTTCAGCCCCGTCCCGTCGGCGTTTATAGTGTAGACCCCGAACGTGCCTTCGAGATTGAAGTCCTGCGGACCGTAGCGGCTCTGGCTCTTGCCGGACTTCTTCCAACTGAACAGGATCTCCTTGCCGTCGAACGATACGTCTACGTCGATGATCTCGCCCTTGGGGCTGGCGACGAGTTCTTTGAGTGTCCCGTCGGCGACGTTGTATGTGTACAGACCGCCGCCGCCGCGGAAACTTTCGGCGTGGTAGGTGTAAACGTGCGACGGGTTCATCTCGTGACGCTTGACGACGACGAGCTTGTCGAAGCCGAGCTTGCCGGCTTTCACTCTCGCGGCCAACTCGGGTGAGTCTTTGATCATAACCGCGCGGATCACTCCAGCACGCGACGAGCCGTTGAAGACCTTGAACTCCGGCAGCGGTTTGAAGGCGCCGAGCACCTTTTCGCCCGGGCTGGTCGAGTAGACCTGCACTTCGGCGGCGCCCGGGTTCAGGCTCTTGTACCAACTGGTGAACTTCAGCCTCATGGTCTTGGCTCGCGCCGTCGCGGCCAGCTTGATCCGCTGGGGACCGTGGCCGCACTTGAACTTCCCTGTGATCGCCGGCTTGCTCGCCGCATCGAGATAGAGTTCGTAGTCCTTGAAACCCTCGATCGCGTAGCTGCTGCGTCCGAAGTAGACTACTTCAGCTATATCGACCGGTTTTGCCCACTTGAACGTAAGCGTCACCCCGTTGGGATGGTTGGCGCCGCTTGCGGCCCATTCGCGTCCGGCCCCGTCGCATCCGCCGAGTGTGGGGATCTTTCCATCAGCTACGAACGGGGCGGCGTACGTCGCGCTGTGTCGCGAATTGGCCCTGATGCTGGCCTGGGGAGCGATGTTCTTCGGCGCGGCGGCCAGTTGCGCCGTCGATACGAAAAGAACGGCTGCAGCCCATGTGAATCGATGAATCGCCTTCATAGTAGTGTCTCCAAACCGTCGCTAGTCAGTATACCGCCTGATCGGGGGCTCCTGTCAACGACTCGAGACAATTGCGGACTGCGGCGCCTATGGCATATACTCCCCCGCATGAATACAACTCTCTCTGAATGCGTAAAGGTTGGCGCCTTGATCCTGGTGATCGCATTGTCCGCTTTGGCGGCGATGGGGCGTGAGTTCTTTGTCTCCGCTGACGGCCGCGACGAAGCGGCCGGGACGAGGGATGCTCCGTTTGCGACTGTCGCCCGGGCGCGCGATGCGATTCGAAAACTCAGGCGCCCTTCGGGCTCTGCAGTGCGGATCGGGCCGGGGCGATATTTCATATCCGAACCGCTGACGCTGGCGCCGATCGATTCGGGAACGAAAGACTCTCCCGTGACATACGCAGCTGCGAAAGGTCAAAATGTTGTCATCAGCGGAGGTCGAAAGATAGATCGTTGGCGGAAGGAAAGCGGCGATATCTGGGTTGTCGATCTGCCGGACGTGAAGGCTGGCAAGTGGTATTTCCGCCAACTGTTCGCCGGCGATCGCCGCCTGCCGCGAGCACGCACGCCGAATACCGGACACCTGACAACCGCCGGGGCGCTGAGCAAATTCGCCGTACCGGCGAAGAAACGTTACGGCGGATACAGCGGAGCCAGTCGTCTTCGGCGCGAGCAGCCCGACGGGTTCTGCGGGTTCTCATTCCGCGACGGAGACATCAAGCAGTGGTCCGACTACCGCAACGCCGAGATCATAACGTTCCACAGTTGGGAGTGCTCCTGGCAGACGATCCGCAAGATCGATCTGGTCAAACGAGACGTGCACTTCAACACCCCATGCCGCTATCCGATAGGCTTCTTCTCGTTGAAATGTCGCTACCGGATCGAGAACATCGCTGCGGCCCTCGATTCGCCCGGCGAATGGACGCTCGATAAGGCCAGCGGCAAGTTGCGGTACTTCGCCGCTCGGGGCGAAGACCCCAACAAGATGGACATGATAGCACCGGCCGTTACGCGCCTTGTCGTGATATCAGGCGACGCAAAGGCCAAACGATCAGTCCAGCATATCAAGTTCAGCGGGCTTTCGTTTCAGCACGCGCAGTACCCGATGGGAATCTACGACGTAGCCAGGAACTGGCCCGACAAGGCGCTGAAGGTCTATCCGGACTGGCCGAAAAAGTTCGCACCGGGATACACCGACTCTCAAGCCGCACCGCTGGCCGGGCAGGCGATCGAACTAACCGACGCGAACAACATAACGTTTGAAAACTGCCGCATCGCACATTGCGGAGCGTATGCGATCAAGCTCGGACGCCGCTGCAGCCGCAACCTCATAGCCTACTGCCGCATGGAGGACCTCGGCGGCGGAGGCGTCCTGATCGGCATGGACGTTCGCACCGTCGCCGGCCGGGCTCCGTCTTCCGATGCGTCGTCGCACAACGAGGTCAGCGACAGCGTAATCAAGGGCTGCAGCCTGGTCCATCCGTCGGCTGTCGGCGTCTGGGTCGCACAAGCCCGATATAATCGCATCGTTCACAACGAGATCGCCGACATCGGCTACGCCGGCGTGCATCTGGGCTGGACCTGGGGCCGGGCTCCGAACTACAGCGATCACAACGTAATCGAGGCAAACGACATCCATCACGTCATGCGTGACCTGGCCGACGCCGGTGGGCTCTATTCGCTCGGCATTCTGGAAGGCGGCGTCTATCGAGCCAACTACATCCACGACATCAAACGGGCCCAAGGCGCCGTGGGAGCCCCTACTGACGGGATATTCCTGGACCAGGGGTCAAAGAGCTTGCTCATCGAGCACAACGTGATCCGCAACGCCGGAAAAAGCGTAGTGCGATTCAACAAGTGCCGCCGCGAAGACCATACCTGGAAAGACAACGATTTCGGCCCGGGCCACTGGGGCACGAGCAAGACGTTCGACGCCAGTAAAACAATCTCCCAAGCCGGTCCGCGACGAACAAAACATGCCAAACCGTAAATGGTTTGACGGAGCAAAAGAAAAGCTCCCCGCATTGCTGCGGGGAGCTTTCTTTCGTTTCTGCTATTTCGATCGCCGTGTTACTTCTTTTTCGACTTCCTGGCGGTCTTCTTTTTTGCTGCTTTCTTCTTTGCGGCTTTTCTGGGGTGAGTGATCTGCGCCTGTGCCGCGGCCAGTCGCGCCACCGGTACTCGGTAAGGAGAGCATGACACGTAGTCCAGGCCTACGTTGTGGCAGAATTCGATCGAGCTGGGATCGCCGCCGTGTTCGCCGCAGATGCCCAGTTTGATGTCGGGGCGGGTCTTGCGTCCCTTCTCGACTGCGATTCGGACCAGTTCGCCTACGCCGCTGCGATCGAGCGTCTGGAACGGATCGTTTTCGTAGATGCCTTCTTCAACGTACTTGGCCAGGAACTTGCCGGAGTCGTCGCGGCTGAATCCGCAGCCCATCTGCGTCAGGTCATTTGTTCCGAATGAGAAGAACTCGGCTTCGACGGCGATTTCGTCGGCCGTCAACGCGCCGCGCGGAACTTCGATCATCGTGCCGATCTTGATCGCCGGGGCTTTCTTCTTGCCCTTGGCGGCCATCTTGGCTTTGACTTTTTCGATCACTTCAACGACGATTGCTTTCTGGTTGGCCAGTTCGCCGACGTTTCCGACCAGCGGGATCATGATTTCGGCCTGTGCGCCCTTAACGGCGTATGCCGCTTCGACAACGGCCTGGGCCTGCATTGCGGTGATTTCGGGGTAGTAGATGCCCAGTCGGCAGCCGCGGTGTCCCAGCATGGGGTTGAATTCGTGCAGCGATTCGACTTTGTCCTTGATGACCTTGGGAGATACTCCCATGGCTTTGGCCATTTCGGCCTGGCCCTTCTTATCATGGGGTACAAACTCGTGCAGCGGGGGATCCAGGAAGCGGATCGTCGCCGGTCGGCCCTTGAGGGCCTTGAAGATTCCGACGAAGTCTTTACGCTGCAGCGGCAGGAGCGTCTTGAGTGCGGCTTTGCGTCCGGCTTCGTCTTCGGCCAGGATCATCTTACGCATCGAGATAATGCGGTTGCCTTCGAAGAACATGTGCTCGGTACGCGTAAGTCCGATGCCTTCGGCTCCGAACTTGACGGCGACTGCGGTGTCGGCCGGCGTGTCCGCGTTCGTTCGCACGCCCAGGACGCGGTGCTTGTCGGCCAGCTTCATGATCTGGTTAAACGGTCCGGTCAGTTTCGGCGAAACCGTGGGAAGCTGTCCTTCGTATACTCTGCCCAGTGAGCCGTTGAGGCTGAGCCAGTCGCCTTCCTTCAGCGTGGTCTTGCCTACGCTGAGGGTCTTCTTCTTGTAGTTGATGCTGATCGTGCCGGCTCCGGCTACGCAGCACTTGCCCATTCCGCGAGCTACGACTGCGGCGTGGGAGGTCATTCCGCCGCGAGCGGTCAGGATGCCCTTTGCGACGTCCATTCCGCCGATGTCTTCGGGGCTGGTCTCGATTCGCACGAGGATGACCGGGATGCCCATGTCGTCCCATTCTTCGGCTTCGTGGGCCGAGAAGACGATGCGGCCGGTTGCGGCGCCCGGGCTGGCGGGAAGGCCGGTCGCCAGGATGTTGCTGGCGGCTTCGGCTTTTCCGTCAAACTGCGGGTGCAGGAGCTGATCGAGGCTCTTGGGATCTACGCGGCAGATCGCTTCTTCCTCTGTGATCAATCCTTCCTTCATCATGTCGATGGCGATCTTGACAGCGGCGGCGGCGGTTCGCTTGCCGGTGCGGGTCTGGAGCATGAACAGCGTGCCCTTTTCGATCGTGAACTCGATGTCCTGAATATCGCGGTAGTGCTGCTCGAGCGTCTGGCGGATGCCCATCAGCTGCTTGTAGCACTTGGCGTCGTATTTGCGGAGCTGGCTGATCGGTTCGGGAGTTCGGATGCCGGCGACAACGTCTTCGCCTTGAGCGTTCATCAGGAATTCGCCGTAGAACTTGTTGGTTCCCGTCGACGGGTCGCGGGTGAAGGCTACGCCTGTTCCGCAGTCGTCGCCCATGTTGCCGAATACCATTTCCTGGATATTCACCGCGGTGCCGAGCAGTCCGCGAATGTCGTTCAACTGGCGGTACTTGATCGCGCGAGCGTTGTTCCAGGAGCTGAATACCGCATCAGCGGCCAGCATGAGCTGCTCGCGTGCATCCTGCGGGAACGACTTCTTGGCCTTCTTGTATACGTTCTTGTACGCCGCGACGACGTCTTTGAGTCCTTCGACGCACAGGTCGGTGTCGTTGGCCGCGCCACGGTCCTTCTTGACCTTGTCCAGCGCCGCTTCGAAGCTGTGGTGCTCGATGTCAAGCACAACATCGCCGAACATCTGCATGAAACGCCTGTAGGAGTCCCAAACGAAACGCTCGTTGCCGCCTTCGAGCATCGCCTGGATCGTTACGTCGTTCAGACCGAGATTCAAAACGGTGTCCATCATGCCGGGCATCGAAACCGCGGCGCCGGATCGCACAGAGACCAGCAGCGGGTTTGTGCCCTTGCCGAAGGTCTTGCCGGTTACTTTTTCCAGCTTGCGGATGTTCGCGTCGATCTGGGGTCCCAGTTCGGCGGGGTATTTGCGGCCGAGATCGTAGTAAGCGGCGCAGGTTTCAGTGGTGATCGTAAATCCCGCCGGCACCGGCAGACCGAGGCTGGACATTTCAGCCAGGTTCGCGCCCTTGCCGCCCAGCAGCTCCTTCATCGAAGCCTTGCCTTCGCTCTTTCCGCCGCCAAAGAAATATACGTATTTGGGTTTCCGTTTAGCCATCTTGCTTCTCCGCGTTAAGTAAAGTTTTCCAACGTGTTTTAGGGGGAATCTCGTCGGGCTCAAACGAACATGCGAGCCCGGAGGGTGGGTAAGTGTAGTGACAGACAACTATATAGTCAACGATTTTTCGGCTTTTTCGGGATTTGCGACATGCTGGTTTCGTCAATGTGTCATATTTGGTTCTCGCATCCCGCAGCGTCGAGTGCGGGTGATGACAGCCGAACACATTAGATGCACCGATAGACCGCAAGCCGCACCGGCCTGGGTTCCACTGCTTCCCGCCCTGGATGTTGCTGTATTTCGTGGCGGAAATGCAGTCGTGTACAGCAATTCAATTTTAGCATATGCTTGACGAAAGCGGGATTCCAGCATATTCTATTGGGTTAGTCGAGTTCAAATTCAGTAATCTGGTGCGTTGGCATTCTGAGGTGAATGCCCAGCCAGACGGAGCAGGCACAACTGGAGTTCAAAGTCGTATTTGACGTCCCTTTTCTAGTGGACTACCGGCGCTTGGTCTGTCGTGGTGGGCGCATCTGTCGTACGCGGAGCAACTGCAGTGTTTTGCAGCACACGAGGCATGTTGTCATGTAGATTTCCCTGCGCATGTGATTCGTATGCGCATATCCGGCGAATCTTGGAGATACAGCGCAATGTCTAAACGCAATTCATTTACGATCGTATTGACTGTTGCAGCGATTCTGTCGTTAACCAGCGGCGCCGGAGCGGCGGGGCTGGCTGACCTGAATACCGACATCGCCGCATTCTGGCATTTCGATGAGACATCCGGGGTGACTCTCGTTGATTCGGCCGGCGTTTATAACTACGATGGCGTGCTGAGTAACTTCGACGCTCTTCCGGTCGACAGCTGGTGGCAACCCGGCATACAGGGCGGATCCCTCGATTTTGACGGGATAGACAGCGGCGTGGATTTCGCTCCTGGAGTCCTTCCTGACATGGACGAGATGTCGCTGTCAGTCTGGGTGCGTCAGGCAAGCACGGAGATTGACGTAATACTCTATACGGACGATGCGGCCTGGGCCGCCGGCGACATACACCTCAGGACAAGCGGTGACGGTAACATCCTCTCACTGATCCAGGGCCAGGGCGGCGACAATGGAAATGCACTCGAGCCGATAACTCCGATAGCCACTAACGGTGTGGACTGGACGCACGTTGTTCTGACGTACGATCGCAATACCGAAGCTCAGATATACGTCAATGGAGTTCTGGAGGTCTCAACGCCTCTGACTGGCGATGTGCCTATTACTTACAGCAAAGGCTTCAACCTGGGCAATTGGTACGGGGCCGATAGGCGATGGACCGGGGGAATGGACGAAATAGGCATATGGAGCCGCGTTCTGGATGGCGGCGATGTGGCGAATCTATATAACGGCGGGAACCCGATCAACTTCTTCATCACGCCTGGCGATGCGCTGCACTGGGACGGCGATACCG
>CAYMSH010000331.1:0-7234 GCA_964392945.1 uncultured Planctomycetaceae bacterium | reverse complement strand
TGATTTTTAAACCGAAAGATATGCGAATCCAGGTCCGGTCACTCATGAAAGACGGACTCGGCGACGTGACTGTCAAACATATGGTCGAGTGCGACGATCTCCCCAATCTCCGCTTCCTTGGCGAGATGACCTTGCCGGCCGGGGCGTCGATCGGCGATCATACGCACGCCAAAGAAACCGAATACTACATCATCACCGATGGTATCGGCATCGTTAACGACAACGGCGTGGACGAGCGAGTCGGACGCGGCGATCTGATCGTTACCGGCGGCGGAGCCACGCACCGGATCAAAAACGCAGGATCAACCCCGCTTGTGATCATCGCGTTCATCGTCACGAACGACTAGTGACAACTGATTACTGATTATTGATCTTATCAGCGTGTCCGATCTCTTCGATCAACGCTGTCAGACGCTTTCCGTATTCGACGTAGCTGGTGTATCGGGCTTCGTTGGATGAGCCTACCGAATCGTCGTGGAAGACTACCGCCAGGTGCGGTTCGATCGAGATCCCGCCGTCATGACCGCCGTCCAGGAGGTCCTTGACGATGCGCTTCACGTCGCCGGATCCCTCGCCGGGATACGTGTATTCGGCGTCCTCGATCTCCGGGTTCCAGGTGCAGTCCTTGATGTGAATGTACGCCACGTGCTCCTTGACGTGCGAGTAAAACTCCCATGCCGACTGCCTGGGATACGGCTTGGGTTTCGTGCGGTCGGCCAGGAAGACCGGATTGCCGGTGTCGAACACCAGCTTCAGGCCCGGTACGTTTTCGAGCAGTTTCAGCGTGTAAGGCCAGCCCATACCGCCGTAGTTCATGCAGTTTTCGTGCACCGGCGTGATTCCCGCGTCGGCGAATCTGGCCTGGATTTCGCGGAGGCGTTTGAACCGTTCTTCTTCGAGTTGATCGTTCGGGCTGCGATCTTCGATCACTGCATAACTCATAATGCGTATGAGCTTCGCGCCCAGTCGCTGCATTCGCGGGATCGCCCGGGCGACTTCCTCCATACTCGAATCGCTCGGGTCGGTGATTTGCTTGGCCCAGTTGGAGACCGCCGAGCCGAAGCAATTTATTGATACGCCGGCGTCCTGCAGCTTGCCGTAAACCACGTCGAACTGTTCGTCGGTGATATCGTGGATGTTCTTTCCGTCGATATTCCGCGCCTCGATGTTCGACCAGCCCAGTTCGAGCGTCGCCTTGATCTGTTCGTCGATACTGTCGGCCGCTTCGTCCGCAAATCCTGTGAGGTACATTGTATGCTAGTCCTTGGCTCTTCCAAAAGTTTCATCGCTATCCGCGAGCTTGTGTGCTCTTCTAAAAAGTTCCTTCGACGTCCATGACCTTGGCCTTGGAGGTGTCTTTTACGTAGGTCGATGAGTCTATCCGCTCCTGGAGCAGCGTGTGGTATTTCTCGGCATCTATCGGCAGATCGACCCAGTCGTCGGTCCAGGCGCTCAGCAGCATCGCGTTGCTGAGTGTCAGGCTGTTGATCCCTTCGGCTCCGTCGATGACCATCAGCGATGCGTCGTCGGCGAGTATCGCCTTTATCCAGGCCGCGGTTACTTCTGCGTGCTGGCCGCCTTTATCGTCGGCGGGAACTTCGCACTTCCAGACTTCCGGCTCGCCGAATCCGCCGGTGAATTCCGCATTGAACTGTCTTTCCGGCACGCGGGTGCGCCAGAACGTCAGCTTGTCGTTCTCCATGATGATCTTGCCGCGATCGCCGGCCACTTCGAACCGGTTCGTGCCGGGCGCCTCGCCGGTCGACGTGATGAACGTGCCGGTAGCTCCGCTTTCGTATTCCACGTACGCCGTGACGTCGTCTTCGACTTCGATATCGTGATACTTTCCGAACGAGCAGAACGCCCTGACGCGTTTGGGCATTCCGCAGAACCACTGCCACATGTCCAGCTGGTGTGGACACTGGTTCAGCAGCACGCCGCCGCCCTCGCCAGCCCAGCTTGCGCGCCATCCGCCGGCGTCGTAGTAGCTCTGCGGGCGGTACCAACTCGTTATGATCCAATTGCTGCGTTTTATCTCGCCCAGTTCGCCGGAATCCAGCAGGTCCTTGAGCTTCTTGTGCAGGCCGATCGTTCGCTGCTGGAACATCATCGAGAACATCTTGCCGGACTTGGACGCCGCTGCGTTAAGCTCTTCGACCTGCGCGGTGTAAACGCCGGCCGGCTTCTCGCTGAGCACGTGCATCCCGCTTTCCAGGGCCTGGATGCCCAGGGCCGGATGGAGATAGTGCGGCGTGGCGACAATAACCGCGTCGATGCAGCCCGAAGTGAGCATCGCCTCGAAGCTGTCGAATGTTTTCAGATCGCCGCCGAGTTTTTTCTCCGCCGCGGCCAGCGATGCGGCGTTAGCGTCGCACAACGCCGCCAACTCGGCGCCCTGGATCTCACCTTTTGACAGGTACTTGCCGTGGGCCAGACCCATGCCGCCTGTACCGATAATGCCTACACGAACTTTGTCCACTGATCCGCTCCCTTGGTCTGCGATGAGTAGCCGTTAATAGAGTTTTACGATATCGGCGCCGGGATAGTAGAAGTTGATTATCCGTGACGCATCCCATCCGGCCAGAGCTTTGCCCTGCAGGCCGTACTGGCACATTCCGACGCCGTGACCGAAGCCGCGGCCGTTCCTGAACTCGATGGCGTTTCCGACATCGACTATCTGGCAGTTCATCGAGTAGAGTTTCTTGCCGGCCGGGCTCTTGCTGAAGATCAACGCCAGGCGGATCTTCTCGGCTCGCAGCCGGACTGATTTCCGACCCGGACCGATGATGTCCACCCAAACGGGCCGGCCGTGGGTGAGCCGCTGGGCGACTCGTATCGTGGAGATAGAACCCAACGCCGCCACTGAGGGATGATACTGCGACATCCTGGCGAACAGTTCGGCTTTTGAAACGCGGACCGGAGCCCAGCGGTATCGCTTGCTCGCCGTGCAGTGCAGGTCTTTCTGTCCGCCGGCCAGCGGTGCGATCGGCGGTGCGTCGCGCAGGACTATCGCTGCGTTGACCCATCCGCCGCAGCACGAGGAGTACTGCGGCATGAAGATGCGGTTCTTTCCGGCGAGTTTGACCGTCAGCGTCCATCCGGCGGTTGAGTCTACTGCATGTCTGGACTTCTGGGTCTCTGCGCCCAGGCCGCCGTAAACCTGCGATGAGACGGTGTCGTCCACGTCGTATTCGCGTGATCGCTTGTTATGCAGCATGTGGTGCAGTGCGAACGTTCGCGCCGCTACGGCCAGGCTGCGATACGCCTGGATATGCCAACTGCCGAACAATTCCCTGGCCAGTACTCCAGCCAGGTAGTCGTCGAAATTCACGTAGTTTATGACGATGAATCCGCCGGGCCCTTTCGGGATCAGATGGAGCGTTCCCCGGTAGGTCTTCGAGCCGAATCCGACGTATCTTCCGCTGCGTTTGTCGATTGGTGCGACGATAAGCCTCTGGGCTTTGAACGATGCGGTTCCGGCGAACCAAAGTCCGCCGCTTCGCCTGATTGACGAGACCGGCGCGGCTCCGGCGCGGCCGGGCATTCGCATAGTTCGATCGGCGACGATCTGAAAACCTCTGCCGGCCGACAGGTCCGCCGAGCTGATCGCCGACGGCGTCAGCAGTACGCGGATGATCGGTTTGCCGTCGGCTCCGATGGACAGCGGGAGTTTTGTTCGCACTGTCGGGCCCGGTTTCGGGTCCGGCGGCTGGCAACCGCCGAGGCAGCAGACCGTCAGTCCAATCGCCAGGATCAGCGCAAATTTACCATTGAGATTTGTCGTGAGCTTATTGTTGGCCATAGATTCCGCGCTTCGCACTGCGGTCCGGCCCGCCGATCGCAGTGCCGTGTGAGAATTATGCGGTCTAGTCCGATTCGGCTAGCCTCAGCCCGTACTGTCCCAGGGCCTGTCGTATGGTGTTGAGGCTGGTCTGCCCGAAGTTACGGCACGCCAGCAGTTCGGCTTCGCTTCTGCTGACGAGGTCTCCGAGTGTGTCTATCTTGAGCGTTTCGAGAGCTTTTCTCGCGCGTACTGACAGTTCGATCTGCGAAAGCGGCGTGGCCAGCACGCCGTCACGGGCCTGGGGCGCGTCGGAGACAAACATCTCCGACAGGTCCGGCGACGCGGTGTCTTCGAGGGCTTGTCCGAGCCTGAGCCCCTTCAGTGCGAGCATGTCTCGGATTTCCTTGAGGGACGTCTCGCCGAAGTTCTTGTACTCCAGCAGTCGCGTCTCGGGAGTATTGACCAGATCGCCGAGGGTGTTGATGTCCATCTTCTTGAGGCAGTTTCTCGCTCGCACTGACAGTTCAAAGTCCGTTACGGGCGTTTCGAGGATGGCGTTTCGCTGGGCCATGAGCTTTGCGCGGTCTTCGTCAAAGTACATCGTCTTGGATGCGTCGGCGTCGCGCAGGAAGAGCTTGGCTCGCCAGTGGGTCGGGTTGATCGCCAGTATGCGTCTGAGGCACAGGCAGGCCTGATCGTAGTCTTCGGCGTCTTCGTACAGGACCGCCATGTTCATCAGGGCTCCGACGTGGACCGGCTGGAGCGTCAGGCATCGCTGGTATAGTTCCAGCGCATCTTCTTCATCGCCGTACAGATCGTTGAAATACGCCAGCCTGAACATGGCCGACGGATTGGCCTGGTTAACTTCGAGGGCCTGTTCGTAGGCTTCGCCGGCGGCTTCGATTTCGCCGTTGAGTTCGGCCAGGAGGCCTTGGACGCAGAGGAATTCAGAAGTATCGCCGAGTTTGCCGGACAAGGACTTCAGGCACTTGGCGGCTTTGGTCTGATCGCCGGACAGTGCTAACGCTTCAGCGATTTCCAGATCGATCGTGGGATCCTCCCATCCTCTGGCCTTGGCCAGTTCGAGTTCCTCGACGGATCGCTCGTGGTGTCCCAACTGCTTCTGGCACTGGGCCTGGAAGTATCTTCGCTCGCGGTTGTCGGTTCCGGCTCCCAGAACTTCCAGGGCCTGCTGGAATCGGCAGACCATATACAGGGCGATGCCGAGCTTTACCGCGTCTGTGCCTTTGGGTTCCGGCGCCTGGTTTTGCAGGACGCCTACCATTTCTCTGAGTCTGTCGGCTGTGTCGCCAGCTTCGGAAAGCGTGTCGTTCAACTTCCGGTAGTCGTCAAAGGTCCAGGCATCGCGGGCTAAAAGCTCGTCTATCACATCTTTTGGGGTTGCTTCCATCAAAGTTTCTCCGACATTTATATAATCCGACTGAAAATACTGGCCCATTGGCTGCAGGCGGCAAGTCGGGTATTATAGCAGGATGCGGGCGGACTGCAACCGAATCTGCCCTATGGATATCGATATGCACAAGCAAGACACCAGTAAGCCGGTTCATCTTATCGTCAATCCCCACAGCGGACACGGCGGGCGACGCCACGCGTTGACCGAGTTGCGAGCGGCGCTGAACGACGCCGGTGTAGAATTTGTCGAGTATACGACAAGGAGCGCCGCCGATGCTACGCGCCGCGCCGCTGAGATAGCCTCCCAGGCGCGCGCAGTGATGGTCTGGGGCGGAGACGGGACCGTAAACGACGTTGTCAACGGTATGATCTCCAGCGAAACGCCGATCCTTCCGTGTCCCGCAGGTACGGAGAATCTTCTGGCGAAGGAGCTGAGGATCCCGTCTGATCCGCGGCGGATCGTCGAGACGCTGCTGACCAGTCCGACCCGCCAGTGCGATGTCGGGACCATAAACGGGCATAACTTCCTGCTGATAATCGGCGTGGGGTTCGACGGAGAAGTCGTGCGGCGCCTGTCGGCGGTTCGAACCGGGCACATATCGTACCTCAGCTACTTCTGGCCTATTTGGCGAACGTTCTGGGAGCACGATTTCCCGAAGATGCGGATAATCGCCGACGGCCAGGAGATATTCAACGACTTCGGTATGGCGTTCGTCGGAAATATATCGCGGTACGCCGTGGGCCTGAGAATCTGCCGCGACGCGGTTTTCGACGACGGGCTGCTGGATCTCGTGGTCTTCTCATGCAAGCGCCAAACCGCGCTGGTTCTCCATGCGGCCTGGACCCTCCTGCGGCGCCATCCGCTCAAGGGCGACGTGATATACAAGCAATTTCGCAATCTGAAGATAGAGTGCCAAAGACCCGTGTCCTGCCAGGTCGACGGCGATGTCGGCCCCGATACTCCGCTGGACATTTCCATGGCGCCCGGTAAGATCAGGCTGATCATGCCTCCGCAACGGCCCAGTCCCTGGGGACTGTGGCCCTGGAAAGGAAACCCAACACCATGACCGACAGCAAAACAAACGCCTGCAGTATCGGACCGGTCACCTTCGCACAGGGCTCCCTGGCGCTGATCGCCGGGCCCTGCATGGCCGAATCCCTGGAACTCTGCCTCCAGGTCGCATCGGAAATGGCCCGGATCTGCAACGAACTGGACATCGGGTACGTTTTCAAAGCCAGTTTCGACAAAGCCAACCGGACCAGCGCCAGCAGCTATCGCGGTCCGGGTATGGAAACCGTCGGGCCATGGCTCAGGCAGGTGGCCGAAGAAATCGGTGTTCCGATCGTCACTGACATTCACGAACCGTCACAGGCCGTCAAAGCCGCCGAGTTCGCCGACTGCCTGCAGATACCCGCATTCCTCTGCCGCCAGACCGATCTCCTGCTGGCCGCAGCGGCGACAGGGAAAACCGTTAACATAAAGAAGGGCCAGTTCATGGCGCCGTGGGATATGTCCCAGGCCGTTGACAAGGTCCGCGCCGCCGGGGCCGAAAACGTCCTGCTGACAGAGCGTGGGACTACGTTCGGATACAACAGGCTCATCACGGACTTCCGGGGCATACCGCAGATGCAGCAGTTCGCCCCTGTCGTTTTTGATGCGACTCATTCCGTGCAGGAACCCGGCGGGCTGGGAAGCGCCTCCGGCGGCAAACGCCAATACGCGCCGCTGCTGGCCAACGCCGCAATCGCCGCCGGCACCGATGCACTGTTCATAGAGACCCATCCGGACCCCGACAACGCGAAATCCGACGCCGCCAGCCAGATCGCACTATCAGACATGCCGGCCGTTCTGCGGAAATGCCTGAACATCTATAAGGCAGTGATGGGGACGGAAAATGATGAATGATGAACCTGCCTGCCGGAGGCAGGTGATGAAACGGCAACGGCGATATCATATTCCAACCGTAACTTGCGGCGGAGCGTTTTGGAGTGAATATATGAAAGGTGCGATTCCAAGCCGCCAGCGGTAAGCTGACG
>CAYMSH010000330.1:0-7236 GCA_964392945.1 uncultured Planctomycetaceae bacterium | reverse complement strand
TCGACCTTGGAGATACGCGTCTCCCAGTAAGTCACATCGTTGCGGACGGTCCACTCGCCGTCCTTGTCGGCGAACCAGGGATACTTACCGGCCTTGATGAGAGTAGTCAGGTCGCCTTTGCCCGCCAGATCGACATGCTTGAGCCAGAACGCCGCCGAGCCGCTCTTGATGTATGTGATCGTGACGGGATAACGCTTGCCCCGTTCAAGCCGAACAGGGGTGACCACGGCGTCCTTGCCGACTTCCTTGCGATAGACTTCCTTGCCCGCCAGCGAGACAATCGCGTGGGTGCTGTTTTCGAAACCGGCGTGAATCTCGTGTGTCCCGCTCATGGGAACATCGATAAATGCTCTCGCCACAACCGTGTGAGGCGCCGCGACGGACGGCAACTGAGCGGACACTGTGCCCAGGGCGACGGTTGTCTCCTTTATGGGCTGGATGGCGC
The DNA here is from genome assembly GCA_964392945.1 of uncultured Planctomycetaceae bacterium. GTDB lineage: Bacteria > Planctomycetota > Phycisphaerae > SM23-33 > SM23-33 > BS750m-G57. The sequence goes on along the minus strand of CAYMSH010000330.1, from coordinate 6,791 downwards.
TGTAGTCGACGCCGGCCTTGTAGGGCCCGAAGTAGATGGCGATTTTGGCGCCTTTGGGCCCATCGGCGTCGGCGGTCTGATAGACTCCGTGCCTCAGCAGCGCCGAAGGCCCGACGGGCATGCGGCCGACCTTGATGTTCGGATCGGCCGACAGGTATATGCTCGGATAGACCGGACGGGCCCCCTGGAGGTAACCGAAGCCGACCATGTTGGATTGGCCGGCCAGGATGTAGACCTTGACCTTGCCGTCTGACGGCGGGGTCTTGTCGGGCCTCGGCAGGACCGCGGGAACATCTGCGGCGATGGCTGGACCGCAAATAAGCGAGACGCAGAGCATCATCGCCCATATCGATACGTTCTTCTTGATAAGGAGTATTTTTGTCATCTTTGTATTCTCCGGTTCAGTTTTCGAGTCGTTCTATTTCGTTACGGCTTCAATCACGGCTCCGACGTCCGACCAGTCGCCGATCTCCAGTGCGATGCTCTTGCCCTTGATCGCATTGGGTCGCGTGAGTTTTGGCGCGAGCGTCTTGCTTGGAACGGTGTAGATAAAGGGAACGTCGTCCCGGGAGAATCTGGTCTTGAAGCAGTTGGCCAGTGCGGACATCTCCGGGCCGAAGTTGGCGCCTTTGTCGTCTGCGACCATGGATTCACTGGCCAGGAATACCATTCCGCTCAGGGAAGCCGGCGTGAAGCTGTGCACGTACACGTTGTAGGTCCACGTCGCTTTCGAATCACCGACCTGCGGTTTCGGCGAGGGGATGTTCCCCCAGGTGCTGCCGTCCGGTACGGCTTTAGTCTCGATCATCGCGGGGATATGCACAGCCCAGTATTTCTTCCATTCGCCCATATAACGCTGCACATTGGCGAGATAATAGGGATTATCGCGATACTTGCTGCCGACGGTTTTGTAGTCCGCCATCAGGCTCGGAGCATCTTTGAGAAAACTGGCGGTGATCCAATTCTTGATCGGCGCGGCCTTTTTGCTCTGCATGAAGATAATACCGATCGGGCGACGGGTCTTGGCGGAAATGCTGTTGCCAATCGCGGCCGCGAGCCCGGAGGCGTCTTTCCAGTAGGAAGCGTAGCGGTTGGCCGCTTTACCGTTCTTGCCAACGTTCCTTGGAGTCCTGGAAACACAGACACTGAAGCGGCTTGGACCGCTATTACCGTCTCTTTTCGACTGGTTGGCCATCATGCGTACGATCTGGCCGGACGGTTTGACCTTCGGTGTCTTGAGCTTGCCGGCCGGGGCTCCGACATACCACACATCGCCGAACACGATGCCGCTGGCGACGCGCTGGTGGGCCAGTTCACCGTCAATGGTGAACTTCACCTTCAGCGTGTACGGTTTGGGACCAGCCTTCATCGGCGGTAGCGTAACTTTCCACTCAGCCATCTCAGGCGTCACATCGATGGTCTTCTTGATATCGCCAAACTCGAAGTGCACCTTGCAGTCGCCTTCTTCGGGTCCAGGCTGCCATTCGCCGTACCTGCGGGTCGAGCCCCAGATGGTGACCGGCTTGTCGGCCAGCAGGACCGCATTGTCACGGAACTGCGTGCTCAATAGCGGCATCTTGCGGTAGTCGTAAACCTTGCCGGCTTTAACGGGCGTTTTGGCGGCGGCGGGATCAGCGTCTTTATCGACGATCTTCAACTTCTCGTCCGGCCAGGTTTTGCTGGTGAGCATCTTCTTGTCGAAGCAGATGAACGGGGTCATCGGCAGCATAGCTTTATTGTAGAGACAGGGCTGGAATCCGATTCCGCCCGACCCGTAGGACACGCCGAGCGGCTTTTTGACAGCGTCGGACTGAACGACAACCTTGTCGCCCTTGATCTCGAAGCTCGCCCGATGCCAGACCCGGTCCGCCCCGGCCAGCCAGAACAGCTTAACCTTGTCCTGGCCGTTTTCGATGACCTTTGGCTCGGCGAAACCGGTGGCTGTCTTCTCTCTCGATCGGTTGAACGTGGTGTCGGCAACGACAAGACCGCCGACGGTGCAATCGAATGCGACGATAACCTTGTCGCCTTCAATCTTGCAGGACTTGAACATCGGGCCATCGGTGACAACCTTCTTGCCATATTGGTTTTTCAATGCATGCAACGCCAGACGCCAACCGGGAACGGTCTTGGATCTGTAATGGATGGCCCCGCCGATATCGATCTGGCTGGCCATTGCGGCGTTGGGAATGTCGCGGGCCATCCAGGTTGCCAGACGCATCTCAGAGGTGCTGTTGATGCCAGGCTTGTCGGTCTTGTCGGGGCAGTAGAACTGGTGGAAATAGACCGGCAGTTTGGGCTTGCCCCAGACAATGCGCCACCCGCGGATCATACTGTGCAGGTTGTTGTAGTACGAAAGCCCACCGCCGCGGTTGTGCCAACCCTGGTTCCAGATCGCCCCGCGTATTGCGTAGGGAACGACCGGGTTCATTCGGGCATTGAACAGCCAACTGGCGTCGCGATTGTGTTTTATGTTGCCGGGAACGTCCGCACTTATCTCTTTGGCCTTTTTGCCCTTCTTGATAAGAATATCACTGGCGGCGATCTGATCTTCCAGCGACTTGTAGAATGCGGACCAGGCTTTCTTGTGCTCAGGTGTCGCCGGATCAGTGATCAGACACTTGCGGTGTATCGCCTTGCTGTAGTCATCGGTGGCGCTGGCCCAGCCTTGACGCGGAACCCAGGCTTCGATCTGCGTAGAACTCCACGAGCAGTTGAGAATACCGATCGGAACATTCAGCTCCTTGTAGAGCTTGTGTGCGAAGGCGAATGCGATGGCGCTGTAGTTGCTGTAGGAGCCATTCTGCCACGACCCGGTCGCCTTCTCGATCGGATACAACTGAGCCGTCACCGACGTGACCTCAAACTCCCTGATCGGAGCAACCTTGTCCTCGGTCTGGGCTGATAACTGCTTGGCCAGCGCGGCGACATTGCACTTGGCGACTTTCCACTGCATGTTGGACTGACCCGAGGCAAGCCACACCTCACCGACAAGGATGTTCTTTAAGGTCTCGGTCTTGCCGCCTTTCTCGCTGATGACGAGTTCGGCCGGTTTGAAACTGGCTTTCAGGTCTTTCAGTTCAACCGTCCACTTGCCGTCTTTGCCCGCGGTGGCGGCGCCTTTCTGGCCGGCGAACTCGACGCTCACCTTCGTACCCGGCTTGGACCATCCCCAGACCGGAACGGTCATTCCTCGCTGGAGGATAGCGTTATCGCAGAACGGGGCTCCGAGCTTGATCGCAAGTTCGCGCGGCGACTCCGGATCGGCCGCCGCCGCGACATTTATCGTTAGAGACGAAAAGAGCAGGGCGGCCGCAGCGACGCCGATGGTGATGCGTTTTATCGTGGTTATTGTCTTCATTACGTTTCTCGCTTGAGGATTACTTGGATTCTTACCGTCTCGTTTCAGGCCGGTCGATAGTAGCCGGTGCTAGCGGGCATTGCCCCATTCGATAACCAGCGACGCGGGGTTACCGCTCGTCATCTCGCCGGGGGCGACGATCTCGAGGGCGTCGCCTTTGGTGCTGACCTGGATCTCCTTCAGTGTAACGGGAGATTCAGGGGCGCCGCCGTTGAGGAACTTCTCTTCGCCCCAGGGTTTGCCGATGTCGAGTTGACCGGCCAGCTTGCCTGCGATGGTCTTCTTCTGGGCTTGCACCATGCCGAAGGCGATCCGGCCGTTGGCCATGCGGAAGCTCTTGGGGCCGATATCCTTGGGGTCCTTGGCGTTGCGCTTCAGAAGGCGAATAGTCAGTTTCGCCGGCCAGGCGTCGCCGGTGCGGGTCAGTTCGGCGCGGCCGGACTGGTAGGGGTTGCGGATGGTGACGCTGGCGGACTTCTGGTCGAATTCGATGCGTGCGGTGTCCTGCCAGCCGCGGCGGCGTCGCTTGAACTTGATCCGGAACGGCGGCTTGGTTTTCGGCTCGACGAACTCTCCGTTTGCCCACAGCGCGTCGGGTGATACGCCATGGTAGGCCCGGGCCAGCACGGCGATGCTCTGGGCGTCGCCCGTCAGTTCGCAGATCTGGCGAGGGAGGATCTTCTTCAGGTCAAGCGTGCCGTCTCGGCCCGGTTTGGCGAATCCGTACAGACCGATACCCGCCTTGATCGCCTCGGGCACTGCACTGGTGGGATCCTGGCGGTTCCACAGGGCCATGCAGGTGATCAGGCGGGTGTGCTTGCCTACCATTTTCCTGGCCGCTTCGATGTGCTCGATGCGCCCGGCTTCGCCCATGACCCAGTCGGCCTGGCGGTACATGTCGGAATTGATCACGTGCGGGCTTTTCAGGCGGTTGGAAGTCAGCCAGATGATGCAGTTGGGATTGGCGGTCTTGGCGGCCTTGCGGATGGTCTTCCAGCATCGATCGATAGCCATGCGGCTGTATTTCAGGTCCTGGGCTCCGGTCAATTTGTCCTCGCCGGGGAACGGCTCGCCCATGAGTTGTTTGTAGAGTTTCTTCTCGGCTTCGATCCACTTGCCCTTGGTTGACAGGCGTCTTGGCTGCCATACCCAGTCGAGCATGATCCCGTCGATACCGGTGGTTTTGACCGCATCGCCGACGGCGGATGAAAGGTAGGCCAGGTATTTGTCGGTGTATGGGAGGTGATACGTGCTGGGAGTTCCGTAGCTCAGTTCGGGGTTCTCCTGGCCCCATCGCGTGTTGGCGCCAATGCAGAAGTAACCGATAACGCGCATGCCTTCGGCGCGGCCGAGCTTGACGACCTCGCGGAGGAAATCGTGCTTCAGGCCGGGTTGTTCAGGGACCGGGCCGCCTTTGTACCAGGCCCACCCGTTGGACGAGACGGCGAACGTCTGGATAACGTTGGAGCCTACGGCCTTGTGCCAGGCGACGTGGACCTTGGGGTCCGCGTCTTTCCAGGTTCCGGCAGGAGCGAAGCCCTTGCGCCCGGCCCAGTTGAAGTCGAGGCAGTATGCCTTGATCGTCTCGGGCCCGACTGTCTTCGGCGCCCTGGCGGCCGCAAAGGTCGATGTCAACGAAAGCGATACTACAACGGCAAACAGACGCTTTGTTACGCTGGTCTTGTCAATGTGCTTCATAGTCTATGGTTGTCCTTGTATTGGATGCTGCAAGTTATAATCTTCTGGCGGCCGTCCGGGTTCAAGTACGGTCCGGCGGCGCGACGGCAGGATGGCGGGTATGGCGGGGGCAGGCGCCGCTTGCCTGATTGCGGGACGTAGTATACCACAGGACGCAATCGTATTGGCGTAATATAAACTCTGTTTTGCGACACGCCGCGGATTAGCTTTCGCTCGGCGACGATGTCGCCATGGGCGGCGCTGCTGATCCTACAGGCGCCACGGCGATCGCATCGCGCAAGACAGCATTCGGTTCGCTTCAACGTCATTGACGAATCGCTCGGTCCCGGGGTTCCATCGCAGCTTGCGGCCCAGGCGGGTTGCGATATTGCTCATGTTGCAGATTACGTTGGTGCGATGGCCGATCTCCACCGGGCAAACAGGATCGCGCCGCGACCTGATGCAATCGAGGAAATCCCTGTGATGGCTGGTGCTGTTATACAGGCGGACATCACCGGCCTTGAGGGGAACTGTCAGCAATGACATCGGCTCGGCCCGAAAGACCCGGCGGTTGACGAATATCGAGCCGTCGCCGCCCTCGAAGCGGATTCCATGCGGATTCTCATTGTCGCTTGTAAAGACCAACCGGACCCCGTTGGCGTAGAGATACTCGGTATGCCAGGTCATCGCCGTATCGTTCAGACCTTCTGTGGGAAAAGCGGCGCGGCCTTGGGCCTCGAGCGGTCCGGTGTGATCGGTCCCGTTTCCCCACTGGGCGATGTCGATATCGTGCTGCCCCCAGCCGGTCTGGAATCCCACGGTGTAATCATTGCACAGCATCCAGCCCTTCAGATTGATCAGCCGCTCGGGGAAGTACGGTCCCCAAAACGCCGGCCCGAGCCACATGTCATAGTCAACGCCGTCCGGTATGGGCTGGCGGGCGATCTTCGGGCCCGGATATCCCTTTGGGTCTCCTACTTTGATCGTGTGCAGTCTGCCTATGTACCCGTTGCGAACCAACTCGCACGCTTTGCGGAAATTCGCCGAGGATCTCTGTTGAGTTCCGGTCTGAAACACGCGGCGGTATCGGCGCACGGTGCGGACCATGGCCTGGCTTTCGGCGATGGTTCGCGACATCGCTTTCTCGCAGTATATGTCCTTGCCGGCCTTGGCGGCGTGTATCGTGTGCAGCGCATGCCAGTGTTCCGGCGACGCGATGAAGACCGCGTCGATATCCTCCCGCTCCAGCAACTCGCGGAAGTCGTGGTACGCGCGGCAACCTTTGAATTTGCGGCGCGGGCCTGACGTTGCGTAGGATTTCTCGACGAGCTGTTTGGCCGATATTCGATTGGCCCTGACAGGATCGCAAACCGCGGCGATCTGCACGTCAGGCATTCTCAGTAACTGCCTGGTGTGATTACGTCCCTGTGCGCCGACGCCGATCATTCCCACCGTGATACGGCTGAGCGGGGCGGTTGGGCCGGCGCGAAGAACGGATGAAGGGATAATCGACAGCGCCGCCAGGACCTGCGACGAAGCCTTCAATAGATCGCGTCTTTTCATTTCTTCGTCACTCTCTTCCCTACTACACTATTGGCGCGCATGTCGTGACAATAGGGGGCTTTCGCCTGCTACTTCGCCGGCTTCAACGCGAACGACTTGATCGCCACACCTTTCTGCGGCGGCTTGTGGCGCAAGAACCGCAGTGTGTTGGCGCCTTTCTTGAGAGTCAGCGTGACCGGTTCGCTGGTTA
>CAYMSH010000329.1:0-7246 GCA_964392945.1 uncultured Planctomycetaceae bacterium | reverse complement strand
CGACGACCAATAAGAGAACCGAGTGTTGAGCAGCCTACTTATGAAACTATTATGAAATTAATCCGTCCTATGGCTGCATCGTTAGTGGACACGTGGTTCTCGGCACATCGCATAGCCTCTTAAAAATCCTCCTCCCGCGTTCTTATCCGAACGCCAGGCCGCTGCGGCCAGGAGGAAGTAACTCGTCTAGTCCTGTTTATAAGGATATTCGGTAGTGATTGACGCCGGGCAAATCGCCTCAAGCGTGTTGGGGTCTGTCGCGTCCCCATCGGCGTCTATAGAATTGTACCGCTGGCCGGCGGGCTTGACACCCCGGGGCCGCCTGAGGCAGAATGAATCTCTGATCCGAAGTTCCGGTTCATTGGGCCGACGTTCGGCATGAAAGGAATATTATTGTGAACAGACGTGCATTTCTGAGAAATTCCGCGCTTGGCGCGGCCGGTTTGCTGCTGGCCTCCCGCCCGGCGGCTGGGGCGGAGCGGGCCGATCGGCCTAACATTGTCCTCATCATGGCCGACGATCTCGGCTATGGCGATCTTGGCTGCTACGGAAGCAAGCTCAACTCCACGCCGAATATCGACCTGCTGGCCAGGAGCGGCGTTCGGATGACCGATTTTCAGGCCGCCTCATGGTGCGCGCCGAGTCGGGCCGGGCTGATGACGGGGTGCCATCCGGATCGCCCGGGCTTGCTGGGCCGCAAGAGCACTAAACTCGCCGAGAGGATTACGATCGCCGAGATGCTAAAGGCCCGCGGATACGCAACGGCTCTTGTCGGCAAGTGGCATCTTGGCATGGGCCAGGGGACCCACCCGCTGGATCAGGGATTCGACTACTGGTGCGGCACGCGGGGCAGCAATGATTGGGACGGTCCCCGGCCGAACTACGGTTCGTTCAAGAACGCCCCGGAGAAAGCCTGGAAGACGCCGCTGTACGTCAATCGCGAGAACAAGGGCGTCTGGCCCCAGTCGCAGTTCACCCAGCGATACACCAGGGAAACCGTGAGTCTGATCGAGATGAACAAGGACAAGCCGTTCTTCATCTACCTGGCTCACAACATGCCGCACGTGCCGATCTTTGCTTCGGAGAAGTTCAAGGGCAAGAGCAAGAACGGAGTGTTCGGCGACGTGGTGATGGAGATCGACTGGTCTGTGGGCCAAATCGTAAAGGCGCTCGGCGAAAACGGCGTTAGTAAGAAAACGCTGCTGATCTTCACCAGCGACAACGGGCCGTGGACAATGTTCAAGGAGTTCGGCGGCGTGGCCGATCCGCTGCGAGGCGAGAAGTCCACAACATGGGAAGGCGGCGGACGCGTGCCGTGCATATTCCACTGGCCCGGCGTTATCAAGCCGGCGACGTGCGGACAGTTTGTAACGAACACCGACCTGTACGCCACGCTGGCGACGTTGAGCGGTTCGAAGATCGCAAAGGGCCAGGCGATCGATTCGCACGACGCTTCGGCCGCGATGCTCTGGGGAAAAAAGACCACCCGGACGAAGCACATATATTTCCAGCACCAACCGTTGGCGTACCGCAGCGGCGATTACAAGATCCACTTCCAGACCCGCAGCCGCACGCGCAACCCCGAGACCGGCAAGCGAGAGCCGTCAGTGAAATGCGACCCGCCGCTGTTGTTCAATCTGAAGGTCGATCCTCAGGAGTCCAGGAACATAGCGGCCCGGAATCCGGAAACAGTCGAACGCCTGACCAAGGAATTCAACGCCGCCATGAAGGCGCTGCGGAACTGGGAGAAGTATGATTGAGCTTCGGGCAGGGCCAGACTGAGCCGGTCTTCTGATTGAACGAAACCGAATCGTTTGGTATGGTCTTGGATGTAGGGATTTATACACATTGCTGCTCGGGTCAGTACGAGGTGATGAATCATGTATCCGTACCGGGTTTTCATGAGTTGCCGTCGCGAGGATCGGGCGGCGGCCGATGGTGTAACGGCGTATTTGCGTGAGCTTGGTCTCCGGCCGTTCAGTTCCGCCGACATCATGGTCGGCGAGTCGTACAGCCAGGGGGTCAGGGAGCATATCCTGTCGGCGCATGTCTTCATGCCGTTGATGACCGCCGGTTCTATGCATCGTCCATGGATACATCAGGAAACCGGCTTTGCAATGGGCAGCGCCGTTGCTGTGCTTCCGATCCTGCTGAAGAACGAACCCATACCGGCCGAGTTGGCGTCGCAATTTCACGGGGTTCAGATCGCCGGCGACATGTCTGACATACACGAGTATTTGACCGTTGAACGGTTTGAGAAGCTCGCAGCCGCTTCGGGAGATCCCGAGTTTGCGAACTACCAAACAGCAGCTGATCCGGACAGGAGGTTTGAATTGCTGATTCGGCGAGCGGAGGAGGTCCATAGATGGGGATACCGCGGGCGCGTGCGAGAGTCTTATCTGTTGTCTTCATTCAGTTTCCCCGACGCGCCTGTTGACAGCGTCGAGTGGGATCGGTGTGAAGGTAAGGTCAAAAAGCCCATTCGATTGAGACGCTTGTATCGAGAGTTGCGGCGATCACTTGAGCAGCACGCTCGTGAAGAAGGGTGCGATCTGCTGCTCTATCCGCAAGGCGCGTTGGATATCTCGGACATTGAAAGTTGGCGTCACAGGCTTGATGTGCTGAGGGATTTTGTCAAGAGCATGCCGAAGGACAAGGTTCGGTTGGCGTTTCGTCCGCGGCCGGCCTACTCGCACCAACTGATTGTTGGGGACTGGTTCGCCGCCCGGTGTATAGGCGGTGCTCCCGGCGTCTATCCCGAAACCATGATCACCAAACACTCTTTTGTCGTTCTCGATCGCATCTCCCGGTTCGAGGCCGAGTTGGAGCAGTACGCCCCGGGGAGTGACGCTCAGCCGTTCGATCGGGAGGCGTCTCTGGCGGTGCTCGACGGTATCGAGACTCAGGCCGTTGCGGCCCATCGCACAGAAGTTCCGAAATGGCAAGTCTTCATCAGTTTCAAGAGCGAGGACGCCATGTACGCTGAGAAGATCTACGACGCACTGACGGCGCATGACATAGATGCGTTTTTCAGCAAGAAGTCCCTGCCGAGAGTTGGCGAGTCGGACTATGGCAGTGCTATTGACGAGGTGCTTGATGAGGTCAAGCATCTCGTGGTTGTCGCCAGTCAAAAGGAGAATGTTCTGAGCGGTTGGGTCAAGTATGAGTGGGGTTTCTTTGTCAACGAGTTAAAGTCCGGGAGAAAACCCGACGGGAACATTGTCATTGTGACCGCTGGGGATATGAAACCCAAAGACCTTCCTCCAAGTCTCCGACATCAGGAGGCGGTTCCATACGGACCTGGGTTTGAGGCGACTGTTATGTCGTATCTCCGCTGAATATCGAGACGTTGGGCCGGGCTTTGGCGTGCAAGGCAAGGATTCAAATGGGGGACGCCGGCCGGAAGCTCCATGAATTTCCACCATCGGGTGAAATCGCGATTTTGAGGCGCTATGATGCGCCGAATAGCTTGAATTTGCTGAAACCCGCGGAGGGGAGGCGATATTCATGTTAACGCGCGCAAAGCTTCAAACCGCCGAAACGACTCCCATGCCCCGCGCCAGTGGCGCGGGTGTCCTGGTGATTCTCGCCGTCGTGGTCCTGGCCGCTTCCGGCGCGGGCGCCGAGACCGTTAACTACACGCTGGACAACGTTATCATGGACAGCGGCGGCAGGCAGTTGATCGGGACGTTTTCATGGACTTATGATGATCCCGAGGAGTTCGAAAACGGAGTCGGTGAGTTCAGCTTCCTGGACGTTCCGTTCACGGCCCACGATCACACTGACCTGGAGATCGAGGTCGATGTCGGAGGTTCCGTCGAAATCACGTTTCCCGGTAACTTCCACGATGACGGGGTGGACATCACGCTATTCCTGGACGGGGCTCTAACGCCGACTTCCGGGGCGCCTATGGATCTTGATCGCAGCAAGTACGAGATCGGTGGCAACGGTTTCCACGATGGGGCGTTCATAAGCGGGAGCATCTCGCTGGTTGTCGAGGAGCCGACTCCCGGCGACACCGACGGCGATCATGACGTAGACGACACGGATTACGCAAATCTCGCCGCACAGTTTGGAGCCGTCCCGGCCGCGGATTCCGCCGATTTCAACAATGACGGAATAGTCGATCTGGCCGACTTCTCAATCCAGCGAGCCAACTTCGGCTTCGGCGTTCTTCCGTCGGAGCCGGAGTTTGCGGCAACCATTCCGGAACCGGCGTCGATGTCATTGCTGGCGGCAATCCTTCCGCTGATGCTGAATCGCCGGCGCTTACGACCTGGCCGCTGTCTCTAGAGTCGCCACGGTTCGCGCATCGCCGTTTCCAGCATGCGATTGGCCGCGGGCTCTTCGGGGAACGTCTCTTTCTTCGGATCCCATTTCAGCGCCTTGCCCAGGTCCATCGCGATGTTGCCGATGTGGCTGATCGAGCTGCAGCGGTGTCCGACTTCAGCGGGGAAATACGGATCCTTACGCGTTTTGAGGCAGTCCAGGAAGTTGCGGTGCTCGCCGGCGGTGCAGGTGAACAGTCGCGTCTCTTCGGCGCCGATCTTGCTGGTTAGTATGTTCTTGTTACTGGCCTTGACCGGTCCGCCGAATCGATCGTTTCCGACCCAGCCGTCAGCCCCTTCGAACTTCAGGCCCGTGCCGCCGCTGTCTACGAACATCTCCACGCCGGATTCGTACAGGTACTTCAGGTGATACGTGTGGTAAGTGTCGTACAGGCCGCCTTTGTGCTTCTTGCCCTCGCCGGATACGCTGATCGGACCGGTGCGTTCGGTGTTATTGGCCCACTGGGCGATGTCGATCTGGTGTGCGCCCCAGTCAGTCAACTGGCCGCCGGAGTAGTCACGCTTCCAGCGCCAGTGGAAGTGCGCCAGCCCGTTGCGGTACGGAGCCTTGGGCGCAGGTCCGAGCCACATGTCCCAATCGAATCCCTTGGGGATCGGCTTGGGTTTCGGATCTCCCGCTCGGCCCGGCCCGGCCGGGAGTTGCACGCGAATCCGCTGGAGTTTACCGATGCGCCCGTTACGGACGAGCTCGGCCATCCGGTGATAAACTCCCATCGAGCGGTCTTCGGTTGATGTCTGGAAGACTGCTTTGTATCGCTTGACGGCGTCGGCCAGGATTCGTCCTTGCGGGATGCTGTAAGTGGGTTTTTCGCAGATGACGTCTTTCCCCGCCTTGATCGCAGCGACGCTCATCAGCACGTGCCAGTGGTCCGGCGTGGAGATCATTACCGCGTCAACGTCTTTGCGTGCGACCACTTCCCGCCAGTCAGCGGTGGTGAAGCATTTGTAATCGGCTCCGAACTTGTGTTTGACTGTTTTCTCCGCTTTGGAGAGCTGCCGCGGGTCCACGTCGCACAGGGCCACTGGTTGTGCGTCGGCCTGGGCCAGGAACATCCGCAGGTTGCGCCCGATGCCATGTCCGCCGACGCCGATGAACCCCATAGCCACTCGATCGCTGGCCGGCGGCACGGCGCCTTTGCCCAGGGCTGTCGAGGTTATAACGTACGGAACAGCTACGGTAGCCGCGGCCGTCACGGAGGCGTGCTTGATCAAACTGCGTCGCGTCAGTTGCTTTGCGGACATAACAAGAATCTCCATTTCCCAGGTTGTAGAATCTCTCGACTTCCCGAAGATTCTACCACGCCGAACACCGAAAGCACGCAAATTTAACCCGCCTGCCGAAAGGGCGGGCCCGGCAATGATGAAAATCGGCTGCAATTCTGATGAAACCATATGCTGTTGTTCCTCTCGCGTGAACGGAACACATTTATTGATGATTGCATATGGCGGATTCCGATCTGATAATGACAGCGGTGAAATGAGACGAGGTGTTTCGGTTTTCGCCTCGCTTGCTTGTCGCTGAACAATTGCGTGGACATAGTCTCGAAGGAGATGTTATGCGACGACAAATAGGCATTTTCGGAGCCCTCTTCATTTGCCTGCTGGGCTGCCTTGCCGGCGGGTGCCAGCCGTTGACCCAGCCGTTCGACGCCGGCAAGGCGGAAGTGCAATTGCCTGTGTCGGCGATCGTGCAGCCGGCGGTGTGGGAATCAAGTGCTGTTGTGGCCGCTTCACGGCAGGGCATCCAGGGGCATTACGCCCCCCAGCCGGACCAACTGCTGGAGAATGTCGCCAGGCAGCGCGGGACATTCGCCGTTGTGTCCCGCAACCCGGTTTCCAAAGATCGTCCCAGATCGGTCTATATTCGCACGCGAATCAGGACAATGCAGGCCGAGTGGGATATGGGCGACAGCGTTGTCGGAGCAGTCACGTTTACCGGATGGGTCGGCTACGAATACCGGTTCTACACCGATATCGCGATTGACTTGGAGGTCTCGACAAACAACGGTGAAGTAGTCTATCGCGCAAGTCACCAGACCGGCCGGGTCACCCACAAGTCCAGCTTGTACCAGACAATGGAGGCCACGAGAATCTTCGTCGCCCAGGAATTCTCCAAGGCCATCAGGCAATGCCTTCAGCAGATAGAATCCGAGAGCCAAACAGTATTGGCGTCTCTGGACGGCTCCGCCGAGCCCGCGCCGCCGACGGTGGTTCATCGACCGCCCGTACCCCCGCCTGTGAGCACGCCTGTGCGCACGCCTGTCGGGCCCGTGGCCCAGCGCTGGGCCGTCGTTATCGGCATCAGCGAATACGCGCACAAGAACAAGAATCTGTCGAACCTGCAATACGCCCACAGGGACGCCGAGAAGCTGGCCGAGTTCCTGAAATCCAAGGCGGGGGGCGGCTTTCCCGCCTCGAACGTCAAACTCCTGACCAACAGGCAGGCCACGGCAAAGGGCATCCGCGACGGGCTGTTCACGTTTTTGAAGAGGACCGTCAAGGAGGATCTGGTTATTATTTTCTTCTCCGGCCACGGTACGCCGGACCCCGACAAGCCCTCCAATCTGTATCTCGTTGCTCACGACAGTGACCCGAACAATATCTCGGCCACCGGCATTCCCATGTGGGACATCGAGACGGCCCTGAAGAGGACCATCGCCGCCGAGCGAACGATCGTGCTGGCCGACACGTGCCACTCGGCCGGCGTTACTGAAGGCGTTAAAGGCGTGAAGATCGGCGATCAGTTCAACAGATATTTTGCGGCGTTGGCCAAAGCGCGCCCCGGCCGCGTGATCTTCACCAGTTGCGAGGGATACGAAGTCAGCCGCGAAGCGAAGAAGTGGGGCGGCGGTCACGGCGTGTTCGAGGGCACGCCGCATGAGGAGCGCGAAAAGTAC
>CAYMSH010000328.1:0-7253 GCA_964392945.1 uncultured Planctomycetaceae bacterium | reverse complement strand
ACCGCTCGGCCCGCCTGCCGGCCAACCTGCTGCAGGCCCAGCGCGACTACTTCGGAGCCCACACCTACGAACGCCTCGACAAGCCGCGCGGCGAGTTCTTCCACACAAACTGGACCGGAACCGGCGGCGACATAACCGCGAGCACATACGACGCATAAGGCGCCCATGAGCAATACAGAAAGTCTATTTGACATCAACGGCAAGTGCGTGGCGATTACCGGCGGCGCGGGCGTTTTGTGCGGGCAGATGGCCAAATCGCTGGCCGGCGCCGGAGCATGCGTTGCGATACTCGACTACAACCTGGCCGGGGCGCAGGAAGTTTGCGACGAGATCACCGCCGGCGGCGGCAAGGCTGTCGCGATCGAGTGCAACGTGCTGGAGACCGACAGCGTCGCGCGCGGCGTTGACCAGACAATCGAGCAGTTCGGACGAATCGACGTGCTGATAAACGGGGCCGGCGGAAACAAACGCGAAGCTACCTGCGTTCCGCCGGAGACGTTCTTCGACATGGACCCCGAGGCCGTGAAGTGGGTCTTCGAGCTGAACTGCCTGGGCACGATACTGCCCTCTCAAGCCGTCGGCAAACACATGGCCGCTCGCGGCGACGGCGTGATCATCAACGTTTCGTCGATGAGCGCGTTCACGCCGCTTACGCGGATCGCCGCATATTCAGCGGCCAAAGCCGCCGTCAGCAACTTCACCCAGTGGCTGGCTGTCAACCTGGCCCAGAATCACTCGACAGACATCCGCGTAAACGCAATCGCGCCGGGATTCTTCCTGACCGAGCAGAACCGCTTCCTCCTGACGAACGAAGACGGAACGCCGACCCAACGCGGACAGCAGATAATCGATCACACACCAATGGCCCGCTACGGAAACGCCGACGAACTCATCGGAGCGCTTGTCTGGCTGATATCCGACGCGGCGAAATTCGTAACCGGAATCGTAGTGCCGATAGACGGCGGATTCAGCGCGTTTTCCGGAGTCTGAACACACCCATAGATTGGAACAGCAATAATGAGCGATCATGTTGAACAGTTGAAAGCCCTCCCGAAAAACGCCGACTTCTTCATCGGAATCGATTCCGACGGATGCGCGTTCGACTCGATGGAGATCAAACAGAAAGAATGCTTCACGCCGAACGTGATCGAGCACTGGGGCCTGCAGCCCGTGGCCCGATACGCTCGCGAGGCGTGCGAGTTCGTGAACCTCTACTCCCGCCAGCGAGGCGTCAACAGGTTCATCGCGCTGGTAAGCGACATCGATCTGATCGCCGAACGTCCCGAAGTTCAGCGACGCGGATTCACGCCGCCGGACATCGATCCGCTGCGAAAGTGGATCGCCGAAGAGACGCGGCTGGGCGACCCGACGCTGAAAACGATCGTGGCTGAAACCGGCGACCCGCTGCTGACCCAGGCTCTGACCTGGTCCCAATCGGTCAACGCTACTGTCGAACGGATATGCAAGAATGTGCCGCCGTTCGCTTTCGTGCGCGAGAGCATCGAGGCGATCGGTGATCGGGCCGACGCGGTAGTCGTCTCGGCGACGCCTTTCGAGGCGCTCGACCGCGAATGGCGCGAGCATGACCTGGAGAAATACGTCGAGATGATCTGCGGCCAGGAGATGGGAAGCAAGACCGAACATCTCAAATACGCCGCATGCGGCAAGTACGATCAGGACAAGATCCTGATGATCGGCGACGCTCCCGGCGACATGAAAGCCGCCAAGGCGAACGACGTGCTGTTCTACGCGATCAATCCGGGACACGAAGAAGAAAGCTGGCGCCGCTTCCACGACGAAGCACTCGACAAATTCTTCGCAGGCCAATACGCCGGCGACTACGAACAGGAAGTAATCGACGAATTCCTGGCGCACCTGCCGGAACTGCCGCCTTGGAAAAGCTAGTGATCGGTAGTCAGGCCGCAAGCGGTTTAGGTTGTGCGCCGTTTCACCTGATCACCTGTTCTACTGCTCACCTGCTCTGAGCGAGATCGCGATCTCGCTCAGCCCCACATTTTCTCTTTGAGATCCAGGTAGTAGATATAGTCTTTCGGCGTCACGTTCGGCGGACATCTGTGATCGCAAAACGGTATGAATCCGCCTCGCTGTACGTACGGATCCAGTGCTTCCAGGCATTTCCTGATCGCTTCGGGGCCCTTTCCGAGCTGCATTTTGTCTACGCCTCCCATGATCATCAACTGGCCTTCGTATTGGTCAAGCAACTCCCCAGGAGTGCAGCAACTGTTGACCTCGAACGGGAACAGGCAGTTTATCCCCGCTTCCATGAAGTACGGGAGAATCGGTCTGACGTCGCCGTCGCAATCGGTGTACCAGATGTCTATTCCGTGGGCTCGCAACTTCTCGCCGATGCGTTTGTAGCGCGGCGTAACGATGTTCTTGAACAGGTCCATCGTAACCAGCGGCCCGGATATGCAGCAGATATCCTCCCAGCCGGCGGCGTAGTCGAAGTCTATCTCGCCGAGCAACTGGTCCAAGAACTGCTCGACAAGCAGGCAGGCGGTTTCGACCATGTCTTCGACCATTTCCGGATAGTCGTACCACGCGACGGTAAGCCCTTCGAATGTCAGAACGTCACGAACCACCCCGATCATCGATCCGCAATGAACGCCCAGCGGATAATCACGATCGGACGGGTGAGCCAGTTTGATCGCTTCGACATCGACCCGCCGGTCGGGATTGTCGGGGCTGAATCGTTCGGCTTTTATGCGTTTCCAGTCATCGGGGCGGGTTATCGACGATTTAAGACAATGCGGGACCGTGCTGCGACCGTCAGCGAACACTTCAACCAGCAGTCCGTCGGGGTTGCGGATTATTTTGTGATCGCCATCTTCCTCAATCACTTCCTCTTCAAAACGCGGGAGCATCCACACCGGCCCCTTGAGGTCATCGATCCGATCGAAATTGAAGAAGATATCGGCCTCGGCGTTATTGGTGATCCCGTTGTCGACGAAGATATCCCACTGCTTGAAGTTCTCGTTCCAGTATCCGAACTCCATGTTGAAGCAGCGATCGATCGGCTTGCTGTGCATCTGGTTGATGAACCGCTGTCGAGCGGTCATTTCGGATTTCCACGGATCGCGGCATGGCGTAATGGACATGAATCAGAAGACCTCTCTAGTCGTTGCGTTCTCTGGCCTGGCGGATCTTGTCTCTCAGGTAGTTGCGTTCAGTCGGCAGACCGGCGGCGTCCCAGGCGCCGGTAATGTCGCTGACGATTGCGGCGTTGGCGGATTTAAGCTCCTCCAGCGCCTGGTGATCCGGCGAGCCTACTGGAGCGGCCAGCATTACATCGTGGGAATCCACCATCAGCAGGAACGGATTGTCACCCGGCGGCCGCGTCAGACGCAGCTTCATGTTCGGATAAAACGCATTACCCAATCGCAGCGCGATCGAGCGCACCGATGCGATGTCGGCGTCCGGCGGATCGGGCTCGCCGACCGATCCGATCAGCCAGTCGGCCAGTTCGTCGTCGTCCGGCACGGCGAACTTCTCGACGATATGTTCGCCTACGCCGTCGGGATACGCACGGGCCAGATACATCTCGATCGCATCGCCGAGAACACCGGCGCCAGGCAGTCCAGGTTGCGTTTCAGAAGTCATAAAAGTCACAAAAAACGACATAGCGTAAAAAATTACTCGGTAAGTCCCCTTCCAGCATCATATACTGCAATAGTATACTCAAGGAGAAATTGCTGATTCGGCAAGCTTTTCTGCAGGCCGGAGCAGTCATTCGTTACATGGTGCAATCATATGCCTGAAAGACCTGTCGTACTAGTAGTGGAAGACGATCCGGAGATGAATCAACTTCAGTGCGAGTTGCTCGACGTCAACGGTTTCGATTCGCGAGCGGCGTATACCGGGGCCGAAGCGCTGGAACTCTGCGACGAAAGCAACACCGACGCGGTCCTGCTGGACCTAATGCTGCCGGAAGTTGACGGCTACGAGACCTGTCGCCGGCTGAAGTCAAAGGCGTCTACCGACAAGCTGCCTGTCGTGATGATAACGGCGCTTGACGGCGAAGATTGTCGCCAGAGAGGCATGGAAGCCGGCGCCGACGCGTACTTCACCAAACCGTTCGACCCGGACCAGGTGATTTCAACTCTCGCAGTGCTCATCGGGACCAACGACAACTAGCACTGCCGGATATGGTTCATTCGGCCTGGTGATCGCTGTCGGGCGGCCGGACCGGAATAGTCACGGTAAACGCGCTGCCCTTGTCGGATGTAGTCACGTGCACGCTCCCGCCGTGCAGTTCGACAAAGTGCCTCACTATCGCCAGCCCCAGGCCCATTCCGCGTTTCTGGTACCCCACGTCTCCTGACGAATGCTTCATCACGTCCTTCGTCGAGTAGAACGGATCGAACACGTGCGGCAGGTCCTCTGCGGCGATACCCGGGCCCTGGTCTTCGATCGTGATGCTCACGTATCCGCCGAGCTGTTTAACCGCGTGGAGCCTGATCGTGCCGCCGTCGGGACTGAACTTTACGGAGTTGATAACGAGGTTCTCCATCACGTCGCAGAGCTTCGCCCTGTCTACCCGAACAGTCGGAATATCGTCGCCGGAGTCGATTATGAATTTCTGCCCGCGGCGATCTATGAAGGGCTTGCAGTCCAGGTATACCTCGTCCAGCAGTTTCAGCAAATCGGCGTCTTCGTAGTTCAGAGTGTCGCTGGCCCCGCGCCCGGGCAGGAGTTTGAAAATAGACTCGATGATCTCGGCCAGGCGTCGCGACTTGGCGCCCATGGTGCCTACGGCCTTTTTGAGCCGTTCGGTGTCGTCGCACTTTTCAAGGAGCTTGGTCATCGCCAGTATATACGCCACCGGCGTGCGGAGTTCGTGCCCGGCGACTCGAATGAAATTCGTCTTGATCTCGTTGGCTTCAGTCAGCATTCGATGGCTCTTATCGACCCGGGCGAGCATGGCGTTGAAGTCGTCTGTGAGCTGGTCTATCTCATCTCGCGTGTGAAGCCGCCACAATCCGCCGGGATTTTCGATGCGATGCGACAAATCCCCTGCGCCGACACTGTCGGCCGCCGCCCCCAACCAGCGAATGCGCCTGACAATACCACGCTCTACGAGGAATATTCCGACAACGAATATAAGGCCTATTATGCACAGCCCGATCAACAGGAAGCTCAGTCCCAACTGGCGCACCGGTTTGAGAACTTCCGAAGCCGGCACACCGACAACGAGAGACCAATACGGCATGGTGACCTTGTTGGGTCCGATTCTCTCCGGCGTAACAACCGGTGCGAATCCCTGCATTGTCCCATCGTCAGTCAGCCGCCATCCCGGCGTGGAGTCAAACGCGATCTTGCCGTACCACTGCTTGACGACGCTCAGGGCGCCGTTATTCACGGCCGGACGATCATTGTGATAGAAAACCTCCCCGGAGCGACGAACGAGCATCAGGGAGCCGCGAATCGGTGGGGTTCCTATCATCACGTCCTTGCCGCTGGTTCGCATCCTGACCCACGCCGAAACGTCCAGCACCAGCTTGGCGACGCCGACAACCTTCTTGCCGTCGCGAATCGGCACGCAGACGTCTATCGCCCACAGAGCCGCGGACTCATCGAAGCTCACTGGCGGGGTGTAGATTCGCCCGCGACCGTCGTCCCAGGCTCCGGTCCACCAGTCTTCGTCGGCCTGGAAATAGTCGCTGGTCTTCTGCGTGGCTCCAACCAGCACGCCGCTGCGATCGGTTATCAGGATTTCGGCTATCTGCGGATCGTTCCTGAGAATCACGCCAAGACGCCGTGAAACATCGTTGTTCAGCACTTTCCACAGCATGCTGGTCGGATCGTTAGGGGCTGCGCCCCATGCGGCTTCTATCGCCTCGATCTTGTCGGCGGCGGGAAGTTCATCACGAGCGGACAGCGCCTTGACGATCTCCGGATCGTATTGGATTGCGATGTAGAATTTCTCGATGTCTTTGCTGAGCGAAACGCCCAGTGCGATCGCCTCCATCGAAGCAGTCGACGATATGGCCTGGCCGTACTGCGTGGTGCGGAGTTGGCGATTAACTGTCGTGAAAGCGATAAGCGCAGCGATCAGCGGCAGAAGTGCGACAACGACCAATAATATGAGCAATTTGCTGCGAATTCCGATTACCATGCATACAATCCTTCGTGCGGTCCGGCCGCACTACTGTAATCGTCGGTCGATTTCCGCGTCAAGTTGCAGTATAAATGCTCAGTATCGACAGTATTGCTTGCTGTCGATACAAGACCGTATTATGCTGACGGGCCAAACCAAGAATACAGACACTCGGATCATTCATAAAGGATAGCGACATGCGCAAAGAGTCACTGGAATTCCTCAGGCAGCTCCTGACAACCCCCTCGCCGAGCGGTTTTGAATCGCCTGGCCAGAAAGTCTGGGCCGAATATGCACGAAAATACGCCGATGAAGTGCACACCGACAGCTACGGAAACGCCATAGCGATCCTCAACCCGGAAGGCTCGCCGCGGATCATGCTCGACGGACACGCCGACGAACTCGGCCTGATGGTCAAGCACATAGACGACAAGGGTTTTGTGTATTTCCAGCGGATCGGCGGGGTAGACCCGGCCGTCGTACGAACCAAACGAGTGGACATTTACGGAGCCAAAGGCGTTGTCAGAGGCGTGATCGGGGCTACGGCGATACACCTGCAGGACCGCGTCAAGGAGAAGAAAGCGCCCAAGATGCACGAATGCTTCATCGACATCGGAGCCAAGGACGGAAAGGCCGCCAAAAAGCGGGTCGCCGTCGGGGATCCGATCACTTTCGTAGACAGCTTCGAAATGCTGAACAAGAACATCGGCATAGCCAGGGCTTTCGACAATCGCGTCGGCACCTGGTCGGCCATCGAAGCGCTGCGAATAGCCGGCGCGGCCAAGAAGAAACTCAACTGCGCGATAATCGCCTGCAGCAGCGTGCAGGAGGAAGTAGGCGGAGCAGGCGCGCAGATGAACGTGGTTAACCTGACCCCGGATGCGGCGATCGCAATTGACGTGACGCACGCAACCGACACCCCGGGAATAGACCCCAAGCAACACGGCGAAGTCAAAATGGGCGACGGACCGAGCATAACCATAGGCCGCGAGCATCACCCGGTCCTCGTTAAACGCATCCGCAGCGTGGCGGCCAAGAAGAAGATCAACATGCAGATCGAGGCGTTCAGCCTGACAGGCGGGACCGACGCAATGGCGATACACAACAAGATCGGCGGCGTCCCGTCGTCGGTTAT
>CAYMSH010000327.1:0-7280 GCA_964392945.1 uncultured Planctomycetaceae bacterium | reverse complement strand
GAGACCGGGCAGTGGCAGTTGAGTATCCAGCACAACTCGGTAACGCTGGGCACGTCAGACTGCACGAAGAACGTGGACTTGTCCGGGTCGATCCCCAGAGCGAGATACGCCCGGGCAACGTGGAGAGTGATATCTTCCAGTGCGGTCTTGTCGGTTGTGCTCGTCAGCGCGTGATAATTTGCGATGAAGTAGAAGCACTCGTGACCTTCGGCCTGCAGTTTGAGGTACTGGCGGATAGCTCCGAAATAGTTGCCAATGTGCAGACGTCCGGACGGTTGTATACCAGATAATATTCGCATAGTGCGGGCCATCGTATGGTTTTGACGCTATCGGGTCAAGTAGGCCGGTTTGGGGCGAGATTCAGTTCCTGGACTTTCTTGCCTTTGCTCGTGACGAGGATTCGCGGCAGGGCGGTTGATGTTTTGCGGGGCATGATCAGCATCGATTCTACTGCGGCGTGCTTGATGATCGTTCCCTGGGCTCCGCCGAGGCCGGTGATTTTGGACGGTGCGCCGGCTGGCGTGTCTTTGTGCGTTGCGCGGAGTACTACGAGCGTGCGCGGGCCGGTGGAAACCTCGATCCGCCACGAACCGTGCTCCGGGTCGGCTTTCTTCTTTGGCGGGTAGTTCTTTCCTGCGACGGACGATTCGCGGCCTGGTCCGCCGACAAGTTCGATCTTCGCATCCAGCGGCCAGACGATGTCGCCGACGAGTTTTCCGGTCCCCGATGCTATAACGAATCGCCGGCCGGTTACCGCGGGCTTGTCAATGCTGTGCAGCAGCCACTTGGGCTTGAGTGCTGGTTTAGTTGTCACAACGTGATCGTAGACGACGAACGTGTCGATCGGGTTGGCGGATTCTGCATCGCTGCGGAGATGATAAAACGCCCGGATCGCTTTTCGGATCTTCTTCGGCGAGTAGGATTTCGTAGCGTCGCCTGCGCAGCCGGCGACGTATGGACCGCTCTGGAAGTCGATGATTCGCCCGATGTCGGCCGGGCCGCCGGATTTGTACTGGCCCGCGCGCGACAGGGAGTCGCAGCGCATTTGCCCGCCGTCGTTGCTTCCTGATACGTCATCGCCGGGCGACCAGGTACGCCCGCTGAACTTCTCGTCCGGGTCGAACACGATAATCCCGTTATGGGCGATGGTTCGCGCGTAGTAGTTGCCCCGGTGCGACGTGTAGTCGTTTGTTCCCGAATCGATCGCCAGCGAGCCGCCGCGATGGATCACGAACGTGTTGTTGTCCAGGTGCTGATGGCCGGCGTAGAACGGTCCGCATTGGAACATGGCTATCGCCGCGTTCTTGTCTGTCCACGACGAGCGGAAGTAGACGTGTCCGAGTTTCTCGAAGCATCCGGCCAGCGGCAGCCGCATCTTGTCCGGCGGGCTGGGCTTCATGTCCGCCGGGCGCCAGAGAATCTCCCGCCAACTTTTCTGCACGTATTTCCACTGGTGCTTGCGAGCCAGCCATTCGGCCATCGGGTCGTTCAGCCGTGCGGCCAGGAGGTGCATGAGCGACTTGAGATTGCTGTCGGGCTTGTGGCTCGATGTGCAATCCTCGCTTCGAATGAACGTGCCTCTGGGGCGCAATGCGTATGCGTGCCAGACGCTCTGGCCGCGGAAGAACGACGAACTTCCGAACAGATCCTGACCAGTGGCCGTTCGCCACATTTCGCACGTCAACGCCAGCGGGCGGGCGTATCCCCAATCGTTGTAGCTGAAGCCCTCGGCCTGGCCGCCTACGAAAAAGCCGCCTCGTCGCTTCGGATTGCCAGGCTGGGCCAGGTGCATCAGGTACGGCGGCGACTCCTCCCGCTCCTGGCGGTTCAGCGGACCTGCGATCTCGTCGGCCGCCGGTAGTGCGTGCCTCCGCAGGTACTTCTTACCGATCGCCATGAGTTTGGCCGTTCGCTGCTGTTCGATGTTCTCGCCGTCGAGCAGGACCGCGACGTACAGCACCGATAGATGCTCGCCGACGAAGTGGTTGTTGTAGTCGCTGTGGCGCCAGATGTTCTTCAGCACCCACTCGGCGATCGAGACAAGCCCCTTACCGTAACGCCGCCGCTCGGCTGGCGTAAGATCGTTCCATATCCAGTCAGTCGCCACCGCCCCGGCCCGAACGAACTCCGGGGTGAGATACTGGTTGCGCGGCGGACGTCGGATCAACGCGTCGAGGAACTCTTTGGTCTTGGCCAGGTACTTCCGCTCGCCGGTTACAAGATGCATGAACGCCGGATAGCCCATGTTCGTGCAGTCGGACCAACCGACCCCGGCCGGGCGCTTCATGATCCACGCCGCGCCCCGCATCGATTCGAAAGTCTTCTTCATCGAACCCTTGCAGCGGGCCTTGAGATCGCCGATCGTTTTCGGCGTGACGTATATGCGCGGATGCGCTTTGGCAACTTCACCTGGACAGCGGCGGGGCGATGAGATAAGGATCGCAAGGAGACAGGTCGCGACAACCGCAGTACGCTTTGAGTGCATGTGATCACCTTTGGCGCGACGTGAATATGTGCTTGTGAGTCCGGACGGTCGGTCTACTTCGTGCAGCGATACACGAACGCCGGCGGGATGTTCCGCCAGACGGTCGGGGACTTCTCGACTTTCGAGAACAGCTTGTTGAGTTTCTTCTTGAACCGTCTGCCGGCCGGCAGGAGCAGGCCCTGGAGGTAGGCGAACGTTGCGAACTGACCGCCGGGTTTCAGCGAGTCCAGCGTTGCCGTCAGCAGGCTGTCCTGCAGTTCTTCGTCAAACGCGGCCCATGGCAGACCGCAGATTATCGAATCGATCTGACCGTGTCCTTCCTTGTCGAGCATGTCGCCGACGTTTTCAGCCGAGTCCTCAAAAATGCAGACGTCGGGAAACTTGCGGCGAAGATTCTCCGCCAGCGTCGGGCTGTGTTCGATCGCGAAGAAACCGGCGTCGGCTTTCTTGACCTTGAGTATCTCTTCGGTGAAAACCCCTGTCCCGGGCCCGTACTCTACGATAACCGACGCCGATTCGACGCCGATCTGCGAGCATATCATCCTGGCCAGTCCGCGCGAACTGGTTGCGATGGCCCCGGTGCGTTTCGGATTCTTAAGGAATTCCCAGAATATACCCATCAGTCTGCTTCTCCAGGCCAAGAGGATACACAAACCGCCGGGAGAATGCAAAAGCGGCGAAGAACGCCGGAATTTGATCCCAGGACGATCGCACGTTAAACTAACCGGCCGGCGGCAACGGCGACGGCTCTTGCCACAGAGGTCACAGAGGACGGCGACGGCGTAAGAGTTGTTACGGCTACGGCAAAGGCTTAGCTGAACGGCGAGAACACAGAGGTAGGCAACGGCGTGGCAATTGGTGCGCCGTTCTGGAGAAAGAATGACTCACGTACGGTCTACGGGATTGGGTGCTTTGATTTTGACCGCGATATGCGCCGGCGGTTTTGCATTCGTTATTGGGATATGGTTGGCGCTGCTGGCCGGTGTTAATGTCGCCGCGTTTTTGTTCTACGGCTTCGACAAGCACCGTGCCAGGGGTAAAGGCTGGCGCGTGCCGGAGTCTGTGTTGCTGGGGTTCGCGGTGTTTTGCGCGGCTCCGGGTTCATTCGTCGGCCAGCGCGTGTTCAATCACAAGACATCCAAGAGCAGCTTCAGACGGGCGTTCTGGATACTCACGATCCTGCAGGCCGCGGCGATAATCGCCCTGGTTATCTATCTGCGACGGAGTTGATGTTCAGGCGTCGCATGGCTCTATGCGGACGGCGCATACTTTTAATTCGGGGATTTTCGCTATCGGGTCCAGGGCTGCTATCGTAAGCCTGTTGGCTGGCGACTCGCGATAGTGGAACGCCAGGAAGACCGCGCCCGGCACTACGCGCTTGGATATGCGGATCGGCACTTCGATCTCGCCTCGTCGGGAACTGACCCTGGCGGTTGCTCCGTCGGCCAGGCCGAGCTTTTCGGCGTCGAGCGAGTTGACCTCGATTGTGCCCACTGGCACCAGCGCGTCGAGCACTTGCGATCTCCTGGTCATAGAGCCGGTGTGGAAGTGCTCGAGCACTCGCCCGGTCGTCAGCAGTATCGGGAATTCGTCGTCCGGCAGTTCGCGGGCCTCTATGAACTCCACGGCGTGGAACTTGCCCAGTCCGCGAGAGAACTTGTCCTTGTGCAGGTACGGCGTGCCGGGATGTTTGGCGTCGGGGCAGGGCCACTGCAGCGGCGCCGCGGCCAGGCGCGGGTAGATGATTCCGCCGTAGATCGGCGAGACTGACGCGATCTCGTCTTCGATGGCCCCGGCGTTGGCGTATGACATTTCATATCCCAGTCGCGAAGCCAGATCGCAGACGATTTCCCAGTCGATGCGCGTTTGGCCTGGCGCGTCGATTGCTTTGTGCAGCAACTGGACGCGTCGTTCGGTATTGGTGAACGTGCCGTCTTTCTCGGCGAAACCGGCCGCCGGTAAGACTACATCCGCCAGTTCGGCGGTTTCTGTCAGGAAGATGTCCTGGACGACAAGGAAGTCGATTTTCTCCAGCGCTTCGACCACGTGGTTCTGGTCGGGGTCCGAGAGCATGGGGTTTTCGCCCATGAGGTAGAGGGCCTTGAGGTCGCCTTCGGCGCCGGCGTTCATCATTTCGACCACAGTCAGCCCCGGCGTAGGCGAAAGCTCGGCGCCCCAGGCGGCCTGGAATTTCTTCTGGACTTCCGGCACGTCGACTTTCTGGTAGCCGGGATAGACGTTCGGCAGGGCTCCGAGATCGCAGGCGCCTTGCACGTTGTTCTGGCCGCGGAGCGGATTAACGCCGGTTCCCGGTCTTCCGATATTGCCGGTGAGCATCGCCAGATTCGCCAGCGACAGCACGTTGTCGGTGCCTGTTGTGTGCTGGGTTATGCCCATGGAGTACACGATCGACGCGGCGCCGGCTTTGGCGTACGTGCGTGCGGCGCGGATGATATCCTCGGCCGGCACGGTAGTGATCTTCTCGGCCAGTTCCGGCGTGCACGGAGCCACTGCTGCGCGGACGCCGTCGAAGCCTTCGGTCCGCTCGGCGATGAACTTTTCGTCGGCGAGCCCTTCTTCGAGAATGACGTGCATCATTGCGTTGATGAGCGCCACGTCGCTGCCGCTTCGCTGTGACATGTGCAGATCGGAGAACTCCGTCAGTTCGATCGCGCGGGGGTCGGCTACTATGAGTTTGGCTCCGCGTGCGACGGCCCGCTTGATCGCCGAACCGATTATCGGATGGCATTCAGTCGTGTTCGAGCCGATCACGAATATGCAGTCGGTCACGTCGAAATCTTCGATCGAGTTGGTCATCGCGCCGCTGCCGAAGGCCCTGGCCAGTCCGGCGACTGTCGACGAATGGCACAGCCTGGCGCAGTGGTCTACGTTGTTGGTCCCGATCACCGCTCGCATGAACTTCTGGAATATGTAGTTCTCTTCGTTCGTGCACTTGGCCGACGCCAGGCCGGCGATCGCGTCGGCTCCGGATTCGTCGCGGATTTCCGTAAAACGCCGCGCGATCAGGTCCAGGGCTTCATCCCAGCTTGCCGGTTGCAGCTTGCCGTCTTTGCGGATAAGAGGCCGGGTCAATCGCTCGCTGTGGCCCATGAAATCGATGCCGAACCGTCCCTTTACGCAGAGGAGTCCTTCGTTTACGCCGAGGTCTCCGCGGCCGGTGACTTTTACGATCTTGTTGTCGCGAACGTTCAGCACCAGCGTGCAGCCGCATCCGCAGTAGGGGCAGATGGTCTCAGTTTCGTCCAGTTCCCAGTTGCGTCCCAGCCCGCATCCCAGCGATCCGGCCATGGCGCCGGTCGGGCAAACGTCGATACAGTTGCCGCACTCGGTGCATGTGGACTCGCTGCGTGTTTGTCTCGGCGGGAGGGCGATTTCGGTGTCGAAGCCGCGTCCGAAGAAGTCGATCGCTCCGCTGGCGTGAATGCTCTGGCATACCTCGACGCATCGCCCGCAGAGAATGCACTTGCTGCGATCGTAAATCACGGCCGGCCCGTCCTTGACCGGTTGCGATTCGACCGGTTCGGTGATGTCCGAATAGCCCGACTCGGTTACGCCAAGCTCGTAAGCGCATTTCTGCAGCGCACAACCGCCTCCCTGCTCGCAGGTCAGGCAGTCTTGCGGATGGTCCGACAGCAGCAGCTCGATCACCATTCGCCGCATCTCGCGGATCTTTTCGGTATCGGTCCGGACAATCATCCCGTCTGCGGCGTGCTGCGAACAGGACGCCGCCGGAGCCCGGGCTCCTTCGACTTCCACCAGGCACAGGCGACAGGAACTGCTGGGCGGAATGTTCCATGACGGATCGTGACAGAGATGCGGTATGTCGATCCCGACTGTGGCGGCCGCCTCGAGAATAGTGGCGCCCGCGGCGACGGTTACTTCGACATCGTCAATACTCAGTGTTATCGTTTCTGGCATGGTGATCGTTCTTATGTTAGGTATTCCGCTGGTCTAGTCGTTCGAGTCGGCGGACGTGCTGACCGCGTCGAATTTGCACGTCTCCAGGCATACGCCGCAGCTTATGCACTTGCCCTGGTCGATAACGGCGGGGACCTTCTTCACGCCGCCTGAGATCGCGCTTGTCGGGCAGGCTTTGACGCACATCCCGCAGGCCTTGCACATCTCGGTGTCGATCGTGAATGTGGTAAGCGCCTTGCAGACCCCGGCCGGGCAGACGCCGTCGGTCACGTGGGCGACATACTCGTCGCGGAAGTAGCGGATCGTCGACAGTACGGGATTCGGAGCCGTTTGCCCCAGTCCGCATAGTGACGATTCGCGAATCATCTCGCCGAGTTTCACCAGCCTGTCGATGTCTTCCAACTCGCCTTCGCCCAGCGTGATGCGGGTCAGCAGCTCCAGCATGCGTTTTGTGCCGATGCGGCAGGGTGCGCACTTGCCGCACGATTCGGACTGCACGAACTCGGTGAAGAACCGTGCTATGTCGACCATGCACGTGGTCTCGTCCATAACGATCAGGCCGCCTGAGCCCATGATCGCACCGATCTCCTGCAGCGAGTCGTAGTCGATCAGGTGATCGAGGTACTCCGCCGGTATGCACCCGCCGGACGGGCCTCCCATCTGTGCGGCCTTGAACTGGCGGTTGTCGGGAATCCCGCCGCCGATATCGAATACGATCTGGCGGAGCGTGGCGCCCATGGGAGCCTCGACCAGCCCGGTGTTCACGACTTTGCCCGCCAGCGCGAAAACTTTCGTGCCTTTGGAATTCTCCGTGCCGGTCGATGCGTACTGCTTCGCTCCGCTGGTGATCACCAGC
>CAYMSH010000326.1:0-7300 GCA_964392945.1 uncultured Planctomycetaceae bacterium | reverse complement strand
GCCGGAATTCCACACGCGATGAATGAACCGAACTCTTCGCCCGGGCTGCTTGGAGCGGGCTTCGAGAACACCCATCCCGTAGGCGGACCAGAGCCATTTCTCGCGATCGTACTTGTCCTTGCGATTCCGCATGCCCTCGCCGGCCGTCACGCCGATTCCCTTCAACCGCGGATACGTCAGCAGAGTCTGGGCGGTGCACTGGCGTATGTAGGCGATCGTTTTTGGATTGTCCTGTGCGGCGGTAAGCCCGTATTTGCCCTCGGCGCTGTTGACCATGACGTTCCAGGTGATCCAGTAGACGTCGATCCCCCGATCGACCGCGTGTTTCAGCACACGGCGCCAGAAGGCTATCTTCTGGTCCATCGTCATCTTTCGAACAACTTTGAGATTCGCCAGCACCTTCGGCGATACGTACTGCGGCTCTCGCCAGGAACGCGACTTGTACTCCGGCTTGATCGACGGGACGCAGACGTCTGCAAGGGCGACCTTGGGGTAGTCGGGGCATCTGACGATCGACGGGAACGGATGCGGATTCCACAGCGTCAGCGTGTTGTAGCGATGCGTCGCCAGTTCGTCGAGGAACTCGCGCCAGAATTCGAAGTTCCACATCTCGTGGATGTTCTTGACCGCCGCGTCGCCGGTGTCGTCGTAACTCGGCGTGCGAGCGTCCAGGGGAATATTGAACTTGATCCCGCGCCGCTGGATCGCCGGCGCAGCGGTGCTGGTGGGGATCTTGGCAAGAGGGGTCTTGAAGCTGATCTGTTCGGCGATGTCCAGCCCGCCGTACATGGCCCCCAGCGGCCCGCTGGCCAGGACACAAAGCGTTTGGCCCGCACCTCTGGCGATGTTATAGCCTTGCGGATTGACGCCCGCAACGACAGTCAGCTTGCCCAGCAGCGCCTTGGCGAGCTTTGCGTCGTCCGGGCCGATCACGATGGCGATATCTGCGGCCTGGGGCGACTTTGTCAGGTCAACGATCACGCACTTTGTGTTCGATCGCTGGAGAGCCTTTGCGATCCGCCCGGCGGCGAAGTCGGCCTGGGGAACTCCTTTTCGGTACGCCAGGGTGACTTGGTCGCTTGCAGAACACGTCGAAGTCGCGGCCAACACAACTCCAACGCATATGGCCAGAACTGACGCGGGACTATGCTTCATGACAACTTACCTTTCATTTCGCCCGCCTGGCTGCGAACACGGCGATTTCCGACAGGCCGATGTGTCCGTAGCCCGTCTTTACGCCGGTTACCGTGAGCTTGAGCGAGGTGACTGTCTTCGGCTGAAACGTCACTTCCCGCCCGGACGAAGCGTCGTCCGGTAAACCGCCGACTTTAAGTATCGACCCGTCGCTGAAGGTCAACTCGCAGGCGGTAATATAATCGTATTTGTTCGGGCGATCAAACAACCACACGCGATCGACCGTTTGCGGCGAGGTCCATTCGAGCTTGATCCAGGCGCCTTTGCTCTCTTTGTGGCTGGCCCATTCCTGTTTTATATTGCCCGGATACCCGCCGACGGCGCCGTCTACTGCGCCGGCGGGGCTGTATTTCGGATACGATGAACTTGCGGTGAGCTTAGCCTTACCGGCGATATTGGCGCCGCTCAGGAGCGGGTTGACCGTCGCGGCCGGGAGCTTGTCATCCGGGCCGAGGAGCTTCATCTCGTACAAGCACATGGCGTACTTCGTGCCCGCGGGACTCGAAGGATGCTTCCGCACCCAGTCGTCGGCGAAACAGAGCCACATGGTCTTGCCGTCGGCGGCGATGAACTTCGACGGAATGTTCACGAAATAAGCCTGCTGGCCGAACTTCGGCATGAAAGCCGCCAGCTTCCACGGTCCGGTGATCTCGCCTGACTCCAGGATCATCGTATTGTAGGTCCCCATCCCGCTGGCGCCGCCGTCGGTGACGCACATGAGGTATTTCTTGATCGCCGCGTTATAAGTAACCGTTACGCAACCGAGCCGATCGTTCCATTCCAGCAGCGGTTTGATCTGCGCGAACTTGTTCGCCCAGATCGCCTTGCCGTCGCCGTCTCGCCCGGCGAAGAACTCGTACTTCGAAACGTCGTTGATGTTCTCCAGCGTCGGCGTGACCCGGGCCAGGTAGACTTGATCTCCGGAAACCCAACTGCACGTCGCGTCCTTACGCGTAGCGCCGTGGCCGGTCAGGTACGCCTTGCCGTCGGGCGAGTGCTGCATGTTCTTTCCGAAGTCTATGAAGTGCGGCGAGCCCATTTTGATCTTGGCGCCGTTCTTGCCCGACTCGCCGAACAGCGGTCTAGCCGGAGTGCACGGCGTGTCGGTCCACGTTTTTCCCAGGTCTTTAGACACCCGAAAACCGACGAACGGGCCCATTATGTCCCAGGGATACTTCTTCTTGTCCAGGCAGTACGTTCCGTAGTACCACACGCCGTTGTGGACCAGCGAACCGCAGGGGTACCGTCCGCCGTACGGAGTAGCGGGGGCCTTGTGCAGACCGAGCGAAGTTACTTTCAGGTCAAGCGGATCGTCGCCTTCGATCTTCGCGTGCCCCGTGGTCCATCGCTTAGGGCCGGAATAGGAACTGACTTTGCCGACGCGTCCGTCTGTAAATGGCGAGTAGAGATTCCCGTCAGACGCCCAGGACGGATACCACGTGTCGGCGGTCGTGTAGTTCTTGTACCGCCCGGTGAACGCGACACCGGTAAACAGCTTCGATTTCGCAAAGGGGCAGTCCTTCGGCGGCGTGGCCGTGTAGTGGGTCGGTCCGCCGCAAGGCGCCGGCACGATGCGTTGGCCTGCGGTCTGCGCGACGGCCGGCACGGCAAGCATTAACAAACTCAGTAGTGCATATCTCATTAGAGTCGCTTCCTTATCTTTATGAATCCCGTAAGCATCTTGGCCGCCAGCAGCCCGGTGAACGCCCAGAGGACGTAGTCGATGCTTCCCGGCAGCACGTACAGTTCGATCGGAAACCACGCGTAGACGAAGAATCGCGGGCGGACCACCCATGCGTATGGGATCTCCATCGCGTTGCGGATCATCGAAAACGCAACCACTACGGTATAGATGAAAATGTAGCACGCGCCCGGGACGACCCATACCACACCCGCGGCGATCAGCGTTATTGTAGAGGCGGTAACTACGATCTGATCGGTCATCGTGTCGGTGAACGAACCTTTGCGCGACGCGGTCTTGGCATAGCGGGCCAGCGGTCCATCGAGTCCGTCGAGGCAGACGTGCAGGGCGATCAGGCCGAACGCCGCCGGCGGACAGTAGAAGTAGACCACGCAGAACCCAAGGCCTGCGAGCAGCGACGCCAGGGTTAGAATGTCGGCGGTTATGCGACACTTGACGAATAACCAGAGCAGCGGAGCCAGCAGCCTGGCCCGCACGTTCTGGCCCCAGATCATCAGCCCGCGATCGGCCGCCGCGTAGCAGTCGGCCTTGGGCTCCCGGCTCGCTTCGTCGCTCATGACGACACCTCGCAGCCGGCGGGAACCGAGACCTTGCACATGTTGCATCGCAGGCCCCTGATCCCCGATCCGGTGTTGTGGAACGTGATTCCTTCGTGCACGAAGTCCGAGACCGCCACGTGTGTGTGTCCGCAATAGACGTCGGTGATCCCGTCAGTCATCTCGCTGGGCGCCCGGGCCAATGATTGTTCGATATGCCGTGCGCACCGTCGCGGCGGCCACATCGCGTGGAAGAGTCGCGTGGCCTGGATCGTATGGACGGCGTGGTAGATCCATCCGATAACGCGTGTGATCCTGACGGCCGAAGTTTGCAGGCGGCGTTCAAACGGGTTGCGTCCATCTCGCCAGAAGAGGTCTCCGTGCGTAAACAGCGCCGAACCCATTCGCAGATACGCCGCTCGCCAGTGGAAGTTTTCTATTTCGCCGGCCAGT
The DNA here is from genome assembly GCA_964392945.1 of uncultured Planctomycetaceae bacterium. Lineage (GTDB taxonomy): Bacteria > Planctomycetota > Phycisphaerae > SM23-33 > SM23-33 > BS750m-G57. The sequence goes on along the minus strand of CAYMSH010000326.1, from coordinate 3,415 downwards.
TCATCCGCCCGTGCGGCCAGGCCTTCGTATGCGTCGTGATTGCCGAGGATGTAATAGAGCGTGCAGTTTGGGTGATCTGCGGCGAACCCGGTCAGCCAGTCGACCGCGGCGTTGATCGTCGCCTCGACCCCTGGCAGTATGCTCCATCGCAGATCGAATATGTCTCCGTTCAGCACGAAGAAGTCGGCGTGCTCAGCCGCCTCGTGCATCTGCTCGACATACTTCCGCGGATGGGACCAGCGGGCGAACATGTGCAGATCCGAAATAACGTATCCTGTTGGCATCACAGTATGATATGGTCCGCCGCCGGCGACTACAAGATCGACAGTTCACCTCGACGCTATTTGGTGTATAATACCGCCTCTTGACACCCTAACCCGAAGGCGGATTAATAGTGAAAAGTGCACCCAAACTGCGTCGGTCCATTCTTGTCGCTGTCGTTTTCACCATCGGCGGCGCCGATTTGTGTCTTGCGGCTCGAAGAACTCCGCCTGTTCCCGACCTGACGGCCGGCGGCAAGATAGACAAATCTCATGACTGGAACCTCGGGCCCACGGGAATGCGAGGCTGGATATGGTCCCATAGACTCGAGACCATCAGCAGCCGACAAATCCTGGTCACGAAAGTCGATAAAGGCTCACCGGCCGACGGCGTGGTCTCGGCAGGCGACGTAATCCTCGGCGCCGGCGGCGGACTGTTTACCGACGACGCCCGCAAAAGCTTCGGCCGCGCCATCGGCCAGGCTGAAACTCCCCGAGCCCGCGGCGCATTGAAGATGATCATTTGGCGAAAAGGCGCCAGGAAGAGCGTGACGATTAAGCTGCCTGTCATGGGAGCCTATAGCGATACTGCGCCGTACAACTGCGTCAAGTCTGCGAAAATACTCGACGCCGGCTGCAAACGCATCGCGGCTAACGGGCTTCGCGGCGGCATCCCGGCCCAGGTCAACGCGCTGGCGTTGCTGGCCTCTGGCAAGAGCGAGTATCTGCCGATGGTGCGCGACTTCGCCAGGAAGTGCGGCCCGCAGGATTTAGAGCTCAAACTCCACGGCGGCCAGGGCATGGTCGCCTGGCGATGGGGCTACACCAACCTGTTCCTTACCGAATACTACCTTGCAACAGGCGACAAGTTCGTCCTGCCGGCGATCCGGGAATTGAGCACGAAAATGGCTCGCGGCCAGAGCGGGGTCGGCACCTGGGGACACGGTATGGCCTGGCCCCAGGCAAACGGAGGGCGCGAACACGGAACCCTCGGCGGATACGGAGCCCTTAATCAAGCCGGGCTTGTATGCCAGACCTCGCTGGTCCTTGCGGTCAAATGCGGAGTTCGCGACGCCGTAGTCGCCAAGGCGATCGATCGGGGCAACAAGTTCTTCGGCTTCTACATCGGCAAAGGCGCCATTCCCTACGGAGATCATAGACCCAGTTGGACGGTCCACGACGATAACGGAAAGAACTCCATCGCAGCGGTGATGTTCGACGCGCAGAACCACACGACCGGCGCGACGTTCTTCTCGCGAATGGTAACCGCCTCGTACGACGAGCGTGAAAGAGGCCACACCGGCAACTATTTCAGCTACCTGTGGGGTCCGCTGGCCGCCAGCCGCGCCGGCAACGAAGCGGCCGCCGCGTTCCTCAAGGAACAACGCTGGTTCTACGATCTCGGGCGACGCGCAGACGGCAGCTATCCCTACCAGGGCGGCGCCGGCTCTGCGGGCTCGGAGCACAAATACGGAAACTGGGACTGCACCGGATCGCACATCCTGTCGTGTGCGCTTCCGCTGAAGAGACTCTACATTACCGGCAAGAACACCAACGCCAGGACCAGGATCACCGGCCAGGACCTCAAGAACGTGATCGACGCCGGCAGGGGGTTCAGCTCGTGGGACACAGGCATAGACCGCTACCGCGCAATGACGGCCGATCAACTGCTGACCTGTCTGCGAAGCTGGTCGTCTGCAGTGCGATATCGCGCCGCAGCGGCGCTGGCCGACAAGAAGTCAGCCGACATCGCCCCGCGACTGATCGCGATGCTCGGCGACAAGGAGATGACCCCGCGATACGGCGCCTGCCGTGCGCTGGGCGCCATGAAGGCCCGAGGAGCCGCGGCGGTTCCCGTGCTCAGGAAACTGCTGAATCACCCGGACCTCTGGCTTCGCATTCAGACTACTTACGCGCTGTCGTCTATCGGCAAGCCCGCTCGCGTAGCCGTGCCGGACATGCTCAAACTGGCCGTGCGGACTTACCCAGAAGATCCGCGTGAAATCACCCAGCGTTATCTCTGCTTCAACCTGTTCTACCCCGGCGGGGCATTGCGAATGACCGGGCTGATATCGCGAGACTTGAAAGGCGTGGACCGCAACCTGCTGTACCCGGCCGTCGAGAGACTGCTGACCAACGATGACGGGCGAGCCCGCGGCACGATCTCTTCGATCTACAGGTCCATGACATACGAAGAACTCAAACCGCTGCTGAATGCGATCCATCGATCAATTGACGAACCGGCGCCCAGCGGGGTGATGTTCGCCAGCGGTATCCGCCTCAAAGGTCTGGAACTGTTCGCCAAGCTGCGAATTGCCGAGGGAATTCCGCTCTGCATGAAGATCATCAGACTCGAGACATGGGGCAAGGCCCGCAGGACGCCGGTCTGCCTGAAGATCCTGGCTCGATACGGCGGGGCGGCCCGAAGCGCGATCCCCGAACTCAAGGCGATAAAGCAGCGGTTCAGCAGCGACAGGCGAATGGCAAAACTCATGAGCGCCAGTATCGCCGAGATCGACAAAACGATCGCCAGGATCGAAGCCGATAAGAACCCGCCGAAACTCCGCCGCCTTAATCTGCGCTAGCCGCGGTCTTCCGATCGCCGAGGAACTTGACGTTTCGGTATTCGAATTTGGCTCGCGAGTCGGTCTTGTACTTGTCGAGCATCGGTGAATACGACTGGACGGATATCCGCCTTCCGAGCGGGTCGACCTCGACCATTGCGAAATAGCTGTTGGGCTCGGGGAGCTTATGGTGTTGCCAGTCGAAGAGCATTTCGTAAACCGTGTTGCCCTTGTCGGCCACTGATTTGAAGTGTACCGTTGAAAGGTGCCCGCAGAAAACCATCAGCACGTTGGCGTGCGATTTGGCGAACTTGTTCCAGATATTCTCACCGCTGCGGTCGCGGCCTTTATGAGTCAGATAGGAATGGGTCAGCACTATGACATGGTGTTCGGGATGCTCGGTCGCGATCTGGTTGGCCCACTTCAACTCCTCGTCATTGGGCAGGAACTTCAGCGAAATGACCAGCCAGAGCATACCGCCGGCGTCGAACGTGTGGTATGAGTTGTCGTTCTTGTCGGCGGGGAACGTACCGCCGAATCCCGGGAGACCCTCGAACCGCTTCCGCGGGAAATACTCGTTGAACTTCGCCG
>CAYMSH010000325.1:0-7308 GCA_964392945.1 uncultured Planctomycetaceae bacterium | reverse complement strand
GCCGCGGTCTTCATGTTTATCGCCTGGGCATAATCTTTCGGATGCGTTCGGTTAGTGGCGCCCACTTCAACCAGCGTCGCGCCGCTTTGAGTCATTACGTCCGGCAGGCGGAACGAGCCGCCTATCTCGACCAGTTGCCCGCGTGAGACAATCACTTCCTTCCGCTCGGCCAGTGCGGCCAGGACCAGCATAGTCGCCGCGGCGTTGTTGTTGACCACAATACCGGCCTCGGCGCCGGTAAGTTCGCACAGCAGGTACTCGATCCGCAAGTCGCGATCGCTGCGTTTTCCGGTCTCACGATCGATCGCCAGTGTTACGTAGCCCTTCAGTTCTTCGGCCATCGAATCGACAACGCTCCCGGGCCAGACCGCCCTGCCCAGTGCGGTGTGCAGTATAATGCCGGTAGCGTTAATCGCGCCGCGAACGTGAGGAGCCGTGCGATCGGCGAGTTTTTCGCCGGCGGCGGCGACAATATACTCGATACCTGTGTGCGCAGCTCCGCACCTTCCGCCGGTATCATTTAAGATGTTCTCGCGGATCTCCTCGACAGTGTCGCGAAGACATATCGTGACCAGCTGGCGAGGATGCTCGCCAAGCCAGCCGACGACAGTCTCGCAAGCCAGCAGATCCGTTATCGACGGCAGGCCTCGAAGCAGTTCCTGTTTGATTGATGAAGTCATATGGTTCTCCCAACTACCGTACATACAGACTATACCACAAGCACGCCAATGGCGACAGACCGGAAAACCTTCTTGAAATATCGGCATGCCCACAAAAGTTCGGCCGCATGGCCACTGACACGCAACAAACAACAACCATAACACCCTTAAGGTTAACTACTTCAAACCACGCCGGCATATTCCCTACCAAATCATTGTAGATTTCGGATTATTGGTGTAGAATGGCTTGCAGACATCTCCGACGGTCCATGCGGCGTGCAAGTGGCTCATCGGCGCTATCCTGCGAGGATAACCCTTTCTATGGCAGTTGACCTACTGGACACGACAATTCACCATTTTCCGCGAGCCTTCATAAACAAGAGAGGCGAGGCGACGCTTGTCCAGACTCTGACGCCAAAACAGCACCAGAAGCTCGTCGACATGTACCTGGCTTATCAACCCAGGAATTCCTTTGACGGTCTGCCGCCGATCAGGGACTCGATCTGCATCGATTGGGTCAACGGCATGATCGCAAACGCCGCGAACCTGATTTCCATGTCATTCGACGTTGGGCTCGTCGGCCACGCGGCGCTGTTTCCGATGAACGCCGACGAGTGCGAGATACTGCTTGTTGTCTCACCGCCCCAGCAGCAGATCGGTATCGGCACGGAGATGACCCGATCGATGATCCAACTGGCCGACGAACTGGGCTACGAGCGGATCCGCCTGAACGTGGAGGCCAAGAACAGCGTCGCGCGCCACGTCTACCAGAAGTGCGGATTCTACTACAGTTGCAAGGGTTTCCGCGACGAGTTGGACATGGCGCTGGACCTGAGGAGCTATCGCTGCAGTATCGTAGCGCCTGTCAGGGAGATCATGAGTCGCGACGTGATCAGCATCAGCCCCGACACCCCGTGCAGCCGGGTCCTGAAGCTATTCCTCGAAAACGCCATCGCCACTCTGCCTGTGGTCGACGAGAACAGGCACCTCAAAGGCATTATCTCCGAAACAGACCTGCTGACGGCGGCCAATTTCGACAAGAAGGCAAGCGATGTGCTGACCCGCGAGGCCGTCACGCTGCAGGAAGGCGACACCATCGCCAACGTAATCTCGCTGTTTCGCTCGCGGAAACTGCGGTGCATCCCGGTGCTCAACAGACAAATGGAACTCGTCGGCGTAGTCAGCCGCCGCGACGTACTGGTGCACCATCACGAGCGATCGGTGAAGATTCTGTAGACTGCCAGAACAGGCCGGGCCTCTTTTTCCAGTATGCGAATTGGCGCTTGATCTTTGTCGCGGACCGGCTTATATTTCGTTCAACACGAACGGATTCCGGGATGAGAAAGAAACTCACCGCCGAACAAGTCCAGGCCGCCATCGACACGCTATATGAAGCGATCGAGAAGCAATTGCCTACCGACCGCCCTATTGCAGTGATCGGCATACGTACGCGCGGCGAGATCCTGGCGACCAGACTCGTTGAGCGAATGACCCGCGACCATCCGGAACTGAGCATCAGTCACGGCGTGCTGGACATAACTTTCTATCGTGACGATTTGTCTCGACAGCGCGGAGCCCCGCTGGTCAAGGCCACGGAAATCGACTTCGACATCGAAGACACCTGGATGCTCTTAGTCGACGACGTCCTGGCCACGGGACGATCCATCCGCGCCGCACTCGGCGCCATTCACGACTTCGGACGCCCCCAGGTCGTTCGCCTGGGCGTACTTATCGATCGCGGGGGCAGAGAATTGCCCATCAGCGCGGACTTTATCGGAAAGAAACTCAGCGCCTCACCGGATACGAGAATCCAGGTCAGGCTGAGGGAACATGATGACAAAGAAGGCGTCTTCCTCGTCAAGAGAGACTGAAACCGAGACTGGCGAAGAATCGACCGGATCCAGGTTCGTCTGGACTCGGAAAGACCTCGTCGGGCTGGACGAACTGTCGGCCGGCGAGATCGTTCACATTCTCGACACCGCACAGAGCTTCCAGGAAGTATCGACCCGTTCGATCAAGAAGGTTCCGGCATTGCGCGGCAAGGTCGTCGCCCTGCTGTTCTTCGAGGATTCGACCCGCACGCGAATGAGCTTCGAACTGGCCGCCAGTCGGCTCAGCGCCGACACGGTCTTCCTTTCAGGCAAGGGCTCATCGACCTCCAAAGGCGAAACCACGCTCGACACCGTTCGCAACGTGGAGGCCATGGGAGTAGACGCGTTTGTGATCCGCCACTCACAGAGCGGCGCGCCGCATTTGCTGAAAGACAAGGTCTCAGTCCCGATCGTCAACGCCGGCGACGGTCAGCACGAGCACCCCACCCAGGGGCTGCTGGACATATTCACCATCCGCCAGAAGCTCGGGAGCCTCGAAGGGGTCAAAGTCGCCATCGTCGGCGACATCGCACACTCGCGCGTCGCACGCAGCAACATAATAGGCTTGCGGAAACTCGGCGCCGAAGTCGTGGTGGTGGGACCGCCTACGCTCGTGCCGACAACGATAACGGCCATGGGCTGCGAAATATCGCACAACCTCGACGACATACTCGAAGAAGTAGACGTGATAAACATGCTGCGAATCCAGTTCGAACGGTTCGAGAGCAACCTGTTCCCGTCCCTGCGAGAATACAGCAGCCTGTTCGGAATGAACGCCGAGAGACTCGCCAGATGCTCCAAAGACGTCCTGATAATGCACCCAGGCCCGATTAACCGCGGCGTGGAGCTGACCAGCGAAGTCGCCGACGGACCCAACAGCTGCATCCTACAGCAGGTGACAAACGGGTTGGCGGTGCGCATGGCTGTCTTGTACCTCGTCAGTCGGACCCATGAATAATCTAAAGCGTCAACCGGATTAACAAATGATCGACATTCTCATAACAAACGGGCGAGTGATTGACCCGGCCTCGGGGCGAGACGAAATCGCAAACGTCTCGGTAGCCGACGGATTCGTAAAGAAAATCTCGAAGGCCTCGCCGAAGGCCCGCCGAACGATCGACGCGTCGGGACAGATCGTATCTCCGGGCCTGATCGACCTGCACGTACACTGCCGCGAACCGGGCCACGAAGAAGAAGAGACTATCGCCACGGCCGCCGCTTCAGCCGTCGCCGGCGGGTTCACCACTATCTGTGCGATGCCGAACACCCACCCGCCCCAGGACGACGAAACGTCGATCCTGTACGTGCTGCAGCGAATGGCGCGAGCCGGAAAAGCACGAGTACTGCCCAGCGGATGCATCACGAAAAATCGCGAGGGCAAGGAACTGGCCGAAATGGGAATGATGCGCGAGGCCGGAGCCGTAGCGTTCACTGACGACGGAACCGGCGTCGCAAGCTCGACGGTAATGCAGCGAGCCCTGCAGTACGCCAATATGATCGGCGTGGTCCTGATGCAGCACTGCCAGGACCCCGATCTGTTCGGAGGAGCGATGAACTCCGGCGCCGTAGCTGTCAGGCTGGGCCTGCCGGGAATAGCGGCCTCGGGTGAGGAGATAATGCTCAGGCGCGATCTGGAACTGGTCAAGCGGACCGGAGCGAGATATCACGCGATGCATATTTCGTCGGCCGGCTCGGTTGAGATCATCCGCCAGGCCAAGGCCCAGGGACTCCCGGTAACCGCCGAGGCGACGCCGCATCATCTGCTGCTGACCGACGCGTCGTGCATGGGATACGATCCGAACTTCAAGATGAATCCGCCGTTGCGATCGGCCGGCGACGTTGAGGCCCTTCGCTTGGGCGTAGCCGACGGGACGATCGACTGCCTGGCCACGGATCACGCACCGCACGCCAAGGAAGAGAAGGAAATGGAGTTCGCACTGGCTCCGTTCGGAATCATCTCGATGGACTGCGCGCTGGCGCTGTACGCAAAGGCCCTGGTCCACAGCGGGCTTATGGACTGGCCTGACATGCTGGCCAGGCTCACGGTCAACCCGGCGAAAATAATCGCACCGACGCTGGGACTGCTGCAGGAAGCCTCGCCGGCGGACATCACTATAATCGACCCGAAGAAACGTTGGACGGTTAACGTAAACAAGTTCGCCTCAAAAGCCAGAAACTGCCCCTACCACGGGTGGAGACTCAAAAGCCGCGTCACTACCACTATCGTCGGCGGCGAGGTCAAATTCGAACTGTAGAACGGATTGTGCATTTGCTCGAAACAGCGGGACCGCATCCGGGTGGAAACATCCCGCCCGGCTCGCTATAATAATATGGAAGATCGGAATTCCCTGAACACTGAAGGAGTTGGAATGGATATCGGCTCGGCAGAACGCAGGCAGCACAAGAGACACAAGATAAACTGCCCCATCACCCTGTTCGGGCGAGGCGGGCAAGTGCTGGCCAAGGCCAACATTACCGATCTGTCCCACGGCGGCACGTATGTTACCGTCGCGCCGGAAATCGTGCAGGACGCCGAAAGCCTGAATGTGGCGTTCTCGATTCCCAACGCACATGTCAGTCACCAACTCGAAGGATTCGCCGCCAGCGCGAAAGTGATTCGCCAGGAACCGTCGGCGCAGGCCGATGTAGTCGGCCTGGCGCTGCAGTTCACCCAGCATATGGATCTGCCGATAGAAGCCTGCCAACCCCTGAACACCCCACTATAACCGAGGCGCCGCATGGCAAATACAAACACAAAAACCCTGATCGCGCGGTCCATTTTCATTCTGGCGATCGCATCGCTGTGCCTGGCGGCGATCGGAGCTCCCGCCAAGCCGACCAGACGCAAGAAACGCTCCAGGCCCAGGGACGTCATGCTGAAGATCGGCCAGGAGGCGCCGGATTTCGAGCTCTACACGCTCCAGCAGGTCCTGGCGATGAAAGGCAAACCGGCCGCCAAAGCGACGACTCGCCCGGCGACGCGACCGGCCGACGGAAAGGTCCGGCTATCTTCCTTCCGCGGGAAGAAGCCGGTCTACCTGATATTCGCCAGCTATACATGACACCCGTTCAGGCCCGTCGTTGGGGCTCTGGAATCCCTGTACAAGGAGTACGGGAAAAAAGCTGAGTTTATCCTGGTTTACATTCGCGAAGCGCACCCCAGCGACGGATGGCAAACAAGACAGAACGTCAAAGACGGCGTCATTTTCAAGCAGCCCAAGACCATTTACGAACGGGCCAAAGTCGCCAAGGCCTGCCACGACGGGCTGAAGATGACAATCCCCTGCCTCATCGACGGGATGGATAACAAAGTCGACACCGCTTACAGCGCCAAACCGGACCGCCTCTGCGTAGTGGATATCGACGGCAAAGTCGCCTATCACAGCAAGCGAGGCCCCTGGGGCTTCAAGCCCAAAGACGCCGAGAAAGCGTTGAAGGCGATCCTGGCCAATAACGGCAGGATCAAACCCCAGCCGAAACCCAAAAAGAGCAAGTAACGCCAACCCGACCCAATCGGGTCACGTGGCCCGATTGGGTTTTTCATGCGCATTTCCGGGTTCCATTAACGCCCGGGCCGGGGTAGACTTCCAACAATCTAACCGCAGGATCGAACAGAGCTGCAAGGATTCGGCATGGAACCTGTCTTCGTAATACTGGTCATACTCGTCATCGCAGGCATTATCGCCTTCGGGATTTACGCCGCGGCCAAGAGGCGGAAGGAACTGTCTGACTGGGCCCGCAAGCATGGCCTGCACTTCAGCCCGGTCAAGATCTACGATATGGACTCCAACTACTGCGAATTCAAGTGTCTCCAGCAGGGTCGAAGCAGATTCGCGTACAACATTATCACCGGCCAGCACCACGAGCGAGAACTGCTGGCGTTCGACTACCAGTACACTACCGGATCCGGCAAGAACAAGCACACCCACAGATTCTCGGCGATGATCGTCACATCGCCGATACTGCTGAAACCGCTGTTCATCCGCCGGGAAGGGTTCTTCGACAAGATCACCGAATTCTTTGGCGCCGACGACATCGATTTCGAATCGGCCGAGTTCAGCCGCAAGTTCTTCGTCAAGTCGCCCGACAAGAAGTGGGCCTACGACGTGATCCACCAGAGAATGATGGAATACCTGCTGACGGCCCCGAAATTCTCGATCCAGATGTTCGGCGATTCGATAATCGCATGGAGTAACGTGACGTTCAAACCCAACGACTTCCAGGACGCCTTTGACATGATCGAAGGGGTTATCGAACGATTCCCGGAGTATCTCGTAAAACAACAAACCGGACGATGAGGCGACAAGCATGACACCATTGATAATACTTGGAGCGATCGTGCTGCTGCTTGTCATCTGGGTGATCGCTACGTACAACATACTTGTCCGCCTTCGCCAGCAGTGCGCCGAGGCCTGGTCGGGAATCGACACCGAGTTGCGCCGGCGATACGATCTGATCCCGAATCTCGTGGCCACAGTCAAGGGCTACGCGGTCCACGAACGCGAACTTCTCCAATCTGTCGTCGAAGCCCGCACGAAAGCCCAGGCCTCATCGGGCTCTCCCGAGGCACAGGCCCGTGATGAAAACGTGCTTATCGACGGGATCAAGCAACTGTTTGCAGTTTCCGAGGCCTACCCCGAGTTGAAAGCCAGCGAGAACTTCCTGAAACTCCAGAGCGAACTGGCCAACACCGAAGACCGCATCCAGGCCGCGCGCCGCTTCTTCAACGGCAATGTCCGCGACATCAACACGCGAATAGAAGTACTCCCATCAAACAC
>CAYMSH010000324.1:3120-7316 GCA_964392945.1 uncultured Planctomycetaceae bacterium | reverse complement strand
CGGGGGCTTGACAGCGTGGCTTTCAGAGATGCGGCGACCTGGCGCCGCTTTGACATGTCGCGGAGCGACGATTTTTGTCGTTGACGTTTAGCCGTTGACGTTAACTTGGTTATTGGATATTCCTTGTTGTTCTGTTGGATATTGTTCCGTTGCCGTTATCTACTTCGCCGCCACGTCGTAAACACCGAGCCTGTCGCCGTAGCGTATGTAGAGCTTTCCGCCGCATACTACCGGATGGGCCCAGGTGGGGCGTTTGCCGGGGGTCGCGACTTTCAGCCGGCCGGTTACTTCGAAGCCCTTGTCAGTGGCTTTGGCCAGGGCCATTTGTCCGTCGTCTGAATAGAGGTAGAACATCCCGTCGGCGAATGTCAGGCATCCGCACTTGTACTTGTACGACGATCTGATCGGAGCCGATTTTGAGATGGTCTTGCCGGTCTTGAAGTCGATGCAGGTCCACGGCGTAGGCCGGCCGAACTCGGCATATCCGTAGATCCTGCCGCCGTCGAGAATGAGACCTCCCTGCTTGTTGTCCAACTGCGGATTGCGCCAGTTCAGCTTCACCGAGCATTTATCGCCGGATACCTGCAGCTTAAGCGAGCGGGTTCCCTTCTTTACGCAGCCGGAGACAATGATGAATCCGTCTTTGAAGATCGGGGTGGTTATGTTCTCGTCGGCGTAGACCTTGTGCTGGAAGCGCCACAGCAGCTTGCCGTCAGAGGCCCGCACGCCGACGATCGATTCGGACATCGCGGTCACTATCTGCTTGAGGCCTTTGTGTTCGACCAGGATCGGCGATGCGTAGCCGGGTCTGTCGCCGGCGCCGGTGCATTTCCAGATGACCTTGCCGGTCTTCCTGTTCAGGGCGACCATGCTGGTTTCTTTGCCGCCGGGCGTGCAGATGATGTTGTCGCCGATGACCAGCGGAGACTCGGCCAGGCCCCACATGATATTCCGCCCGCCGAATGTCTTCATGATATCGACGGTCCAGACGGGCGATCCGTCGTCGGCCTTGAGGCATGCGAGATTCCCGATCCCGCTGAGATGGTACAGCAGCCCGTCGACGATAGTCGGCGTGGATCGCGTGCCGGGATAGCTCCTTTTCCACGCCTTGCCGTTGGCCTTGGACCAGAGCTTCCTGCCGCTGGAATCCATCGCGGTGATCGTGCAGTTTCCGTTGATCTCGCCGCAGGTGTATATCTTTCCGCCGGCGATCGCGACAGTCGAGTAACCCTCGCCGATCCCGCTGGCTTCCCAGAGTCGTTTGGGACCGCCTTTGGGCCAGCGTTTCAGCAGGCCGGTGTCGAGCGATTTATTGTCGCGATTGGGCCCGTGAAACTGAGGCCAGTCGGCCGCGACTGCCGATGCGGCGACTATGAGGATCAGGAATGCCGTAATGCCAGTTCTAACGTGTTTCATAAAACAGTTCCCTTTCGCAGGAATTTATATACGAATCAGACCGCCGCGGCAACCTGTCCCTACCATCTATCAGTGCGGAAGGGCGAGGCCGGCAGGCCTTCTTTGTTCATGAGATTCGGCGTGGCTTTCTGTGACCATCCGAACCGTACAGCCGCCGGCTTGGCGACCGTGTCGCAGGATACCACAATCGTGTTCCCGACGATCTTGGCCGAAGCCTTTGCGAACGCCTTGTCGTCGCCGGCGATTTCGAACCAGTCGAGATCCTTGCCGTCGCGCGACGCCAGCCCGCCGCCGACGTGATCGAACGTAAGCACGATCGTCTTGCCGCTGACTTTCATCGACTTGTACATCGGCCCGGAGTAGACCAGGTCCTTCTTGTCGTAGCTCGTGGCCAGGGCCCAGAGCGCCAGTCGCAGCCCGACGTCCTGCTTGTTGGGCGGGTGAATGTTCCTCAGCGTAGTGATGTCTGTCGTCACGGCCATGCCGGTGTTGGGAATCGAAAGCGAGGCGGTCTGGGCCTCCCAGAGTTTCGGCTGCCTGTCGCCGCCGTAGCGATCGAACGGCGCGAGTTGCACGAATCCGAACGGGAAGTCGCCCTGGCCCCATACCTTTCGCCAGCCGCCGATGAGCGCCTTTTTCTTCTCGAAGTACATCATCCCGTCGCCCATGTTCGATTCGCCCTGGTACCAGATCGCTCCGCGGATCGCCACGGGTTTCAGCGGTGCGATCATCGCGTTGTAGATCGCCCGCGGCGTGCGGTTGCCGATCTTGCCGCTCAGCTTTCGCGTGTCGTCGGCGATCTTCTTCAGCGCCGGCACGGCGTCAAAGCCGACTGTCGGCGTCCAGGGCTCGATCCGCGTTCCGCCCCATGATGAGTGGATCAGGCCGATCGGGATCTTCAGGTCCTTTTGCAGCTTTCGTCCGAAGTAGTACGCAGTCGCCGAGAACCCGCCGACGGTCTTCGGGCTGCAGACCTGCCAGGAGCCGGTGAAGTCCTTCTGCGGTTCGGCGTTTATCGCCCGCTTGACGCCGAGGAGTCGTATCTGCGGATACTCGGCGGCCGCGATTTCCGCCTTGCCGTTGGCGCAACGCTGAACGGACCACTGCATGTTCGACTGGCCCGAGCAGAGCCAGACCTCGCCGATCAGGATGTTTTCGAACTCGATCTTGTTCTTGCCGCTGACTGTCATAGTCGTCGGCTTTGCCGAGCACTTCATTGCGGCTAGCGAAACCTTCCAGGCTCCGTCCTTGTCGGCGGTAGCTGTCTTGGTGCAGTCGCCGAGTTTGACAGTGACTTTCTCGCCTGCTTCGGCCCAGCCCCAGACCGGCAGGGCGATATCGCGCTGCATGACCATATTGGAGCCGAAAGCTTTCGGCACCGTAACGTCGGCGTCGACCGTCGCGGGGAGAACGAAACCAACGGCCGCGATCAAACACGCCGCCGCGATCATCCTGACTCGAATCGAACTGTTCATAATAGGTCCTTTCGGCATTGAGCCTGTGTAGTGGTATGTAGTAGTACGCAACTCCAAATAAAGGAACGTATCGCCCGGCCGCGAATTGCGAGTGGTTGGCGATCAACGAGCGATTCGCGGAGAAACGAACGCTGTTGCCGGTTCAGGCCCGATGGGCCTGACTGGTTATGTGTTCAGCGACACTCTGGCTCCAACGCTCGTTGGTGGAGACATTCCAACAAGTTTTCGGCTGCAGCCTTCACTCGCCACAACCTTGGCGCCACGTCTTGCCGGACCCCCTCGAGCAAGTCGGCCGCCGCACCGCTCTAGCCGCCCTGAACCACCTGCGTCTGACGCTACTCGCCAGCGAGTAGACCAGCGACGGGTTACGGCGTGGAGGAGTGTTTCTTCTTCGCCATCGCGTCGGTCAGGTCGATCTTGAAGCGGACACTGAGAATGTAAGGTTTCCGCCCTTTATCCCAGTGGCCGTAGGTGGTGACGACAATCGTACCGTCGGGCAGGAGTTCGGGTGCGGGATAGGCGCAATCCCAGCGGTGCGTGTTGTCCTTGAGGCGGATGCGGTATTGCCCCTGCCTGCCCTTGATGATGTCGTCATACGTTCCCACCCACGCCACCCAGTCGCCCTTGGTCGGGCTCTTGAGGGTTGTGTCGCGGAAGCTGATGAACAGCCGTCCGTCGGGCAGATAGATCGCCTGGTGACGATCGCCGGTCAGGGCCGCGGGCAGTTCGACCGGGTTGCTGAACGTCTTGCCCTCATCGTTCGAGACGATCAGGTGCGAGTTCCGGACGCGGTAGTTCTCGCGGAAGAGCACCGCGATCTGCTTGCCGTCGGGGCTCCGGACCATGCCCGGCTCGCAGAGGCCCACGTCGGACCGCACAAACACCGTCTCGGGAAAACTCCACGTCAGCCCGCCGTCGCGGGAGAATGTCTTGTAAACCGTCATCTTCCGCGGATTGTGAAGCTTGCCGCCCTTGGTGAAGAACCGCCCGTCATCGTGGAACATCGCCATGTAGTGGCCCTTGGTCCTCAATGCGATTATGTCGCCCATCACGACGATGCCTCCCCACTCGCCCATCGGCTCGAGTTGGCCCCACGTCTTGCCGTCGTCCTGCGAGACCGCAAGTCGCGCCGGATACAGCCCCGAGAACATGATCAGCCGTTTGACGCCCTTGGCGTCTACGACGCGATGAATGCACGGCACTTCCAAACTGGTGGCCCAACTCTTGGGCGTTTCGAGGCGTTTGGACCACGTCTTCCCGCCGTCGCGGCTGCGTTTCATCACGATGGCCCCGCGCCCGTGGCCC
>CAYMSH010000324.1:0-3110 GCA_964392945.1 uncultured Planctomycetaceae bacterium | reverse complement strand
GATCATTGTCTTGCCGTCCTCGAACAACACCGTCGTCGGATGGCCCAGATACTGCCCCTTCTGGCGATCGACGACGACCTGCAGGTCCTTGCGAGAGTCCAGGTCGATGACGGGAATTGTGTAACCCCGCGACATCGTGCTCTTGGTCACCGATGCGTCCTTCTTCGGCCGAGCCGCCGCGACAACCACGCCGGCCGTCATGATGACGAACACCGTTAACATCTTGTTATTCATGTCATATGCCTCGATCTCAATCCGTTACGAGCGGGCGGGTTCCTGATAGTTCAGGTAGTTCCACCGAAAGCTCTTCTTCTGGGATTTTGCTTCGCAGCGCCTGCGGCGTCCCATATGGCGTTGCGCCCGTGATCATCGCGGGACTTTCACCGTGATAGTACCCGATGCCGTGCGTTGAGTAAACTGAACCTGGGGTCTGGGCATCGGACCATAGACATCTGCGACGGGCGGATGAACGGGGGCTATTGATCTGCCTTGTTGGTCACTGGTTTTCAGTCGTTACTGAGGACTGCTCACTGAAAACTGGATTACGGTGAGCGGTTCCTGTCGGCGGTTGCGGCGTCGGGTGGGGCGTTTCGGTGATAGACTCCGTGGTCCTTGTAGTCGGGGCCGAAGAGTTCTTTGCAGATTTCTTCCAGCAAACCCGGCGACAAGTCGTGGAGCGTCTTGCTCAGGATTTGCGGATTGAGCGGCTTGTCATCGGCCGCGGGGGAGGGAGTCTGTTTCTCGGTTCTTTCTTCCGTCTTGGCGGTCTGTTCGGGGATTGCGAGCATGAACGTTTTGAGCAGGAACTCGCGGCACTTCCGCGCGGTTTCGCCGTCGCCTGTGAGTGCGACTTCGACCTGCTTTTCCAGCAACGCCTTCATATGTCGAGCGGCCGCCCGGATCGCGGCCTGGCGATAGCCCTCAACAGCCGCAGCGATCTTCCGCTGCAGATCCGGGCGCGACAGACCATTAGCGATCCGCCAGACAGTACGCCGCGAAACGCCAACGATTTCGGCAATCCGAGCCTGCGGAAGTTCACCGTCAGCGATAAGTTTAACAAGCAAGTCTTGGTTCATGGTTATCTCCGAAAACCTGGCAGTTGGCAATTGGCAGTTGGCACTTGGCAACGGCTACGGCAACGGCAACGGCAAGGCTCAAAAACGCACATCCACCTAAACTGATCAAAACGCGCCGTAAGACGTTGTCGTTAGGTTCCGCCGTTGCCAACTGCCAACTCCCAACTGCCATGCCGTTCGCCATGCCGTTTCCATAAACTTACTTACTGGCGAGCAAGCCCGGATTTGAGACAGAATTCTGAGATTTCTCGACAAAAACTTTCAGCGACCGCATAACAACAGCGGTAGTAAGACGCTACGAACAAGACAAACTTCCAGCCCCGCCAGAGAGAACGCTGAAAAATGCCTATGTATTCAATGAAAGCTATAGCGTGTCAATCGTAAATGTGTGAGATGTGCGGTGTTCGGTTTTCGCCGTCGCCGTTGCCGTCGCCAACTGCCAACTCCCAACTGCCACGCCGTTGTGTACCAATTGTGACATCGCTGCTGTGGCCTGTGTCGGCCTTTGGGTTGCGGAATTGCGATGCTTCGGCGTTTGAGAGACTATTTGGCGGCGGGGTCGCTTTTTGTCACAAAATGCTTATGATTCGGGGCATGACTGACGTTGACGGACAACCTGTAAGAGTCGGACTCGTTACTCTGGGCTGCCCCAAGAACCTCGTGGATTCCGAGAAGATGATGGCCCGGCTGGCCGAAGGCCGATGCGTTGTCGGGGCCTCGGTCGATGACTGCGACGTGATCGTTATCAACACCTGCGGGTTCCTGGCCGACGCTCGGAATGAGGCGATGGGCGTGATCGCCGAGGCCCTGGAGCACAAGGCCGCCGGGCGCGCCTCGCGAGTGGTCGTCGCCGGCTGCATGGCCCAGCGAAACGGGGATGAACTGTTCGAACAAGCCCCCGGGATCGACGCCATAGTCGGCGTCAACGATCGCGACGCGATACTGCAGGCGGTGACCGGGCAAAACGCCTCGCAGGTCAGCGCCTGCCGCGGGGCGATCGGCTCGGATGCCGGACGCTTCCGCCTGACGCCGAAACACGTGGCGTATTTGAGAGTCGCAGAGGGCTGCGATCACAACTGCAGGTTCTGCACGATACCCGCGATCAGGGGCCCGTTCCGCTCCAAGCCGGCGGCGGATGTGCTGGCCGAAGCGGCCGAACTGATCGCCGACGGGGCGATCGAACTGAACGTGATCGCACAAGACACAACCAGCTACGGAACCGATCAGGGCGACGTGGATCTCGCTGGTCTGCTCAGGCGACTTGACGCGATGGAAGGGGCGGTCTGGATCCGCCTTTTGTACACGTATCCGCGGCGTTTCAGCGACGATCTCGTCGCGGCGATACGCGACTGCAATCACGTTGTTCCGTACGTTGACATTCCGCTGCAGCACATCTCCGACAGCGTTCTGGCTCGGATGGGCCGCAAGGTCTCCCGCGATCGAGTCGAGGAGCTGCTCGATAGTTTGCGGGACGCCAACATCGCGATTCGCACTACGTTTATCGTGGGATTCCCCGGCGAGACCGAAGCGGAGTTCGCCGAGCTGCTGGAGTTCGTAAATGAGTTTGAGTTTGATGCGCTCGGCGTTTTCGAATACTCTCCCGAGCCTGGAACCCCCGCGGCCGACATGCCGGATCAGGTTCCCGACGATGTCAAAGCCGCACGAGCGGCCGCGATAATGGCCGCCCAGCAGGAGATCGCATTCGACGTAAACGCAGACGCCGTGGGCCAGTCGATCGACGTGCTGATCGACGGGCTCGACGAGCAGGGCCGATGCGTCGGCCGACACGCCGGACAGGCCCCGGAGATCGACAGCCTGTGCATACTGACCGACCCGCGAGCGGCCGGCGAAATGATCACGGTTGAAGTCGCCGGCTCCGACGGCTACGATCTGGTGGTCACGCCGCTTGACGAAAACGAATAGTACTTACTTTACCGCCCGAGCGAGAATATATGAACTGGAAGTTACCCAATCAGTTGACCGTCGGCAGGATGGTGTTGTCGATCGCGTTCTTCGCGCTGCTCGGCACGTACC
>CAYMSH010000323.1:0-7406 GCA_964392945.1 uncultured Planctomycetaceae bacterium | reverse complement strand
CGCCCGGCTAAGGCCTGCGTGACCGCAGGCCCTGTCGGCCTTTCAGGCCTAAACCCAACGGCACGGAAAAATGGCTAAACTGGACATCACTCATCACCGTCTTTAGTCATTGCCTATTTCGTTGGTTCGACCGGCGAGTGCGATTCTACGAAGCCTACCAGATCGCGGAAGTTCTCCAGTTTCCACGAGTCCAGGACCAATTTCCCGTCGCCTTCGTATTCGACAGTCAAAATCCCCTTGTCCTTCAGTTGTGACGCGTTCAGCCCCGTGATCTTGTCCCACGCCAGCTTGTCTTTGCCTTTGTACCCGATCCCCTCGGCGTCGGCGATCAGCACCTTCTTAAGTGCGATGAAGCCCAACGCGGCCTTGAGAAGTCCAAACGGCAGGGCGACCCACGGCGTCCAGTGGTTGAACGCATGACCGGCCGCGTCGTTTATGTTCTCCAGGTCCCACGCCTTGGGCGGCGGGTATTTTCCGCTTGCGGCGTCCATCCAGCACCATATTCCGACTCCCAGCAGCATGGCCGCTATTATGAACGTCCTTACCGCAGGGTCCTTGCTGGCGGTGCATGTTACGCTTGTGGGCTCCGGTGTCTCGGGTGTGTCGCTCATGTTCGAACCTTCCGTGCAGGCGTTTTTAATGTACAGGCGGCATCGGCGTCGCAACGCGGCTTTCGGCGCCGCTGCGCCTTGTCTACGTATCTGTATTCGGCGATTATCACTGTGTGACATCAACAGTTTGGACGAATCTCGCTCGAGATTTCAATATTTTCAGACCGCAACAAACCCATTGTAGCCGGGAAACTTGCTTGCTACCCGGGCTCGGTGTCGATAATCTTAGTTTCCCGGCAGTATGCAGGGGACTCAAATGAAAAACGTGCTTGCTCTATATAAATGGCTGACCGAAAGACCGTCGTATATGTTCCTGACCGCCGGCGACGAGCGCCTGGAGGCCCAGGACCCCGCACGATTTACGTACGCGTGGATCGGGCTGATGGGCCTGGCGCTGCTTACCGGGCTGACCCTCATAGGCCTCTGGTCAGTCGTCTGGCGACTGTTCCACGACTGGGACCGCCTGTCCAGACCGGCGGGGATTACAGCGATCTTCATACTCACCTGGCCGATGAGAATGGCCCTGGCGTCGATCGGGCCGGCGTTCCGTTTACGCTCGCGCGGCAACCAGTTCGCCCTGGCCGCGGCCGCCGCGGCGCTGATCGGCGTGGGATTCATGAGCCTGGCCGAACGCTACCCCAGCGGATACGAATACACCATGTTCAGTTGGATCGCCTGGATCAGACCGGAGCTTTCGATCTTTCGCGTGCTGCTGCTGATGCCGATCTGGGGCGCCTGGTCAATGCTCATCGCAGGCCAGTTCCAACCGCCAAACGCGGCTACCGACGCGGCCACACGCCGTTTCGTGCGCGGATGCGGACCCCTGGCGGCCGCGGCGTGTATGGCGATGCCGCTGGCCGGAACCATAATCTACTTCCATTACATGGGCGTATTCGGCCAGGTGGCCGTCACCGTCGGGACACTCATTGCCGCGATAGCCTCCGGCCCGATCCTTTGCGCGATCGGGGGCGGACTGACCCGCCGGGCCCTGCTGGCGGCAAGCCTGGTGACCCAGATAGTCTTCCTGATCCTGTGCACAATCTGGCTATGATCGCCGCGGCGTGTGTAGGGGAATGTTCTCGAACTCTGAATTAAGGGATATGAAATGCTGAAACGAATTCCATACGTAATCCTGGCGGTCCTGCTTGCCGGCTGCGGAGGCAATAGTGCTGATGATGCGGCCATTAGAAAGACGTTCCAGGCGTATCGCAAGGCACTGCTGGGCGGAGACGGACCGGCCGCCTGGGCTGAAGTAGACGCCGGCACCCACGCTC
This sequence comes from uncultured Planctomycetaceae bacterium, assembly GCA_964392945.1. GTDB lineage: Bacteria > Planctomycetota > Phycisphaerae > SM23-33 > SM23-33 > BS750m-G57. The sequence goes on along the minus strand of CAYMSH010000323.1, from coordinate 5,521 downwards.
ATTACGACAAGATCGCGGCCGCTATGTCGTCGGCCAGCGGCGGCTTGAAGAGTCTCGATATTCTGTCTCGGTTCATGGTGTTGCGAATGCGCAACACTTACGGAACCGGCGAACTTGCGAAGATGGACGGCAAGGCGGTCTTTGTTCTCGGTATCGAAAAGGGCTGGACTTCGAAGGACAGCGTTCAGAAGATGGACAGGCTGACCCGCGTGGAGTCCGACGGCAAGTCGGCCAAAGGCTACACCAAAGCCGCCGCCGGGGCCTCCCTGTTTTTCGTAAAGGAATCCGGCGGCTGGAAGATCGCGATGTCGAAACTCTTCGGCCCGCTCAACCAGGCGCTGAGGGCGTCGGCCAGACGCCAGGGCATCTCAGAAGACCAACTGATCCAGTCAATGTTAGCCCAGGCCCGCCAACTCCAGAGCGGCCGGAGATGAGGCAATGGGGTCAGAGCGCAGTTAGGCGTTAGTGCGCTTTGGCGGAATCGCCGCCGGTGGGAAGATATGTTCGGCGGATAACAGGGATTTCAGGGAGATTATAATGGCCGTTAGCAGCGAGTTTACTGTTGATGACGTTACGTTTCAGTTCGAGATCGTCACTGGCGGGATGCAGACGATTTCAGTCGGGCAGGAAGTCTGCTCGCAAAAACGAAGTATGTTCGGCTGCAAGCATGAATTCGAATACCAGGGCGACAGCTATGCAGTGAAAGCCAAGCCCGGTATCGCCAATTTCACTTTCAAGATCCAAAAGAACGGGCGGGAAATCACGGTATTGCCCAAAGGTGCCAAACCGATACCGCCGCTCGTTCTTGTCGCGTGCGGCTGGCCCATGATCATGGTCTTCATCGGCGGAGCCATCGGCGGCGGACTCGGCGGACTGGCCTTCGGGTTGAATGTCGGCATATACAAGTCCAAACTCCCGGGATTCCTGAAACCGCTGCTGATCTTACTGACAGGCGCCGCGGCCGTCGGTTTGTGGCTCCTGATCGTATCGGCCTTGTTCGAGTAGCATTGCCGCGATCAATTTCGAACGTGCGGAATTCGCTTTGCCGAAGCTTCCGCCAGTGGTAGGATCATAGATGCCGCCGGCGGCGGTCGCCGGCGGACAGGCCATCTGCGAAATGCCGCCTCGGCGTGCGGTCTCCGGAACCGCCGGCCGAGCGATCGGAAATCGGGAGCTATCGCATGTACTATACGCAAACGCCGATGAACCGCATCTCCATTCGCCGCAGCCTGATTGCCGCGGCGATTCTGCTGGTTGTGCTTGGCGGCGCCGCTGGGCCCCAGGCGGCCCGCGGAGATGGGATGATTATCCCGCCGCGCGACTACAAGGGATCGCTGGAAGAGCGGGCTCAGGAGGCGATAATCATCTTCCACGGTTCGCAGACCAAGGGCAAGGCCGTCGAGGATCTGATCCTGAAGATTCGCGTTCAGGGCTCGGCCCGCAAATTCGCCTGGGTCGTGCCGTTTCCCAACGAGCCTACGATAACCAAGGAAGATCCCAAACTGTTCAAAGAGCTGTTCGCCTACGTTCAGGCCCGAACGCGACGACACACCCCCAGCAAGTGGGGCAAGAACGCCACCGGCGAGGCCCGTCCGACTGCTAAACTCCAGGTCGAGGTCCTGTCGCGGCGCGTTGTCGGCAGTTACGAGACCGCCGTGGTCAGGGAAAAGCAGGCCGGCGCACTGAACAAGTGGCTCCAGGCCGAGGGATTCCAGAGCCTCGGTGACGCCGAAGACGTGCTGGGCTTCTACCGCAAGAAAGGGTATGTCTTCGCCTGCATCAAGGTCTCCGACGCCGAACTCCACAAGGACAAGCCCGTAGACTCACACCCGCTGCGGTTCACTTTCAAGACCGGCGGGCGGGACGGGATCTACTTCCCGATGAAGATGACCGGACTGCAGAGCGAGAAGTTCGACGTGAATCTCTACATCTTCTACAGCGCCTGGATCAACGACAAGATCAACAAGTTCGGCTACGTACATCGGGGCTTCGGTCTTCGGCATCGCGACTGGGACACCAGGAGCTGCAAGCCCAACGCCGGCAAGGCCTGGTCGGCCCCGCAGCAGGATGCGTACTTGAAGGACCACGCCGCCGCGATCCCCACGGTGTCAAAACTCTTCCAGAAGCTCCACCCCGGAGCCCGGTACTACCTGACCAACATCCGGGCCTCGGGCCTCAAACCCGCTGATGTTCGCCAATGGTCCGATGATCTGTGGGTCTTCCCGTATTACACCACTCGGGGTTTCGTTCCGTACGACGCCCGCAAAGACGGTCCGGCCGCGACGGCCTGGCCCGACGTGTCGGCCGCGACTGACTCGCCCGGGGCGGTTCTGTCGGCCGGGATGATCTCGACGACAATGTGGGCCGGCCTGGCGATAGCAGCAGGAATCTTCGCCCTGGTCATAATCCAACGCCGCCGAAAAGGCTGGGCTCGCTGATGGGGTCAGAGCGCAGTTAGGCGTTAGTGTCAGTTAGCCGGATGCTGCGGCCGTGTCCTGCGCCAGTTTTCTCCATTGAGACTGCGGCGTGCCCAGGATCGCGTAGAACGCTTTGCCCGCGCCGCCGAAGGACGGTTTTATCTCATCGATAGCCGCCACGGCGTCCCTGGCCTTCCTCTCGAAATACGCGGCGAAGGGAGCCTTCACTAACTGGCTCAAAGCCAGGACCAGCATCGCTACGCCGGCCCAACTGATCCATGGAGTATCGTATGATACGAGCTTGGCCGCGCCCATCGCCAGCAGCAACGCCAGCAGGAAATTGTTATATGCGGTTCCGTATCCCCGCCGCCATGGCCTGGCGTAGAAGTGAACAATTATCACCCTGGCGATGCGGGAGTTTCTTTCATGGAACTGTTCCTTGAACCAGGCGAGGCTTTCGGCGGGGATATCCGCGCCGGCCCTGGTCAAATAGTCTTCTGTGATTTCGTCAAGACTCACTTTGTAGGCCAGCGCCTCGGACTCGATCGAGAAGCCGAATCGCCGGGCCTTTAGAATCGGCCCCAGAACGGGAAGGAATCGCCCAATGAACATAAGGCACGCATAGGCGATAAAATAGGGAATAAGCAGGAGCGAGAAAATGCTGTTCATGCGTTCGGACCATCGGCCATAGCAACTGTTGTTGAAGTGAATGGCGTGGATGCCTTCGTGAAGCTTGATGCAGGTCTCGTTACGGGTTAGCCCGTCGTACATCTCGAAGTACATCCTGTCGACCGGGTTGTCGCCTTCCATTCCGGCTAATGGGAATAACACGATCGAGTTTGATGTTATGGGGTCGAAGTCCACAGGTTCGTCGTTTAAGATACTCTCCATGCTCCCGGCCGCGCGAGCGAGAATGTCGTTTGTATTGTCCGGCAAATCCTGCGTGGCGATCACGGCCGATCCGTCGAGTTCACCTGTGGCCATGCCCCCGTACTTCTTGGAGCGAATTTGCCCTTCGTATGCCGTGATCGGTTCACTCTGGATGCCAAGATATTTCTTGGTGATTCGACGGATTTCATCCGTGGTTTCGCGTGGCTTGCCCGTGAATAACCACCGCTCAAAGCCGCTTGAACGAATGTATCGCACCGTCTTCAGGACGCGGCTTTGGAAGTCGTCGAGGGACTCCCCCGGGCGCGGAACCAGCCCGCGTTTCCGTTTGATCCTGGCCAGAATTTCGTGCGTTTTTCGCATAGAACTGTTTTCCGTTTGCGTGTACTTGTTCTATACGCAGGGCGCCTATTGGTGGCCCATTGATTCGAGGCGCTGCCTGGCTGTTGCGGCGCCCTTGGCGCCCGGATGATCACTGATTATCTCCTGATACTTCTTCTTGGCCAGGTCGGCGCGGCCCGCCTGGCGATACATATCCGCCAGCTTAAGCTTGTTCGCTATGCGTTTGTCAATCTTCGCCTGTTGTTCAGTGGTCAGGTTCTTCGGTTTCGCTGGTGGTTTTGCCGGTCGGCGTGCCGGCTTGGCGGTTGGTGAAGCCGGCGTTCGCGGTCGACGGGGCGGGGCGGTGTTCTTCTGGGGGCCGTGTTTCTTGACGATAAGCGCCAGGGCCTCTTTGGCATCCTCTCGGACGTACTTGTTCTTATCGGACAGGGCCTTCCTTAAACCGGGAACGCCTTTACGCGCCGCGAGTTTTCCCAGCGCGGTTGCAGCCGAACAGCGAACGCTGGCGTCCGAATCTTTCAGGCGTCTGATGATGAAGTCTATCCCGATCGTCCCGAACTGCTTTGCGGTTTCGATTGCTGCAGTTGGAACGTTGGAATTCTTGTGTTTGGCCAGTGCATCCAGGACAGGAACTATCTTCTCCGGCGGTCCGGAGTACTCCCTCAGTGCACGTGCGATCGACGTGCACATGTCCCTGCTGTACGGATTGTCCTTCGCCAGCCTGGCTAGCTCCGCCATAGCCCCGGGCATTTTAGTTTTTACAGCCACGATCGCGGCCGTGCCCAGTATCCACTCCCAGGTGCTCCGCCCGGATCCCTTGGATCGAAGGATCTTCAGAAGAATTCCATGAACGCGTTTGTCTTTGAACTCGGCAATCGCCCATATTGATGCGTTTCGCGGTTCGTAAACAGTTCCGTTCAGGGCGTAGTCGGCGATCACGTCAAACGCCTCCTTGCCGCCGATCTGGCCGAGTGCTTTGGCTATCGATGCTTTCGCATGTCGATCAATTCCCTTCTTTCGTTTGAAAAGCACGATAAGTTTTGCGCGAGAGTCGACGTCTTTCATGGTTCCCAGGAAGGAGACCGAGGCGCTGAGGACATCACTTGGACTATTGTCTGACAGATGCTCTCGAACAACGGAAGCAGCAGACGCCGCTTCGGAGCCCAATTCCTCAAGCGCTGATATTACTTCCGCTCGCCACCCGGAGTAGAATTTGAAATTTCCATAGTATGATTCTACTTTGTCCTTGCTCTTGAGAGCGGCTATGAGCGGCTTGACAGCACGCTTGGCTTTGCCCTTGAATCTGCCGATGCACGTCGCGCCCTGAGTACGCACGCCGGCGCTCTTGTCTCCCAGGGATTTGATAAGCAGATCCAGCACGTCCTCCGGCGATTTGTCCTTGTGTTTCATGGCCTGATCCAAGGCGAGAATCCGCACGTCAACTGTCTTGGATTCAAACATTGCAGCACAGGCTTTCATAGATGGCGGCTTCTTTGATGTTCTTGGGGCGGCCTGAGCAGGGGAGTATCCGAAAAGACCGAACGCTATTGCTGCGAGTATCAATATGACGGCTTTTCCAGGCGGTTGATTTCTTGGCATGGTTGTCTCCATTCAGTAGTTGCGACCGCTGGCGTTGTGCTCTTGGTCGATTCAACCAAACTTGTCCGGCCGAGGTCTCCCTGATGACGTTACAATTGCTGCGGACCTCTACAGTCATCGTATCGGATGTAGCGAGTTTGACAAGCTAAATCTAACGGTCATACCGCAATACGCAGATTTTAAATCGCGCCGGCCATGAGTCGTGGAGTGAGGCAATGGGGTCAGAGCGCAGTTAGGCGTTAGTGTCGATTAGCGGGATGTGATCTGGTTCACTA
>CAYMSH010000322.1:0-7428 GCA_964392945.1 uncultured Planctomycetaceae bacterium | reverse complement strand
CCCGCCTTGGGCGCTGGTCAGGTAATACCACCCGCGGCGGTTCATCAGTTTGGGCGATTCCAGATAGAACCCTTCGATCGTCCAGTCCTGCGGGATGGGCCAGCCCTTGTAGACTTTCTTGGGTTTCTCGGCGACTTTGCGCCCGTCGTCCGACAGCTTTGCGGCCAGCCCGGCCGACAGGTGGACGTACTGCCGTCCGTCTTCATCGGCGACGAAGCCCGGATCGATGCCGCTTGCGCCGAGTTCGACAGGCTTTGACCAGGGGCCTTCGATTTTCCTGGCCGTTACGACCCAGTTTTTGCGGTCGGCGGGGTAGTAGATGCGATACTCGCCGTTGTGCTTGACGAGGTCCGGCGCCCAGATCGAGCCGGACTGGTTGACCGTCGCGCGGGTCACCGGCGTCCAGGTCCGCAGGTCCTTCGAACGCCAGATCAGCAGCCCGGGCTGGTACTCGAAGCTCGTGTGCGTCATGTAGTACGTGTCGCGGTCTTTCAGGATAGTTGGATCGGCCCAGTTGCCGATCATCAGAGCCGCCGCGTCAGTCGGACCAGATTTTATCACCATCGCCGGATCGGCCGTGCAGGCCGTCGACGAGACCATACCGGCGACAAGAAGCGACAGCACGATCGCAGCTTTGATGGTTTCGCATACGCTTTTCATAATTGCATCTCCCGTAGCACATGGCGCCTGACGCGCCGTTACGAGTCGGATCATACCGCAACGATGAAACCGTTTCCATTCCCCAAAGCGCCGCATCCCCGGCAAGCGCGGCAAGAACTGAGTGCGTGCCCGCGTTTAATTCGATAAGATCACCCTGGCTGAGATTGGAGATAAACTGTGAGAGCGATGAAACGACTTTCGATATGCGTTTTGCTCGGATCGCTGCTGCCTGGTGTCGGCGTATCGGCCGCAAAACCGACCGCTGAGCCGGTTGAGAAGAAAAAGAGCCCGATTACCGCATCGTACACAAATCCGTCTTACCCGTTGGGCGCGGTCTGCGACGGGCTCGAGCCGGGCAGTTCGCTGGACCAGGGCATGTCGCGATTCTCCTGGTGGAATCATCTCGGCACGAAGGAATGGGTCCAGCACACGTTCGACAAGCCGCGGAGGGTTTCGTCGACGAGCGTTTACTGGTACGCCAACCGCGGGATCCAGACGCCGAAGTCCTGGCGGCTGTTGTATCTGGCCGGCAAGGAGTGGAAAGAAGTTCCGGGCGCGTCGGCGTATGGGACCGAGGTCGACAAGTACAACAAGGTGACGTTCACGCCGGTGGAGACCAAAGCGTTGCGAATAGAAGTACATCAGAGACCTAAACTCAGTGCGGGTATTCTGGAATGGAAGATCGCCTCGCCGCCAGCCGAGCCGATGGCTCCGGTTGACGAATCGGTCTGCGAGATGGGCAAGAAAGTCGGCGATCACAAGCTCAAATACATCCTGTATACGCCTGGCGGGCCCAAGCCGTGCGACGGTTGGCCGCTGATGCTGTTCCTGCACGGATACGGCGAGTGCGGCGACGATATCGAGAAAGTCAAAAAGCACGGGCCCCCGAAGCTGATCGAGAAGATCGCCGCGTTGAGGGGTTGTGTGATCGTATCGCCGCAGTGCCCGAAGAACAGTTGGTGGCGCACCGAAGCGCTCAAGGCGATGGTTGACGAGGTGATCGCCGATCGCGGCGATATCGACACGAAGCGTTTGTATGTCACCGGTCTGAGTATGGGCGGTTACGGGACCTGGAGCTTCATCTCGCGTTATCCGAATTACTTCGCCGCTGCGGTCCCGATCTGCGGCGGCGGCGATCCGTTTGCTCTGCCGGCCAATCGGCCGGGCAGGAAGAAGGGGATCAAGAACGAGTTCGATTCGGAAGGTTTGAAGCGGGCCAAAGACCTGCCGGTCTGGGCGTTCCACGGGACCAAAGACGGATCGGTTCCGGTAAAGGAAACCGAGAAACTCATCAAGATCCTGAAGGATGCCGGGAGCAAGAGCGTTAAGTTCACGCCATACAAAGGCGCCGGCCACGTGGCCGCCTGGCAAAAAGCGTACAACGATCCGGAACTGTGGAAGTGGCTGCTGGCTCAGAAGCGGCGTTTGCGGCTCGGTGGCCAGTAGCGGCGACAGCCCAGTAACGGCGACGGCTCAATGATCAGTAGTCAGTAACGGCAGACGGTGAACGTCAAAGGCGTAACGGAGTCACGAGCCGCCAGAGAGGCGATTTCGTTTAGGCCCGTCGGGCCTGAACAAGGCTTTGACCTTCTTGTTGAGTAAGAACAATCGCCTATAACACCTTCATGTTGCGAATGACGCTGCTCCTTATCTACCTCAGCGGACGCGCCATTCGTGAACGCCTGCGGCCCATTTTTCCTGGAGTTTGATTTCGAGTCGGAGTTTGGTTGTCGTCACTGGCGTGAACTTCGTTACGTTGTACTTGTCGCCGGCTACGCCGTAGCCGCCGGGCTTGTCGACTTCGACCCACTTGCCGTCTTTATCGTACAGCAGTTTCCATGACGCCGGGAGGCGGCACTCGCCGCGGCCGGTGTCGTCGAGCCAGTAGACTTCCACGCTCGATACTTCCGTGGCCTCGTCCAGATCGTACTGCACCCATTCGGTAGTTCCCTTGTGCGGCCAGAAGTGCAGGAACGGGTAGCTGTGATCGCCGGATGACTTCGGCTCACTCTGGTCGTTGGCGCCTTCGGTGTACCTGCACGAGGCGGTGCACTTGGCTCGCGACGCTATCGTCGGAGCCGGCTCGGGTACGACGGCGTCTTGCGTTCTGGCCAGCCAGACGGACATCGGCCCCTTGCCGCGATGGGCCCACGCGTAGTACGGGATCGCGGTGAACTTGACCGGCTTGTCGGCGATCTTCGCGCCGGACGCAGATATCACCGGCGTTCCGCGCAGCAGTTTGGTGCTTCGGGTCACGCTCAGCGGCGCATCATCGGGCAGGACCAGCGGGGCGACTTTTCCGCCCGGGACGTCGGCGTGCTCGGTGCAGTAGACTATCGGGCCGCGCTGCAGCGCCACGAGCCCGCGATTGGCCTCGACGTTTTCATTGCAGACGATCCGCTGGATCGGCATCGGCATGTCGATCGTGACGACGTCGCCGGGCTTCCAGTCGCGGGTGATTATCGCGTATCCGTCTTTCACGACAGAGGCGGCTTTCTTTCCGTTTACTTTGCAGGCCGGTTTCCATTTGGCTCCGGCCCCGCCGGCTACGCTGTACAGATCGCTTGGCACGGGCTTGTCGCTGGCCCAGCCCGGCGTTCGCAGCTTCAGCGTGAATCGGCCCGGTTTCTGCGGCGTTACGGTGATCGCCACTTTGCCGTCCCACGGATAGTTGGTCTTCTGCGAGAGCTTCACGGTCTGGTCGGCCAGCTTTACCGACGCGTCGCTCTGACCGAACAGGTTAACGTAGATTGCGTCATCGCGCATGGCGTACATGTACCCGCCGACGCTGGCCAGGAATCGCGTGATATTGCCCGGGCAGCACGCGCAACCGAACCACGGGCTGCGGTCTTCTCCATGCATCGAGGTCAGCGGGTTGGGGTAGAAGAACGTCGTGCCGTCAAACGAAACACCGGAGAGAACGTTGTTATACAGCGATCGCTCCATAACGTCGATGTACTTGGCGTCGCCGTGCAGGAGGAACATTCGATGGTTCCAGTACACGTTCGCGATCGCCGCGCAGGTCTCGCAGTAAGCGGCGCGGTTGGGCAGTTCGTAGTCCTTGCCGTATCCTTCGCCGAACCCGTTTGAGCCCATGCCGCCGATCAGGTAGAGCTTCTTGCCGACGACATTTTCCCAGATCCGATCGATCGCCGCGACGTACTCCCTGTCGCCGGTAAGCGCCGCGATGTCGGCCATGGCGCTGTACATGTAGTTGGCCCGGACCGAGTGTCCGACGGCCTCGGTCTGCTGGAGGATCGGCTTGTGCGTCTGGTTGTATTCGTTCTTGCGATGGTGTACGCCGCGCTGGGCGAGCAGGAACTTGGCCAGCTCGATGTACTTCTTTTCGCCGGTTACGCGGTAGAGTTTGGCCAGTCCGATCTCGATCTCCTGGTGTCCCGGCGGTTCGGTCAGCCCGCCGGCGTTGAACGTTCTGCAGACCAGGTCGGCGCTCTTTGTGCACACGTCCAGGAAGTCTCGCTTGCCGGTGGCCTGGTAGTGGGCCACGCCGGCTTCGTACATGTGTCCGAGGCAGTAGAGCTGGTGCGCGAACCAGATTGTGCTCCACGGGTCGTCTTCCATCGGCCGGCAGATGATCTTGTCGTACTCGTCCTTCGTCAGCGTCTTGCGAGCGGTCCAGAGTGTGTAGAGGTATCCGTTGTCCTCCTGGGCGGCGGTGTAGTAGCCGATCAGCTCGTCGAGATACGCCTCGAGCTTCGGGTCGTCGGCGACCAGCAGGCAGTACGAGGCGCCCTCGATGACCTTCGAGACGTCCGAGTCGTTGAACCCGAATCCGCCGGTCCAGGCCTTGTCAGACAGTCCGCCGGCGACTTTGAAGTTTTCGATCCGCCCGGTGTCGCGGCACATTTTGAAAGCAAACGGAATCGTCACGGTGCGATTGGTTTCAATTCGCGGCCGCCAGAACGAGTCAGTCAGCTTCACGTCGGTGAACGCAACCGGCTGATACGGATAATCTCTCCTGGCGACGTCAGCGCATCCCGATGCGAGCAGAATAACCAGCAGGAAACTGAATCGATATTTCATGGCGCAGCTCCAATCTTGAAATGGCGGTTTAGCGGTGAATTCGTTTCGCGATCCATGTCGGCACAATAGTATGACGAAATGGAGGTGTCAACAGGCGCACCGCAAGCTGCGCTCGCCGGATGTGATTGTTCGGCGGTTTTATGATTGTCTTGCTGCTGAGATTCGCAGGCCTAGTCGAGAAACTCGTCGTAGACCAGATCGAACTCTTCGTCGAAGGCCGCGAAGTCGTCCTGCTCGTGTTCGATTCTCACGAACTCGCTTTTCGACGCTCCGCACTCGGGGCAAACCCAGTCGCCGGGCAACTGATCGAAGCCTGTTCCGGCGTAAATGTGGTTCTCCTCGTCGCCATATTCCGGGTCGTAGTAGTACCCACATTCATCGCAAGCATACAAGTCCATGGCCGTGTCCTCATTCTCCGCTCGCGGCGCCATTGCCGCGGCCGGTATACGTTCAATATCATCGACACTATCAGTAGACGCATTTGGTGCGACATTGAATATATCGGGAGAAAAAATACGATTTCCTTAAACGTTTTTCCAGAGCAAATGGATTTTTTTTGGAGAAAAAATAGAGGCCGGAAATGAGCCTTAAAAACAGTGTTTCGGCACGCCGATTGCTATCAGGAAAGGACGTTCATTCAGACCGCGCCAGTTCGATGTTCGCCGGCGCAGGGCTACTACTTTCCGCCTGGCCGCAGGAGATCGGGCCGAGCGGTTCCAAATCACGATTCCCAAAACAGTTGCTTGGCGTTATAAATATGCACAGGTATGAAAATATCGCATCCCATTGCAATTAAGACCGCTTCACTGCTGGGCTCGTGGGTCCTGCGGCTGTGGTTGAATCGCGTTGACTACTGGTTCCGCATGGAGGACCCGGCGTCCAATCCCCGTTCGAGCGGTGATGGGAACATCTACCTGTTCTGGCACGAGATGATGCTGTTCCCGCTGATCACGCATTGCAGTCCGGACTTTTCGATTCTGGTCTCCCGTCACAGGGACGGCGAACTTATCACCCAGATCATGCGTATGTTCCAAGGTAAGACCGTTCGCGGTTCGACGTCGCGAGGAGCGGCGGCCGGGCTGCTGGAAATGATGCGAAGGAGACCGTCCAGGCATCTGGGCATTACCCCGGACGGGCCACGCGGGCCACGGCGAGTGATGCAGGACGGGGCGATCTACCTGGCCAGCCGCACCGGCATGCCGCTGGTGCCCGCAGGCTTCGGATACGACGGCTGCTGGCGCGCGGGCAGTTGGGACAAGATGGCGCTTCCGCGCCCGTTTCGGCGCGGAGTAGCCGTGGCCGCGCCGCCGATTATCGTGCCCGGCGGGCTCGATCGAGACGGGATAGAAGAGTACCGTCGAATCGCACAGCAGGAGATGGATCGCGCACAGTCGCTGGCCGAGGAACTGGCCGCAGCCGAAAGAATCGATAAGAGTCTTTGCCGATTGAGCGATATTTCCTGACGCCGATCGGTTATGAATGCTTGGTTTCAGGGCGGATTACTGGTAGCTTTACCGCTTACGGCGGGATTAGTGTTTCAGGCTGACGGCTCTCGGCGGACCGCTGGGAGTTCAAAATAAAGGAACAACGATGACGAGAAAACGTATTGCGATGTGTGCGGCGGTCTTCGCCGTTGCGATGATGCTGTGGACTTCGACAGCCATGGGCCAGGAGATCAAGCCGGCGATGGAGGCGGTAAAAGGGATGGATTTCCGCGCCGTGGTCCGCAAGGCCAAGGCCAAGGTGTTCCCCGCGGTTGTCTACGTTCGCTGCCTGCGCGAGAGCCACGATTCGGGCAAGAAGATCACGCAGGAAGTTTCCGGAAGCGGCGTGATAATATCGGCCAAGGGCGAGGTCATGACCAACTGGCACGTCGTCGACAAGTCCACCCAGGTCCGCTGCCTGACGTTCGAGGGCAAGGCCATGGACGCAACTGTCGTCGGCATGGACAAGGACACCGACCTGGCGCTGCTGCAGATGAAACTCCCCGACGGAGCCAAGCCGCAGGTGTTCGCCGGATTCGGCGATTCGGACAAGCTCGTCGAAGGCGACTTCGTAATGGCGATGGGCGCCCCCTGGGGCCTGAACCGCTCGGTTTCGATCGGGATCATCTCGTGCACCACGCGATACCTCGAGAAGAACAGCGAGTACAGTTCCTGGCTGCAGACCGACGCGGCGATTAATCCCGGCAACTCAGGCGGCCCGCTGGTCAACACCGCCGGCCTGGTCGTGGGCATCAACACCCGCGGCGGCGGATCGAACCTGGGCTTTTCCGTGCCGGCAAAGACCGTGCAGTTTATCGCCGACCAGCTCCGCAAGAACGGCAAGGTCGATTGGAGCTGGACCGGCCTGCAACTCCAGCCCTTGCGCGACTTCAACCGCAACATCTACTTCGAAGGCAAAGACGGAGTGATCGTAGCCGGCACCGATCCGGAATCTCCCGCGCGCCGCGCGGGGATCAAGCTCAAGGACCGGATACTGAAGATTAACGGCAAGCCGGTGGCCGCCCTGTGGGAAGAGGATCTCCCGGCGGTTCGGAAGATCGTGGGCCTGCTGGAAAAGGGCAAGCCGGCCAAGCTCGACATCAAACGCGACGACAAGCTCATCACCCTTACGATGACCCCTCGCGAAAAGGGCAAAGTCGAAGGCGACGAACAGGACTGTCCGCGATGGGACATGTCGGTCAAGTCGATCAACCAGTTCGACAACCCCAACCTCTACTTC
>CAYMSH010000321.1:0-7443 GCA_964392945.1 uncultured Planctomycetaceae bacterium | reverse complement strand
ATCCAGTTCCCGGGCCAGGGCCTTTAGGCCTCTGGACATTTCGCCGACCTGGGCCTGGCGATTTTCGGCTCGTCCATGATACGACATTAGCTGCAGGTAGTCGATCAGCACGCCCTGGATGTCATGTGAGGCCTTGAGGCGGCGGGCCTTGGCTCGCAACTGCATGACGGTCAATTCCGGAGAGTCGTCAATGAATATCGGCGCCTTTTCCAGGTCTATGGCGGCCCGCTGCAGCTTGGTCCAGTCTTCCGGTTGGATATTGCCTCGCCGCATCTTCTGCAGGTCGAATTCGGCGTAAGAGGCAAGCAGCCTGTGGGCGAGCTGTTCCTTGGACATTTCCAGGGAGAAAAGGGCTATCGGGGCTCGATCGGTCACGCCCATGAACTCGGCCATGTTCAGCAGCAGTGAGGTCTTGCCCATCGAAGGTCTGGCCGCCAGGATGATCATTTCGCCGCCCTGGAGCCCGCAGGTCATGTCGTCGAAGCGATTGTATCCGGTTTTCAGGCCGGTGATCTCCCTGCCGTCGGCATTTTCCAGGACCTCGAAGGTGTGCTGGATAAGCTCCTTCATCTCGGTGACCTGCTGGCCGACGTGATCGGAGGAGATTTTGAATATGTTGCTTTCGGCCCGGTCGATTATGGAGACCGCTTCGTCGCGCGAGTCGTATGCGTCGCTGACGATTTCCGTGCCGGCGGCGATCAGCATTCTCAGCAGCGCCTTGTTTCGCACGATCGTGGCGTAGTATTCGGCGCTGGCGGCGTTGGGCACTCCGCTGACCAGGTCGGCGAGATATTCGACTCCGCCGATCTGCTCGAGCTGCTTTCTGCTGAGCAGTTCTTCCTTGGCCGTCACCAGATCGATAGGAGTGCCGACATCCTTCATCTCGCAGATGACGTCGTATATTAACTTGTGTGCCGGTCTGTAGAAGTGCGATTCGTCAATTATCTGGACGATGATGTCGACGCAGTTTGAGTCCAGGATCATAGAACCCAACACGCACGCCTCGGCCTGAATCGACTGGGGCGGAACCCTTTGAGGGGCTCGGCCGACGGCAGAATTGACGGGACCTTCTGTCATGATCGACTTTCCATATTAATACCGCCCGGACCCGGCGCGCCGGGCCCGAGCGGTGTGTCGCCATTGAGTATCAGCGCATCGCCGGGCTGGTTAAACGCCTCGGGACGACACTATACATCGTAAGCGGGCTGGTCTTCAACTGTCGACTAATCTTCGTCCTGGTCTTCGGGCGTCTCGTCGGCGCCTTCATCGACCTGGTCCGGAGCTTTGGCCTTGTCGGAATCCTGGCTGGGCAGGACCCAAATGTGGATCGTGGCGGTGATTTCCGGGGCGAACTGGATCTGGACGTCGTACTTGTCCAGCTGCCTGATCGGGTGATCCAGATCGATGTACTTGGCATCGATGAAGATATTCTCGCTGGCCAGCGCCGCTTCGATCTGCGCCGGGCCGATCGAGCCGTACAGGTGTCCGTCTTCGTTGGCCCGGGCCGAGATCGTGATCTCTTTGCCCTTGACGAGCGTGGCCTTGGCCTCGAGCTCCTCGCGCATCTTGGCCAGTTCCTCGAGATGTTTCTGCCTTTCGGCCTCAACAATCTTCAGGTTCGCCGCTGTCGGAGCTATCGCCAGGCCCTGCGGAAGCAGGTAGTTGCGTGCGTACCCGGGCTTCACGTCGACAAGGTCGCCGATAATCCCGAGTTTTTTAACGTTCTGTCGAAGCAGCACTTTCATGTCTGCACCTCGTATCTGGTATTCAGTAGTTGTTTGTGAATGCTCAGTGATTAGTTGTCGGACATCTTCAGCCAGCGCCGGTGAGCCTGTCGGCTGAACCCAAACGCTCGCATCCGACCGCACTTGTCAGGTTATCGCCTCGGGATACTCCCGGCGGCGCCGACATGGCGGCCCAATAACGTATCAGCCGACGTAGGGCATGAGCCCAAGGAACCTGGCGCGTTTTACCGCACGCTTAGTCGATCTCTGATGCTTTGCGCAGTTTCCGCTTCGCTTTCTGGAGAACATCTTGCCCTGGTTTGTCGTCAGTTTGGCCAGGGTGCCAATGTCCTTGTAATCCACTTCTCTGACCTTGTCACGACAGAAGCGGCATTTTGCCTGCTCGCGGAATCGTCGTTTCTTATTCGACTTGGAGCGCCCTGTGGGAAGCTTCCTTTTTCTAGCCATCGAATCTAATACCTCGTGTTAATCGTCGTGGTTTGCGTACTGTTATCTGATCGCTGATCGCTCGGGGCGCTGTTGCTCCGGTGCGGTTTGACGCTGTCAGAACGGAATATCCTCACCGCCCATGTCCGGCGGGGGAGCTGGTTCATCACTGTAGCTGGACTGGGGAGCCTGCTGCGGCGGGGGGGCTTGTTGCTGTTGCTGCTGGGGAGCCTGCTGGGGGCGAGGGGCGTACGAGCCGCCTTGTCCGCCGCCTTGCTGTCCGCCGCCGCCGGCGGAACCGAGGAACTGGAAGTTCTCGACGGTAACGCGGAGCTTGCTGTGCTTTCGACCGTCTTTCTCCCATGACGAGAAGTGCAGGCGTCCTTCGACCAGTACGGGGCGTCCCTTGCTGAGGTACTGGTTGATGGTCTCGGCCTGTCTGCCGAAAGCCCTGCAGTCAACGAAACAGGTCTCTTCGTTCTTCTGGCCGTCCTGTCCGCGCCATGTGCGATTGATCGCCATACCGAAATCCACCACAGGCGTCTGGGTCGGCGTATAGCTCAACTGCGGGTCACGGGTCAGGTTGCCTGCCAGTATGACTTTGTTGTAGTTGGGCATTTTCGGTTCCTTTGTGTTGCGGTCCGAATGCCGGATCGCTGTGTCAATGGAAGGTTAGATCGATCCTAGGCCTCGTCGGCGGGCCTCGTATCGTCCTGATCGGCTTCAACTGCCGGAGCTTCTTCGACTGCCGGAGCTGCTTCAACTGCCGGAGCTGCTTCAACTGCCGGAGCTGCTTCAACTGCCGGGGCCGCTTCAGCCGCTGGGGCTGCATCAGCGGCCGGGGCTGCTTCAGCTTCCGCCGCTGCCGCCGCCGCTGCTTCGCTGGCCGCGGCCTGGCTCTGGATGACTTCAGCCGGCGTCTGGGCGTTGATCTCTTCGTCGGTGATCTTGTCGCGACGGAGGATCATCATGCGGAGCACGCCTTCGTTGAGTTCCGAGTCGCGGTGCAGTTCAGTCAGGTTGGCCGAGTCCATCTTGAAGTACGTCAGGATGTACAGGCCGCGCTTCTGGCCCTTGATCTCGTACGCCAGTCTGCGTTCTTCCCACGGGTGCATCGAGAGTATCTCAGCGTCGGATCTCTCCAGGACCGTGTTGACCGGTTGGCTGGCTGCGTGGAAGTCCGATCCCGACTGGACCAGGAACATGCCTTCGTAAGTTTTGATTTTGCTCATATTCAGGTTCCGTTCTTGCTATCTTTACGGCTGGTTGGATTCTGTTTGTCCGGCTTTGCCCGGGTCCGGCCCGGGATTCTTGTTATAAGTATCCATTGCGCTGGTCGGCCCGTTGAAGACCCAATCTTCGACGGCTCGAGCGGCGCGAGTTACGGCCTGGCGGATTGTCTCGACTTCGTCGTCGGCGAAACGCTGGAGGACGTAATCTGCTGTGTCCATGAAGGCGGGGGCTTGTCCGATGCCGATCCTGAGTCTTGGCACGGCGTCTGAACCCGACAGCCTTATTATGTCGCTCAGGCCGTTATGCCCGCCGGCCGATCCGCCGACTCGCATTCTCAGTCTGCCTGTCGGCAGCGCTAAGTCGTCCAGCACAATCAGGATATGTTCGAGGCTGGTCTTGTAGAAGCCTGCGATGTTCCTGACGGCCTGGCCCGAGCAGTTCATGAACGTATGCGGTTGTAAAAGGACGACTCTTGCGGTTCGTCCGTCCGGCATGGCGGGTCTTGCGTCGTACGCCAGTCCGCCGAATGCGGCTTTGGGTCCTGTCGCCGACCAGCGTCTGGCCGCTTCTTCGACAACTTCGAACCCAACATTGTGCCTGGTCTGCTGGTATCGCGTTCCGGGATTTCCCAGCCCGACAACCAGCCTGACCGCGTTGTCGTCTTGATCGTTCACGGTATCGGTTATCCGCTGGTATCTGCGGGCCCGGGTGGGGCGACCCTAGTTGTCGTCGTCTTCGTCTTCGTCCGGTTTGGCGCCGATAACTTCCGGTTCGGCGGACTCTTCGCCTTCTTCGCCTTCTTCGGGCTCGACTTCTTCGGCGATCGTAATCACGTTGCAGACCAGTGCATTGGGATCACCAAGCACTTCGGACCCTTCCGGCAACTCGACATCCGACAGGTGGATCGAGTCGTCGATGTTCAGATCGTTGACCTGGATGCGAATCTCTTCGGGAATCTGGTCGACGCGGCACTGGATCTCCACTGAACTCATCGGCTGCTGGAGCGATCCGCCGGCTTCGACGCCGGCAGGCGTGCCAAGCAGGTGAATCTTGACGGTTACCGTCACCAGTTCGTCCAGATCCACGCGTGTAAGGTCTACGTGAAGGATCTCTTTGCCCCAGGTGTCGTACTGGATGGCTTTGATAAGCACGTTAATCTCCTCGCCGTCCAACTCGACGTTCAGGAGTTTTTCGCCGTGCTTGACAGCCAGAGCCATTGCGTGGGTGTCGAGCGTCAGGGATACAGTGTCTTCGCCGTGGCCGTATACGACGGCGGGAAGAAGGCCCTGTTTCCGCAGGGCGCGCGCCTTGCGCGTGCCGCCTTCGGTGCGTATCGTTGCTTTCAATGCTTCTGTCATCATCGTTCTCCAGGACCGGAGGGTCTTTCCTTCCGGTCAGCGGTCTATGTCCATGTGAAACAAGCTGCTGACTGATTCGTCGTTATGGATACGGTGTATCGCCTCACCCATGAGCTTCGAAACTGACAAGACCCTGCCTTTTTCGAGATCCTGCAGCTTTTCGTCGCTTACGGGTATCGTGTCGGTTACTACTACTTCGTCTATCGGAGCATCGTGTAGACGCTGGATCGCAGGTCCGCAAAGCACTGCGTGGGTCGTGCCTACAAGGATGCGTTCGGCGCCGTTTTCCTTGCAGAGTCTCGCCGCCTCGCAGATCGTGCCGGCAGTTGAGATCATGTCGTCAACCATCAGCACGGTGCGCCCCTCAACGTCGCCGATTATGTGGCCTACTTCGACTTCGTGTCCGCTTACGCGACGCTTGTCGATGATCGCCAGTTCTCCGTTCATGCGGCCGGAGTATACGCGGGCTCGCTTTACATTGCCCACGTCGGGGCTTACGAGCACGAGGTTCTCTATGTTTTCATTGATGAAGTGATGGCTCAGCACGGGCTCGGCCAGCAGGTTGTCGACCGGGATGTCGAAGAATCCCTGGATCTGTGCGGCGTGCAGGTCCATCGTAAGCACCCGATCGGCTCCCGCCGTGGCGATAAGATTGGCCACCAGCTTGGCGGTGATGGGGGTGCGGCCTTCATCTTTGCGATCCTGGCGTGCGTATCCGTAGTAGGGGATAACCGCCGTGATCCGCTCGGCAGAGGCTCTGCGAGCACAGTCGATGAAGATCAGCAGCTCCATAACGCTGCGATTTACGGGACTGCAGGTCGACTGGATGATGAAAACGTCCTTGCCGCGAACGTCTTCTTCGAGCTTGATCATCAGTTCCCCGTCAGGGAACGGCTCGATTCTGACATTACCCAACTCGATACCAAGATACTCGCTGATCTTTTCGGCCAGCGGTCTGTTGGATCGTCCGGCGAATAGTCTCAGATTAGGCATATTATCTGATCTCCGCAGACAAGGTTTCGATGTAGGTTTTCAATGTCATGTTCGTCTCACAAGTCTCGTTAAGAGACACCAACCCGGCCAGGACTCGAACCTGGAACGGGAGTACCAAAAACTCCTGTGTTGCCTATTACACCACCGGGTTATTAAGTCATCGCCTCTGGCAACGATCAAGGCGCACTGGGCGAGCCGGCAATCGGTGTCCGTGTCGCGTATGACAAAAAAAGTCAAAAAGCGTTGTCAGTCTCAGAATCGCGGCTGCGGTCCGTCCCCGGAACCTGAACCGGCTGCCGCGACCTTGGCCGGTCCACTCCCGGAGCACGAAAACTCGCTCGCCGAGACGTTCCATCAGGACAGAAAACTACCCGTCAGACGAGAAACTATACAGGTCTCCGCGTAGGCTGTCAATGGTATTACGGAAAATCTTCGTGGTAATCGCATCCGAACCCGCCCGAACCGGACGAGCAGCCCAGCCCCGCGCCTGAGAGGAAAACAGCCAAGTGCACAGAGCGCAACAGACCGCCCATTTTATCATTTAACCCCAGCCGCGGGCGAAGGGGAACTCGAGGATGTCACAATTGGTTCACAGTTTCCTGTCGGCGCCCGGGCGGTGGTCTTGCCGGTTGTAGCGGAGGTGAAGATTTGCGTGTGCTCTAAATAATGTCCGTAAAAAGAGTAAGCGCGAATCGCTGCCGTCGGGCGCTACGGGAGTGTTGGAGCTTTGAGGTATACGCCGGTTGGGGGTGTGAACCTGCCGCCCAATCGCTCAGGGGCGTATCGGCGGGGGCTGGCATAATCAAAAAACACTAATACGATAGGAGTAGTGATGGATGTAATGTGTTGTTGAAATTGAAGTTACGTGGCGATATATCGGGATAGTTGTTTGACAGAGATCGGTTTTCGGGGTACAATTTGGTTTGGCTTGATGGAAGGACTGCCTAGGCAGTTTCAAGTCAGTTCGTGCTTCCTGTCTCGCTCAAGAGGAAGTCGTTCATCGCAGTTGGAGGAGGTTTTGCGTTCGGGCTTCGTGTGTCTCAGCTGCCCGACGCATCTCGACGACTATGTCGCTCTGTCAAAACGCTTAAACGAAAGCTCCGGCCGCAAGGTCACCAGTCCTGCATAGCCCAGAAGGGCGATGCAGGATGCTTAGTGCACAATGTGCTTTTAATCGCTTGCTTGACGCTTATTAAATTAAGGAGATTCATTATGAACTTGTTCAAGACCACCGCAGTATTGACCCTGGCCGTATTCACACTCGTAGTCGCACCGGCCCGGGCGGATGTGGGACGGCTTGGCGATGCCTCGCTGTCGGCCTGGGGCCTAGACACCGATGGCCAGATCACCGTTCCGGCGGGCAACGACTTCACCCAGGTCGCCGGGGGAGGGTTTCACAGCCTGGCGCTGAAGTCGGACGGCTCGCTGTCGGCCTGGGGCTGGAACGAGTATGGCCAGCTCACCGTTCCGGAGGGCAACGACTTCACCCAGGTCGCCGGGGGAGGGTTTCACAGCCTGACGCTGAAGTCGGACGGCTCGCTGGCGGCCTGGGGCTACAACAACGTTGGCCAGCTCACCGTTCCGGAGGGCTACTTCCTGGCGGTCGCCGCAGGAGCGGATCACTGCCTGGCGTTGAAGGCCCGCGACAGCTACGACGATCTGGACATCTCGGGCTCTGGTTTGGATTT
>CAYMSH010000320.1:222-7459 GCA_964392945.1 uncultured Planctomycetaceae bacterium | reverse complement strand
GTCGCTGCGTCGTTTGGCCAGTCGGCTTGCTTTGTCTTGCCTATCCATGTCAGACTCCTTGTCAGGTGTCTAGTTATGGTGTAATTGTCTGCTAAATAACGGTTAACACCACGTATGAAACCGCCGCCAGTCAGGGTGCTCAAATTACTTTCGCACAATGACTGACTGGTCAGTCACTTGCATTATAGCATTCATGCCGCAGGTATCAAGCACTATTTTCCGACTATTCGGGTTTGCGGGCGATGGGGCGGCAGGATATGATATTGCCATGAAGCCCCGACCCAAGAAGCCCAAGCTCGTTCTCCAACCGACAACTTTGTGGGACTATCCGTCTCAGCATTACGGAACGGAAGCCCAGGGCGATCAGAACTACAAGGGCGCCACCCCGAGTTACATTATCTGGAACCTTCTGCAGCGATACACAAAGAAGCGAGATCTGGTCGTAGACCCGATGTGCGGTAGCGGCACGACTCTCGACGTCGCACGCGATCTCGGTCGAAAGGCGTTGGGATACGATCTCGGTCCGACGCGAAAGGATATCTTCCGCGCCGACGCACGCAAGCTTCCGTTGGAGGACGCCAAAGCGGGATTCGTTTTCATCGACCCGCCGTACTCGACGCACATTGAGTACACCGACGATCCGCGATGCATAGGCAAGCTGTCCGCCGCCGGCAGCGAGTATTACGATGCGATGGACCAGGTGCTGGCCGAGATTCATCGAATACTGAAACCGGGCAAGCACATGGGCCTGTACGTCAGCGATTCGTACGTAAAGGGCAAGGGGTTCTATCCGCTGGGTTTTGAACTGTTCGCGCTGATGCGAAAGCGATTCACGCCGATTGACATTGTGGCGGTGACTCGCCACAACAAGACGCTGGACATGGGCAACTACCGCGCTGCGGCTGAGGAGGGCAACTTCTTCCTTCGCGGATTCAACTACCTGTTCATCATGCAGAAGCCCGATGCCGCGCCGGACCGCAAAACCAATCGCCCGCAGAAGCGGCAGTCAAATCGTCCGGACCGCCGAAAGAGACGTTCCTAGATGTTACGTGGAATGATGGTGCGCTGTTTGCCGACGCCAGTCAGTTGACGGCACAGACCAACGTCCAAGCCTACTCCCAGCCTTTTCGCGGTTTCGGGTTGATCAGCGCGTCGGCTTCCGGGGCGCCTTTGACCTTCATCGCCTTACCGTCCCATTCGATATTCTTCTGCATCCGCAGCGCGACGATTCCTGTGCAGCCGATCTCGGTCACGTGTGCGCCGAATTCGAACGGCGAATATGTCTTCACGCCGTCTTTACCCAGGCACGCGTCGATCCATTCCTCCATCAACCCGCTGGTTCGCGGTAGTGACTGCGGAACATCCTTGCCGGCCGGGTGCTTGAGCCCACCGAGGAACTTCTTGTCGTCCTTCATTTTCAGGTAGCATTGGTTGTTCCACAGCCCGGCCCGGATCGTCGCCTTCTCGCCGATCACCAGGGCCCCGGTTCGCCCGGGCCCGTTGAACGTTTCCTTCATTCCCGCCATCGCTTCTTGCGGAGGCATGTCGCCGCCGGTGTAGAAGTTTATTGTCATCGCATCGCGTTTGCCCTTTGCCGGGAAGTGGAATTTCACCGTGCATGATGTGGCGAAACTCTCCTTGCCGAGTCCCTTGCCGGAGATTTCGATCCGCTCGGGATACTCCAGCCCCAGCGCGCGGACCGGCATCGAGAACGAGTGGCAGCAGAAGTCCGCGATCGATCCGCCGCCAAAATCGTACCAGCCTCGCCATTTGGCCGGGTGGTATATTCCGCTCTTGTAGGGGCGCATCGGAGACGGTCCGACCCAGAAGTCCCAGTCCAGCCCTGCGGGGATCTTGTCCTGGCCATCAGGTCGGTTAATTCCGCTGGGCCAACCGTGCGGCGGGTGCCAGATGTGAACTTCTTTGATTTGTCCGCAGACGCCGGCCTGGATAAGTTCGACGCTCCGGCGGAAGTTCGTAGATGCGCTTCCTTGGTTACCGGTCTGGGTTACGACTTTGCACTTTCGGGCCAGATCGCCCAGCGCGCGAGCTTCAGCTACGGTATGCGTCAGCGGTTTTTCGCAGAACACGTGCTTTCCGGCCTGCATTGCAGCGGTGCAGATCCTCGAATGCCAGTGGTCCGGCGTGCCGACTGCGACTGCGTCGAAGTCCTTGGCGTTTTCCAGCAGCTTGCGATAATCGTTGTATGTCTTGGCATTCTTCCGGCCGAGACGGGTTGAGTCTACGTCGCAGACCGCGACGATATTCTGCTTGCGTGCGTCGAGATTGCGAACGAGGCTGCGTATCATCCTGCCGCCCATTCCGATGCAGGCTACGTTGAGCTTGTTACTTGGAGCATCGGCGCCGAAGACCGACGACGGAACGAACATCGGCAAAGCGGCCGTCGTGATCGCGGCGCTGGAGGCGCCTGCCAGAAACGATCGGCGGGTGAGAGTTCTGTTAGTCATTGCAGTAATCCTTTCGATTGTTGAGAATCCCAATACTACAGGATATTGTGTGCTTTCAAAATCAATAATATTGAGCAGAGTATTCAGCTATGACATCTTCGCGTAAAAGGCCCAACGTTTTGTTCATCGCTGTTGACGATTTGCGGCCGGAGTTGGGTTGCTACGGCGCCGACTACGTTATCAGTCCGAATATCGATCGCCTGGCCGCGGGCGGGGTCTGCTTTACGCGGGCTTACTGCCAGTCGGGGGTCTGTAATCCGTCGCGTGCGAGTTTGATGACCGGCAGGCGGCCTGACAGCATAAGCGTGTGGGATCTGCAGACGCATTTTCGTGACACGGCGCCCGATTCGGTCACGCTGCCGCAGCATTTCATGAAGGCCGGGTACCACTGCGGAGCTATCGGGAAGATATATCACAACGATCTGCCCGATCCGCCTTCGTGGTCCGAGCCGCGAATTTGCATCGAGGGCTACCCGTACGATCCGGATGCGGTCTATCGAGACGACGACAATACGGAGTATCTCGAGCGGAAGAAAGTTGAGATCACGGCCGACGGGCGCCGCGAGCGGTACATCGATCCGTTCGGCCAGTGGTACCTCAAGGCCAGTGCGACCGAGTCGCCGGACGTGGCGGACAATGCGTACTACGACGGCGCCCAGACCGACGTTGCGATCGAAAAACTCGGCGAGCTGGCCGATCGGGCCGAACCGTTCTTCTTCGGCGTGGGTTACTACCGTCCTCATCTGCCTTTCAACGTTCCCAAGCGATATTGGGACATGTACGATCGCGACAGAATTCCGCTGGCGGAGAATGATTATCCGCCCGCCGGCGTCCCGCCGATGGCTATGAACAACCTCCGCGAACTGACCGGCTACACCGACATGCGGGACGCGAAGCATCCGCTGGAAGGCAAGTTGAACGAAGCCGACGCGAGGCTGCTGAAGCACGGTTATCTCGCATCGGTCACGTACGTTGACACTCAGGTCGGTAAGCTGCTGGCTCGCCTGGAGGAGTTGGGGATCGACGACAACACGATAGTCGTGCTCTGGGGCGACAACGGGTGGAAGCTCGGCGAACACGCCAGTTGGTGCAAGATGACCAACTTCGAGACCGACACGCGCGTGCCGCTTATCATTCGTACTCCCGGCGTGAGTCCGGCGAGATGCGCGCAGTTTGTCGAGTTCATCGACGTCTATCCGACGCTGTGCGAATTGGCGGGCCTGGACGTCCCGGGTCATGCCGAAGGCGACAGCGCCGTTGGGATCATGCGAGACCCGTCAAGTGATGGAAAAACCGCCGCACGCAGCCAGTTCCTGCGTTCGGGGATATGGCAAGCTCCTGACGGGCGAGATTACATGGGCTACACGATCCGGACGGATGAATACCGCTATGTGGAGTGGTTCGATTGGGAGACCGGTGAGCTTGCGGCGAGAGAACTGTACGATCACCGAACCGATTCGCAGGAAAACGAGAACGTAGTCGATCGCCCCGAGCATGCCAGTGTCGTGGCCGAGTTGTCGCGGATACTAAAAGCCTGACAATGAAGAGACCGTCGCTGATCGCGGCGGCCGGTAGTTCCGGGTTGCAGGTTTTTGCCTTGTTCGATTGGCGCGATTGGATAGACTCTCACGCAGGCGCCGCGCGATCGTCGCGCTGGGCGGCCTGTTTGAACAGCATTCTCGAGGTGCGGTATGTTGCGATGTGCGTTATTGTGTTTGGGAGGCTCGGTTATGGTTCTGTTGAGTATGGTCAATTCGTCGTGTGTCTCGATGACAGGGACCGCTGGAAAGGTCTCCGCGAAAGTTCCTGTCAAGGCACGGGCCTACAGCCTGCACGATGTCAGACTGCTCGACGGTCCGTTCAAGAACGCGATGAACCTGAACGGAAAGTACCTGCTGGAACTCGAGCCGGATCGCCTGCTGCACAACTTCCGCAAGTTCGCCGGCCTGAAGCCCAAGGGAAAGATCTACGGCGGATGGGAGAAGGATTCCATCGCCGGACATACACTGGGGCACTATCTCTCGGCGTGCGCGATGCACTATGCATCGACCGGCAGCAAGAAGCACCTGGAGCGTGTTAAATACGTGCTGGCCGAGCTGCGCGAATGCCAGGAGGCCAATAGCGACGGGTTCGTATTTGCCTTCCCGCGCGGCAGGGAGATATTCGAAGAACTGGCGGCCGGTGACATTCGAGCAAAGGCGTTCAATCTCAACGGATGCTGGGTCCCGCTCTATAATCTGCACAAGACCTTCGCCGGCCTGCACGACGCCTATACGCTCTGCAAGACGGATCTGGCTCTCGACATCTCGTCGGATCTCGGCGATTTTCTGATCGGCGTATTCGATGAGCTTTCAAAGAAACAGATGCAGGAGATGCTCAACGCCGAGCAGGGCGGGATAAACGAATCGTTCGCCGACCTGTATCGCCTGACGGGCAAGAAACGATATCTCGACATGGCCGAGAGGATCTATCACGAGAAGGTTCTTACGCCGCTGTCGCGCAGGAAGGACGTTTTGTCGGGTCTGCACGGCAATACGCAGATTCCCAAGGTGCTCGGATGCGCTCGCCTGTATGAACTGACCGGCAAGCGGAAGTATCACACCGTATCGAATTTCTTCTGGGACACCGTGATCGATCACCACACGTACGTAAATGGCGGCAATGGCGACAACGAACACTTCGGCCGCCCCGACAAACGCGCCGACCGCCTCGGCTGCACTACCGAAACGTGCAACACCTACAACATGCTCCGCCTGACGCGGTTCCTGTATTCATGGCGCCCGGCCCCGGAGTATTTCGACTACTTCGAGACGGCGCTGTACAACCATATTCTCTCGTCGCAGAATCCGGAGACCGGAATGACGGTCTACAAGAACTACCTGTCGATGCCGGCCAAGAAGAACTTCGGCACACGGTTCGGATCGTTCTGGTGCTGCACCGGATCGGGTATCGAAAACCACGCCAAGTACGGCGAGTCGATCTACTGGCGCGACGATGAATCGCTTTATGTGAACCTCTTTGTTCCGTCGGTGTTGAGCGATTCGGATCGCGGTTTGAAGGTGCGGATGGAGACCGATTTTCCGTTCTCCGACAAGGTGACTCTCAAGATTGCCTGCGAAGAACCCAAGACGCTGACGATGAAGATTCGCTACCCGAAATGGGCCGATCAGGGAATGTTCGTCACAGTCAACGACGAGCGGATCAGGGTCAAGGGAAAGCCCGGTTCGTACGTGGCCCTGCGGCGAAAGTGGTCTGACGGCGATGTTGTCACAGCGACTATGCCCATGAGTCTGCGATACCAGGCCACGCCGGACAAACCCAATCGCGTGGCGTTTTTCTGTGGTCCGATCCTGTTGTGCGCGCCGCTGCAGACGCGCGAGGCTATGCCGGTTCTGATAACCGAAACCGACAAACTGCTGGACTGGTTCAAGCCGCTTAGGGGCAGGGCTCTGGACTTCCGGGCCAGGGGACTGGCGGTTCCGTATGACATAACTCTGACCCCGCACTACGGGACGTACAATTCGCTCTACACCGTTTACATGGACGTGTTCACAAAGTCCGGCTGGAAGAAAGAGCAGGCCCGGTACGCAGCAGAGAAGCAGCGACTCGAGGATATTCGCAAACGGACCTGCGACGATATGCGGATCGGCGAGATGCAGCCCGAACGTGATCACAATCTCAAATCATCCAAGGCCTCGTACGTGGGACGCTATCTCGATCGTCCCTTCCGCGACGCACGCGACGGCGGATTCTTCAGCTTTGACATGAAAGTAGATCCCGACAAGCCGATCGACCTGCTGTGCACTTGGCGCGGCGATCGGGTCCGCAAGTTTGATATACTCGTGTCGGGAAAGAAGATCGCCTCAGTGAATATCGGAAATCTCGCCAAGGACAAGTTCCACGAAATCACCATCGCGATTCCCGAGAAGCTGACGGCCGGTAAGAAGAAAGTTCGCGTTCGATTCCAATCGCGCAAAGGCCAGCACGTAGCTCGCCTCTTCGGATGCAAAACCGTCCGGCGCCAAGAGGGTGAATGATACGCCGCACCGCCGGCGGGCCAGGGGGCTTGACTAGCCGCCCAGGCGAAGGTTTTTGATGTCCGGGATTTCGCCGCTGGGCGGTTGGAGAGCTTTTTCGACAGTGAGCCGGCCGTGTCCAATATCCGTGCAGATATTGTACAGGTGCATTTCGCGGAGCATTCGGCTGGGGTAGATGTTTTCTATGTGTTCCTTCAGCCGGGCCAGGTCTTCTGGCGAGACTCCGGCTTTTTTTGCCGCTTGGGTGTAATCAAAATACTCGTGCATGCACATACTCTCCGACGAGGCATTATACATTGCTTCTGTCGGACGTGTGCGGGAATGTGAACCGCAAATGTTCGATAAGCCGATAGGTTAATTAGGTTTACAGGCTAATTTAAGGAGAAATAAAATGACAATCGAAATGCTTCGGAACTGGCTGGGCGTGTGCGGGCTGATCAATATAGCCATGCTGATGCTCTGGTTTGTGATGATGATTCTCGCGCATGACTGGATCTACAAGATGCACACGAAGTGGTTCAAAATGTCCGTCGAGAGGTTTGACGCCATCCATTACGGCGGCATGGGACTGTTCAAACTCTGCATCTTCGTGTTCAACATTGTCCCATGGCTGGCGCTGCTGATTGTGGCCTGATGCATATGGGGTCAGAGCCTCATTTAAATTAAGCAAATGGGGATACATAAAGACTGGTGGGTAATGTTTAATAGGCGCTGAACCCAGCGACCCAAACC
>CAYMSH010000320.1:0-212 GCA_964392945.1 uncultured Planctomycetaceae bacterium | reverse complement strand
ATTACCCTTCCGACATATAATACCTCGTGTTTAATTTTTTTATTGCGCCCCCCACCCCAGCGTCCATACGCCCTGTTTGGTTATGTATCCGGCCTGGCGATCCTTCATTCGCTTCGCGCGTTTTGGATCACCGCTGGGCAGTAGGGGGGTGATTCGGTTCGAGAAGAAGAAATCGTCGGGGGCCGTGAAGCTTTCGGGTATGTCCTTTTGTC
>CAYMSH010000319.1:0-7613 GCA_964392945.1 uncultured Planctomycetaceae bacterium | reverse complement strand
AGCAGTCCGCAGCGTCTTGCGATCTGTCCGTTGAGTCCGAGTTCGTCGGCGATGATCTGCGACAGGAACGCCACTTCGATCGAGTGCTGCAGCACATTCTGGCCGTACGAGGTGCGGAAGTGCAGCCGTCCGAGCAGGTCTACGAGCTTGCCGTGCATGTTGCCGGCCTTGGTCTCGGTGCAGGCGGCTTTGCCGTAGTCGTGGATCTGCTTCTGCGTGTCTTTGTCGATCATGGCGACTACTTCTTCGATCCGCGTCGGGTGGATTCGCCCGTCCTGGATGAGTTTGGCCATCGCCTGTCGAGCGACGTATCGCCTTACCGGATCGAAGCAGGAGACAACGACTACTCCAGGCGTATCGTCCACGATCACGTCAACGCCGGTGGCCTTTTCGAAGGCTCGGATGTTTCGGCCTTCGCGTCCGATTACGCGTCCCTTCATGTCGTCTGAGGGGATATCCACCGTGGATACCGTCGATTCGCAGGTGTGGGCCGATGCGTAACGCTGGATCGCCGTGACGACGATTTCGCGAGAGCGGTCTTCGGCCTCCTCGTTGGCCTGTTCGAGTTGTCTTTCGATGAACTGGGCCGTTTCGGTCTCCATCTCCCTTTCGACCTGGTCCAGCAGTATCTTCTTTGCGTCTTCGATGCTGAGGTTGGCGACTTTCAGCAACTGGCTCTTCTGTTGTGCGATCAGTTCGTTGAGCTGCCGGTCCTTGGTGGCCAGGGCCTTCTCTCTTTCGACGACGCCTTTCTGGGCCGCATCGACCATGCGTTCCTTGGCGTGGATGGTCTCGAGTTTCTGGTCGATCAGATCCTCGCGTTTGGCCAGGCGCTTCTCTTCGGTGCGGAGTTCTTTTCTCGTTGACTCGGTGTCGGAATCGAAGGTCTTGCGTTGTGCTATGAACTCGGCGCGTGCGTCGGCCTCGGCCTTTGCGATGATTTTCGCGGCGTCGGCTTCGGCGGTCTTTTTTGCGGCCTGGAATTCGGCCTCGATGGCGGCTTTCTTGAGGGTTTCCTGCCATCGTCTGAACATGAACCCGGCCGCTATTCCGATAACTGCCGCAACGGCTGCTGCGCCGATGGTGGCGCCTTCAATGGCCGCCAAATATGACAAGTGCATAACACGTATCCTTTCTAAAGGTGACGCTTCTGCGATTCGGCGGATTTAAGCAGGCATTATCCGGGCGCCCTGATCTGCAGG
Source organism: uncultured Planctomycetaceae bacterium (assembly GCA_964392945.1). Classification (GTDB taxonomy): domain Bacteria; phylum Planctomycetota; class Phycisphaerae; order SM23-33; family SM23-33; genus BS750m-G57. Next base: position 6,411 of record CAYMSH010000319.1, on the reverse strand, counting down.
CGTTTGTCGAACATTCGCAATCCAGCCCCGATACCGGCGATGGCGTGTATTTCGGCGAAACTCAGTGTCCGGCCTCACACGATCCAGCGCGAGAAAAACAGTTTCAGGATTTTCCGCCGCATATCTCCCGGCCGCCCGCGTGGGCGCCGATTGGCGAAGATCCATTAGAACGTCTTTTTACTGCTCTTGGCTTGTTAGCGAACTATATAACCCGAAGGCCTCGTCCCTGTGGGACGATTGATCGACACTCGGTATCGAGATATCCTTTTTTTCAGTGTTCCCCGCGTCGCGGGGCGATATCGCCAACACATATGCGCCCGATCCGAATCGAATCGCGGCGACATTGAGTGTCGCTTTTCCGACGGCCTGCTTAGTTTCCGAATCGGCCGTCACAACTATTAATATTGCGCCGCGGGATTGTCACACAATACCCGCACGCAACTGTATGGTGTCTATGATATCCTACCGTCAAGGTATCCGTCAAGGTGCAATCGGGACCGTTTGGCGCAATAATGTAAAGATTCCCGCTGACAAACGCTCAGGTCGAGAGTATAGTACGCCCGATTGAATTTGACTATTTCAGGAGTAATTCGATGAAAATTGACGCTTTAGGCGTTTGGGACCCGTCTGTTCTGGCCCAGTGGCTCTGGGATGCGAAGTTTCTGGGCAACGCCCCGTGGCAGTGGCTGGCCCTCGGCGGAGCGCTTCTGGGTGGAATGATATTCGGCAAGATCGCCGCAATGGTGATCTCCCGCCAGGCCGATCGCTTTGAGGCCCGGGAAGGCTTTGTCATAACCGGCAAGTTCCTGCGATGTATCGAAAGACCGCTCGTGCTGGTGCTGCTGTCGATCGCCATGTACGCAGCGTCTGCGTTCATGAACTTTACGTATGCCGAGGAAACTGTCGAAGGTGTGCTTGTTAAGTCTCGCGATCTAATGCCTTTATGGCTGAAGATGTGCAAGATGATGATGTCCCTCGGCGTCGGCTGGTTTGTGTACCGCCTGATAGCCATTGTCGAGTATCTGCTGCTGAAATGGACCGGAAAGACCCACTCGCAGCTCGATGACCAACTCGTGCCGCTGGTGCGGAAGACCCTGCGAGTTGTAGTGGTGATCATGCTGGGCCTGTTCATCGCGCAGAACGTGTTCGAGTGGAACATCGGGGCGTTGCTGGCCGGGCTGGGACTCGGCGGTTTGGCGTTTGCACTGGCCGCAAAGGATATGGTCGCCAACCTCTTCGGGTCAGTAACGATCTTCGCGGATCGACCCTTCCAGATTGGCGATCGGGTAGTAGTCGGCGGACACGACGGCGTCGTGGAGGAGGTAGGGTTCCGATCGACCAAGCTCCGCACAATGGTAGGGACTGTCGTGACGGTTCCCAACTCGGTAGTGGCCAACACTTCAGTCGAGAACATCGCGGCCAGACCGTTCCTCAAACGGTCCCTGGATATCGGCCTGACGTACGACACCTCGCCGAAGCAGATGCAGCAGGCCGTCGAGATTCTCAAGGAAATGTGCCAGGCGCGCCAAGAGCACTTCCCTGAGGACAGGCAGGCGCGGGTCCACTTTACGGACTTCGCGGCCTCCTCGATGAACATCAACGTGACGTACTGGTTCGTCCCGGTCGAGTGGTCCGAATTCCTGACGTTCAATCACGACTTCAACATGGAGCTGCTGAGCCGCTTCAACGCTGAAGGCCTGGAATTCGCCTTCCCGACCCAGACGCTCTACCTGAAAAACGACGGCGAAACGGATGACGACAACGACTGACGGCTTTTTCCACCACGGATAACACCGATAGCACCGATGTTAACGGCTACGGCTAACGTCAACGGCTTTCTTTAACCACGGAAGGCACGGAAGACACGGAAAGTTAACGGCAACGGCGACAACGTCAACGGCTGTGGATAGAGGCGAATTCCCGTATCAGCAACTAACAGGATCGAGTAGACCGCCATGAAAAACATCGTGATATTCGCGTGCCTCCTTGCTATCGGCCTGACGACGCGCCTGTCTGCCGACGCCGCGCCGGCGAAGGAGACCAAACCCGCGGCCGGGGCCAAAGTCGCGATTCCTAAGGCCCACGCCGATGCAGTGGCCAGGTCCCTGGCGTTCCTGGCCCGCACCCAGAAATCCGACGGGCGATGGGAGCCCCTGGGCGTCGAGCCGCCGTCCCTTGTGGCCTACCACGGTAAGACGACTATGGTCCTGACTTCCGTATCCGGCCTGGCGATGCTGGCCGCCGGCGAAGGGACCAACAAGACCTGCGACAAGCAGATCGCAAAGGCGAAAGACTACCTGCTCGCCCTGATCAGCAAGGACGGCAAGTTCATCCTGCCGAGATACGCCGACGGGCTGATCAAGACCCACATCGCCAACGAAGTTCCGTTCATGGTCTTCTTCCTCAACGAACTCTACCTGCGCAACAAGGACGCGAAACTGAAGACCGCACTGCAGAAAGTCGCCGATTACATCTCCGCGGCCCAGCATCCTCGCGGCGGGTGGGACTACACCTACAAGAACACTCGCCATCGCCATACGGCCACCGCGATACAGAACCTCGCGGCCCTGGCTCTGTTGAAGCGGTCCGGCATTCGCGTAAAGGACAAGACGCTCAGCGACGCACTGGCCTTTATCAAGGATCGGCATCCCGACCAGAAGAAGAAGCCCGGTTACATGTACTACGGCGACGGCGCCAAGAAGACGCCGCTGGAGCCGGGGATTACCAACCGGGCGGCCGGGCTGCTCGTGGCCATGCACATTCTGGACAAGAAGACCGATCCCCTCCGCACCACCGCGCTGACTTACCACAACGCGGCGATGAGCCACAAGTACATCTACGGCGGCCACTCGCCGGCCTACCAGCATTTCATGGTCGCCACCGCCTCGAAGCAGATGGGCCGAAGATCCTGGTCCGCGTACATCCGCACGTTCGGCCGGACCCACATAAACACCCAGAACACCGACGGCCAGTGGCCCACGACGTTCGGAGCCTCAGACAGGGCCCACCCGCACGGCGGGATCATTTTCGAGACGGCGATAACCGCCATGATCCTGCAACTACCGCTGGATAACCTGACCTTCGCCAAAGGAAATTGACCGCGGCCGGGCGTAATCGCCCCGAGCCGACAGGCCAATGGCCAATGGCTAAGGGGTGAAACGGTTATTTGGTTGTCAAAGAGCTTGTCGCCGACTGCCAGGCCGGCTGATTACGGACTTCCGCAGGACGGGACCGGTTCGTCTCTCGGTCCTGAGTCCCAGACCCGCGGCGCCTGGGGGCCGCAGAGTTCGTCGGCGACCTGGTGAAGCAACTCCGGCGACAGTGTTCTGAGGCTGTTGTAGATCGCCATCGGACTCAGCGGTTTGGTCTGCTCGTCTTCGTCGTCAACGATCGGCTCGGGCTCCGGCGCCCTTGACGCCTGGTCCGGGACCGCGAGCATGAACGTTTTGATCAGAAACTCGCGGCACTTTCGCGCGGTCTCGCCGTCGCCTTCGAGAGCGACCTGGACCTGCTTTTCGATCAACGCCTTCATATGTCTGGCCGCGGCGCGAATGGCGGCCTGTCGATAGCCCTCCATGACCGCCGCGATCTTCCGCTGCAGGTCCGGCCGCGAAAGACCATTAGCGATCCGCCAGACAGTACGCCGCGAAACACCGACACGCTCGGCGATCCGCCCATGCGACAGCCGACCCTCAGCAATCAACGCGACAAGCATTTCTTCGTTCATGGTTTTCTCCGAAAGACCTGGCGACAGGCAACGGCGATAGACAGCGGCAAGGCCTGGAGCCGCACGTCCATTCAAACTGGTCGAAACGCGCCGTTAGGTTTTGCCGTCAGGTTTTTGCCGTCGCCAATTGCCAATTCCCAATTGCCAATTGCCAGTCCTCTTTCCATAAACTTACTTACTGGCGAGCCGGGCGGGTTTTGAGACGGAAAAATCATTTTTTTGGAAAAAATTTCGCGCTAATCCGCATCTCTAACCGTGAAATCTGCAACAGGACAAGACAAGGTGATTCCGCCGTCGCGTCTTCTTGTCCGACTGTAGAGGTAGGGTATGGGGCGGTTGAATATTCTGTTTTGCGCTTGGAGATATCGGGTTCTGTGGTACGATGACGATAGGTTGGTTTTTGCTTAGGTAACGCTCGCTCAATGAACGTCGGCAGTGTCAAGCGGCTCTGCTGTCTTTGTGCTCCAGGCCGCACGTGCTCGGATTCTCATGTAATGCAAGGTGTTTTGTCGTTCGGTGCAAGGAGAAGACAACGACTCGGGGCGTATCGGAATCTTGAAAGGATGGAAAAATGAAGAATGCTATTCTAATGATGTGTCTGACTGCAGTTCTCGCCGCGTTGGCGCCCGCGAAGGCGGCCGCCTCGCCGTCATACTCTATGGTCAGTCAGGAGCGAACGATCAATGTTTCGACGCAAACCGGGCAGACGTCGGACAGTGACTCCGCCGCTGCGCTTGATGCCGGGGCGTTCAACGAGGCCCGCCAGGCTACTTCGTCCTGGTCTGATGCGAGTCTTCCGATGGCTCCGTTTTATACCGCAACATCCGACGCCTCGCAGAATTCCACGATCGGCTCAACCGTTCTGACAGCGGATTTGACGAGCGCTGTAGAAGTCGGTGAAGTTGGCTCCGGCAGCGCGATATCACTCTACAAAATCGTCTTTGACATTCCGGCAAACAGACCGGCCGTGCTTACGGTGCAATTGGACATTGATGTGACCTACATATCGTCCGAAGCGCGCGTGGAGTTATCCGGTGTTGATACGTTCGTTCTGGATGAGTCGTCTCTGCCCAGCGGCGACGGATCCGACACGTTCGGCGCCACGCGGAACTACAACCTGGCCCCGGGGCGATACACTTTCTCGGTTAGCGCAACGTCTGACGCGGGGGCATTGGGCCATTCTGACGGGCGCAGCGACGCTTACGCACAACTGACTATAACCCCGGAGCCGGCGACGCTGTCACTCCTGGCCATCGGCGGTATGTCACTATTACGCCGGCGCCGAAGACGGTAGCACAAAGAAACGCAACAGCACGCACGAGACAGCCCGGCGACGCCTTCGGCGCTTCACGCTCATCCTTGTCTCGGAATCTGGTGTTTCGGCTCGACGGCTCCGGATGCTCGTCCGGCCGCTACTGCTATCCAGAATAATTCAGATGCGATCGCCTTGGTTTACTGGACTCCAGCTATGTACTGGAGATATCATAGCCGTCAGTATAGTAGTTCTTCATCATCGATAGGGAATTTGATTCCGTGCGAGCGTACATCGGCCGGCCGGCGAAAGGGAGAGTAAATGGCGCGTTGGAAGTGTGACAAGTGCGGTATAGACCTCGTCGCTCCGAATGAAGAGACCGGCGAGCCGGCCAAGTGCCCCTTGTGCGGTCGGATCGCCCGCGCTCCGCAGGATGAGGCGGCGGCCGCTGCGGGGGCCTCTCAGGAGGATATCGACATCGCTCAAGACGTGCGCGACGATCGCTACATCACCGCGGCGGCCGAAGGGGCGCTGGCCAAGCGGGAAGCCGCAAAGATCAGGTCCGATCTCAAAGCGATGGGCGCCTGCTACAAGGTCGCCAACGTGATGGCCAACCAGATGATCGAACACGCCGCCAAAGGTTCCTATATCAAGCCCCTGGTTTGGGCCTGCCTGGGCGTCTTCGTGATTGTCACGGGGATCTCGACCCTCCTTGCCGGTAATGTTCACCGACCCGGCAAAGTCATTGGCGCCGTCCTCTTCGGTGGTCTTGGCTGCGTTATCTTTGGGCTGGTGGATATGTGTTCGGCGGGGAAGTACCGCACCGTGGCCGGGCTAAAGCAGGCCTGGTGCAAGGATATGGACGAACTGGAGTGACAGGAAAGTCGATTCGGCGCGGGCGTGCGCTTAATGCCTGCGGTCACCGTCGATTTACATCCGGCAATGAACGACCCCATCAAATGCGCCCGGGACCCATTAACCGGTGTAGGGGCGACCGGCCGGTCGCCCTTGGCGCTATTTTAGTCGGATGAAGGGATGTTGCGAATAAAACAGCGTATTTCTGGTTTGGTCTTCAACGAGGTTATCTCCTGCCGAGTTCTAATCACTGTTTGAAGAGGCTATCTCTTCAGCGGCGGCAATAAGCGTTGTTTGGGAACTGTGTCGCCCTGCGGCCGCGATTGATGTGACTCCTGAACCGTAACCCGGCAGTTCGTTATACCATTGCTCCCGGCCGTCCAGCGGATCGAGGCAATAGGTGTATCCGTTAACAGAAACGATAAGCCGGCGTTCATCCAGCAAGAGCAGCGAAACATAACCTCTGCTCAATGGCGCTCGTGCTCTCCACTCCCAAACAGTCTTGCCCGTATCACGATCCAAGGCCGCCACGTGACTGTTCAGCCCAACAAATACAATGCTATTGATGTCTGGCGCC
>CAYMSH010000318.1:0-7615 GCA_964392945.1 uncultured Planctomycetaceae bacterium | reverse complement strand
GGCGCGATCAGATGATCGCGCCGAGGCTTCGGATGAGGTACTCCTGCGGCGTGCCGTCGAGCTTGAGAGTGGCGGTCTCACCGATGCGCTTGCCCAGCAACTCAAGGGCCATCGGAGTTCTGTAGCTGAATATGTTTAACTCCACGTTGCTTTCCCACGGCCCCAGAATCGTCATCTCGATTTCCTGCTGGTTCGAAGTTCGCAGGACTCCGATTACCGATCCGATGCCCACAGAGTCTGTCGGCACATCTCCCTGACTGAGCGGTTTGGCCCTCATCAGGTCGTTTTGCAGTTGTGCGATTTTGCCATCCAGGCGTCGCTGTTCTTCGACGGCGTACTGCCATTCGGCGTTTTCGCTGAGATCGCCCAGTGCGGCGGCTTCTCCGATCGCTTTTGAGTTCGCCGGGCGCGCCACGTCGATGAGCTCCTTGAGTTCGGCTTCGAGCCTCTCGATGGATTCCTTCGTGGTCCAGATGACCGATTCGTCGAGCCACGAGGCTACTTTGGCCTGGATGAACAGACCGTAGAACTCCTCCCTCATAACGTTCAGCAGCGTTTCGCGAGACGCCTCGCTGAGCCCGTGATTGACTTCGATCTTCCGCTTTACAGTGGCCGCGACTCCGTCCTCCAGCGGTGCTATGGTCTTTCTGAAGGTCTTGCATCCGCCGGCGGTCAACGCGCTGCGGATCTGGCCGCAGGTTTCGCGCCGAACAGTGCGATCGAGCTCCGGGTCGCGATGCATTTCCTGCATGATCTTCATCAGCCGCGAGAACAGGTCCAGCAACTCGGGCATATTGGCCGGCTGGTTGGTCGGGATCTGCCACAGCCAGATGCATATCTGCGGATTGGCCACGGGATTGGCCATCGCTTCATCGACAGTCGCCAGGATCACCTCATCTCGCCCGGCCTCGCTGAGCTTGGTTGCGACGAGATTCAACTCATTAGCCGCCAGCAGAGTCATCAAGTCGGCCAGTTGCTCGGCGGCGTCTTCCCTTTCCGACAGCGCCTCCAACGCGATATTGCGAAGTGACGGGTCAGTCAGCGCCAAGACGGCCCTGGCCGGAGCCTTGGACTCGGCCAGCAGTTCGCTCGGTACGGGATAGGCCTTTTCTGTGGTTCCGAGTCCCAACGATTCGGCGATTCCGATCGCCAGGGAGGCGGTCAGTGCATCGGCGGCGCGCCGCTTGCGAAAGGAGTCGGCCTGGGTTGCCAGCGTGTCGAGTATCGGCGAGATGAACTTCGGATCGACTTGGAGTTTTCGCTGCTTGAGTTCCCTGACGTACTGCTTCAAGACGTTGAGCAGTTCCAGCGGGACTCTGGCCGCCTCGATCGCGGGGGCGAGTTCCTGTTCCAGGGAGTGTCCTTCGGGATGGTGCAGGATGAACGTGGGGTTGCGGCCTTCGATAGTCAGGAAAGGCGAGCGTTTGATTGCGGTCTTGGCTCGAGTCCACCAGTTGCTCCACTTCTTCTGGTCGAGATACCTTGGGACGATCGTGTCCTTCAGTTCGAGCGATTCGACTTGTCCGCCGTTCATTCGGCAGACTCCAATCATAACGCTGGTCGGATCGCTGGCCACCATTTCGGCAAGTTCGTCAGGCTTGAAAGCCCTCATTACCCGAAAATCGGTGTCTTCGACGGGTTCGTAGTTGTCGGCCAGCGGTTTGAGTTCGAGGCTTATCTGGTTTCCGTCGGGTTCAGTCAGGTCGAAGCATGCTGTCAGTTCATTGAACTGATCTACTCGCAGCACGGTCTGTTCGTATCGACCGGCCAGCGGTGTTCCGGGGCTTAGCGACAGGCAGGTGTCCAGGGTTCTGATCGCGCGTCGCGGCGCCTGGTTGGCCTCAAGGCCGGATTCGTCCATGAACGTGTCGAGGTGTTCGACGTCGGCGTACACTTCTTTGTAAAGCTTTGCCGCCGCGGTGCGGAGTTCGGAATTACTAGGCAGCGCCGGCAGAAGCAGCCTTGCTACGTCGAGAGCTTCGGCTGGTGTGCGTTTCTCCGTGGCGTCGTTGAGCAGCATTGACGCGAGCATCACTGCGACATCCGGCTGCTTGGCGTCGATGAGGAGTTTCAGGGCCTGGCACATTGCTTCCGGCGCCTCACCGGACTCAATGGCTTCCATCCATTCTATTTCCAGTGCATCGACATCGTTGTTTGCCGTCAGTTGTTCAATCTTGCGTAAATCCATTTTGGTCTGTTCCAATCTCGCATTCTTCGTTTTTATGTCTAAGGAACGCATATCATCGCCTTTTTTGCTCTCCAGGTCGAGCACTAACCTGACAGTAATGTTTTTCGGGTGCGCTATTGTGGGCTTTTTCAGATTCCCTTGGAGTCTAAATGAGTGTTATGCCGATAGTGACCATGATTGTATCGATATGCGGATAATTCCCGTATCGGACTGTTTACAACGCAAAAAATGTACTTTTCGCCGTCGGACTTGTTAAGGATAATTCCGACGAGCTTACAAGGAGCGTAGAGATGAAACGGGCCAATTGGTTAAAAAAGTACGGTATTTTCGTTAGTCTGGGGTTGGCTGCGGTGCTGCTGTTCTGCAGCGTTGACGGCGTCCAGGCGGCGGCGGACGCCAAGGACGCTCCGGCCACCAAGCCCGCAGATAAGGACAAGCCGGCTGCAAACCTTTCTGCAGACGGAACGTTCACCGGTTACTACCAGGACACGGACCTTCGCGTGGTTTTGCGTCAATTGAGCATGCTGTTCCGCACGAACATCGTGGCCTCAAAGGCTGTCAGCGGTCGCGTAACCGTTACGCTTTACGACGTAACCTTTGACGAGGCCTTGGATTCCGTTCTTCGATCCAGCGGTTTGGGCTTCGTCAAGAAGGGCAAGTTTATCTATATTCATACGCTTGAAGAACTCGCCGAGATAGCCAAAGCTTCGAAGAAGACCGAAGTTCGAACGTTTAATCTCGATTACGTGACTGCCGCTGACGCCCAGACGCTGATCAAGCCTGCAATGTCGCAGGAAGGATCGATAGCAGTTACCCCGATTCCGGCTACCGGCATCGCAGCGAGCTCTACTGAAGCCGGCGACAACAGTCATGCGACCAGCGGTGTTCTGGTAGTCAGCGACTATCCGGAAAACCTGAAGCGCATAGGTGAAATAGTCGCCGAGATTGACGTCAGACCCCAGCAGGTGCTTATCGAAGCGACGATCCTCAGCGCCAGGCTGACCGAGAGAAACAATCTCGGCGTCAATTTCAATATCATGTCAAACACCGACTTCACCACTGAAGGGTCCGTCGAGGGCGGTCTTACCACTGTCGCAGAGGGCACGCTGCGGAATGTGCCCGGCAGCAATATCTCCAACGTGCAGAGTCTTCGCACCGATTTCAGCCCTGTCACAGGCGGGATCACGTTTGGATTCCTGACTGACAACATATCGATCTTCCTGCGGGCCCTTGAGCAGGTAACGGACATAACAGTGCTCGCCAACCCCAAACTGCTGGTTGTTAACCGCCAGAGAGGCGAAGTGATTGTCGGTAGTAAAGACGGTTACGTAACAACAGTGGTCAGCGACGGTGTTGCGACTCAGTCGATTGAGTTCCTTGAAAGTGGTACGCGGCTGGTTGTTCGGCCTTACATAGGTCGCAACGGATACATCCGGATGATGATCCATCCCGAAGATTCCGACGGCGACGTTGAAGTAACCGAGAGTTTCACGATTCCGTCTGAGACGACGACGGAAGTTACGTCCAACGTGCTGGTTCGCGACGGACGCACCATCGTGATCGGCGGTCTGTTCCGCGAGAGCACCACCAACGGCCGCTCGCAAGTGCCGGTAGTCGGCAGCATTCCGTACCTCGGCACGCTGTTCGGCACGACACAAGACATCACCGAACGTCGGGAAGTCATGGTCCTGATGACTCCTCACATCGTAAAGCAGGAGCAGTTTGAGGCCGTCAGCAAGAACATCAAGGATGACCTGGAGCGATTCCGGGTCGGAGCTCGCAAGGGCATGCAGTGGTGGGCCGCCGATCGGCTGGCTCGAACGCACTTGAACTGTGCTCGCAAGCACCTGAAAAACGGGCGTCTCGACAAGGCTCGCTGGAACCTGGACATGGCCTTGTGCAGGCGACCGAAAATGCCCGAGGCTATCGAGATGCGTGAGAACCTGACTGACAAGGCTTACTGGGCCGAAGAAGCCAGGCAGTCGACGATCAGAAACACCATCGACAGAATCCTGATGTACGAGATGGGCAAGGATTTCCGCAAGGTCGTGCCGCCCAGGAAGTCTCGCGACTACGTCCTGCCGCCGGGAACGGGTCCCAAGGTTCGCATAAAGAGTATGCCCGCGAAAAAGGAGCCTGTCAAAAAGACCCCGGTCAAGGCGCCGCAGAAAGAAAAGAAAGTCGCCAGAATAGAGGCCATTGCGCCCGTTCCAGCGAAGAAGAAGTAACTGACGCGAGGGAATATCCTCGACGGCTACCATGGATGGAGCTGGACTATGAAGAAATGGATTGGACTGACGGTTCTGGCGATCACCCTGTGCGGATGCTACCAGAAGCCGTTGAGTGAGTCTCGCGTAGAGTCCTACGATCGTTGGTGCAAGGCTCGTGCGAGGATATTCTGCGGAATGGCCGAACAGGCCCTGCAGGCCGGACGGCTTGATGAGGCCAGGAAGAAAGCCGACCAGTCGGTAGAACTGGCTCCCAAATTTGTCGATGCCCGCATGGTCCTGGCCAGGATCATGATGGAGCAGAACGCTTATGTCTCGGCGATTGCCGAACTCAAGGAAGCCTGCGAGCTTGACGAGGAATCGACCCAGGGGCATTATCTTCTTGGCGTAGCCCACGAAAAAGCCGGTCACATAGATCAAGCTGTGGAGTCATACAAGAAGTCCTACGATCTGGACAATAAGAACATCGATGCGATCATGGCGGTAGGGGAAGTTCTTGCAGTCAACGGACGCGCCGCCGAAGGCAGTAAGTACGTTGAAGACTATCTCGCCAAGAACAAAGCCAAACCGGCGATGGAGGAACTTGCCGGTAGACTGGCCATGAGCGCAAAACGCTACGAACTGGCCGCGGCGCACTATGCGAAACTGACCAAGCGAAATGGCGAAGATCCGCTGTGGCGCCAGGGACTGGCCAGGGCGCTGTTTGCCGGCGAGGAATACGCGCGAGCGGCCGAGGCCCTCGAAGCTCGTACTTCAATCAAGGAACCGGCGGCGCCGGCATGGGTCTATGCGATGCTCGGTGACTGCTACATGGCAGCCTCTCGCTGCGAGAGAGCCCGGCGGGCTTACGCACAAGCGATTTCCAGGAAGCCGAACTCTGCGGCGTTGACGATCAAGATTGCCCAGGCGAACCTTGCTTGCGGAGACACCGCAGCGGCCAGCAGGGCCGCTCGCAAGGCGTTGCAAATTTCTCCCGGCGGGCTTGACGCCACAATGGTGCTGGGATATGCGCTTCTCAAGGACAAAAAGCCGCGTGAAGCTGAGCGTCTTCTGTCCCCGGCGGTTATGCTGCACCCCAGGAGCGCCACATTGATGTGCCTTCTTGGACGTTGTCACGCCGCCTCAGGCGATAGCCGTGAAGCGCGGAATTGCTATCGTCAGGCGATCATATTGGATCCCGAGAGCGAAGTGGCTAGAGAACTGTACTCGCGAAATGAGCAGGAGATATCAGCGACTATCCCCCGTTAGTAGCGGTCGCTGGCGGGGGGCAACTGTCGTCAGGGGGTCGATACCGTTACGCTTCCAGTGGCTCCGTGTAGAGTCACTACCACGTCTGAAGCCAATGAATCATGGCTTATCGTCATAGTTCCGCTCACACTTGGCGTGCCGAATGCGTCGAAGACCACGTTCAGGCTTCCCTCGAAGCTGTGATTGATAGTCAGCGTCGATATGCCCGGATCGTCCTGGAAGTCCACGGTGTAGGGTTTGTGGGTTATCGGATGGCTCAGCACCGTTCCGACGCTGTCTTGGAGGCTGTAGCCGGTTCCATCGGACTCGATCGCCATGGTTATCGGAGATTGGGTCGTAACAGCCAGGTCCTGTGCGTACTGCAGATCGTAGGATATGGATCTCGCCGCGGCTTGTGCGTACTGTACGGTGTTGCCGCCGAATTGGGGGATCGCAACGGCGCTGGCCACGCCGATGAGGGCCACGACTGTGATCATCTCGGTTATCGTAAAACCGTTTGCCCCGCGATGTCTATTGGTTGAGCGGAACATGGTTCTGCCTCATCGTGCTGCGATAAATAAAGTACCCGGCCGAGGAGTTTGGGCCTCCCCGGCCGGGCCGTAATGTTGCGATTAGATACTGTCAGTATGCCGCCGCTGGTCGGTCAGCGAGTCCGTTAGTATCCGGTGTGACCGGTACTGTTTGCGGTAAACGCTCCAGACGCGGCTGTGTAGCTCCAGCCCGAACCTGACGCACCATCGGTCTTGACGGCGTCTGCGGCGGAGTCAATGAACGGGTTGGCGGGGAACTGTTGCATGTACGGGCCATAGGCTCCAGATGCGTTAACCGTACCGTCCGAATCGGTCGCTTTCGTCAGGCCATCGACGATGTTCGTGGGGTATGACCCGTTGTGATGCAGGCGGTACAGTTCCAGCTGAGCGCGAATCGACTGCAGATTCGTCGTCAGGTTCGAGAGCTTCGCATCAGATGAAGCCTCGGTGAACTGCGGGACCACGATGGCCGCCAAGATGCCGAGAATGATTACGACAATCAGAATCTCGACTAACGTAAAACCTTTTTTACTCCTGTTCATTGATCTTCCTCCAGCTTGCCGGTTTTCCGGCTTGGTTTGTTGCGTCCGAGCGCAGTTAAGATTACCCATGAATTACTATGACGTTTTGTCGACTACCGGGAAACGCTGCTTTAGTTCCAGCGTGTTCGTTGGCTTGGGTGTTCCTCTCCTTTCTCTAGCCGAATCAAGTTGCCTCAATCCTCACTTCAGCACGAAGGCTTCGGGGGATAGAACCACTGCTTTGGTTCCCTGTAGACTTCTTACTTAGTGTTTATCGGCAGGAAAGGGAGCGAATAAAATTAGTGTAGATATTGTTTTTGAAAGGTCCGGCGCCTCGTATGCGTGTCGCCGAAAGTCGATAGTAGCGTCTACTGCGACCTGAGAAAGGATAGGAAACAGAATCACGCCGGGCAAATCTTATGGGAAAAAACACGAAGTTTTTCTTCAAATCGCACAGTGGGGCGTAAAGGTCGGTCAGAAGCAAGGTTATGCAGCTCCAAATACGTGTGAGGCCTGGGATTACAATGATATGATATGCGAAAATGAGGTTGCATATCCCCTCTGGGTCGCGTGTGCGGCCCGAGGCGGCTTCCAGTGGCCTGACCCAAGAACATCTCGGCGTCAATACTCGTAACCTCGCAGCGCTACGGCCGAAGAGAAATCAAACTGTCTGCCTCCAACATTCAATACGAATTGAACTTTAGCGCTGGAGGTGTCGGTTCCTGAGGTGACGGTCTTGATGTCAAAAGTTTCGACTTCGACATCCTCTTCCTCGCCGAGCATCGCCATAGTCGGGTCAGTCATGGTCCCGCCTGCGGCTTTGTGCTGGTAGTAGAGTTTACCGCCGACGGTTCCGCCTAGAGGTATTCGGTGCACGTATTTGACCTGCTCCAGACCGGC
>CAYMSH010000317.1:0-7654 GCA_964392945.1 uncultured Planctomycetaceae bacterium | reverse complement strand
CCACGCTGGGGTCGTCGAGTGCGGCCAGGAAGGTCGCCAGGCCTTCGGGGAAGTAGTGTATGCCGATGGCCAGGGCGGTGAACAGACCCATCCGCATGAGTTTTTTGTTGTGAACGCGATGGTCGTGGGCTCCCGGGGCCGCCTGGTCGGGGTGGGCGGCTATCGCGTCGAAGTCGGGCATGGGCGCCGAGGGGTCGTGGAGCGGTTCTGTTTCCTCTTTGCTGTGGACCTCGTGTGGGTTCTCGGCCGACGGGATCATCTTGTCGATCAGGCCGATCACGGCGATCCCGCCGAAGAATGACCCGGCGTTGATCCAGGCGCCCCAGTAGTCGCCGTAGGCCCTCGACAGGGAGTCGGCGCCCTTGAAGAGAATCTCCACGAACGATACGTAGATCATGACCCCGGCCGAGAAGCCCGTGGCCACAGAGAGGAACCGGTAGTTAGTGCGTTTGGCGAAAAACGCGATCGCACTTCCTATACCGGTGGCCGCCCCGGCGAACAGAGTCAGCCCAAATGCAATCCAGACATTGTCCATCTATTAATCCCTTCGAATGACTAATACACTCTACCGGCGGCAATGGCAACTACTTTCGCATCCGGAAAGGCATTTCTGGTCTGCGGGGCTTTGATATCAGCGCACACCGATCATGTGGAGGGGGCGTTCTTGTCGGTTGGGGCCGGCTCGGCGGGGCGTTACTCTTCGTCGGGCAGCTTGCCGGAGATCTCCTCGTCAGTCAGGTAACACGCCGGGTCGCAGGCCCACAAGTCGCCGGTTGCCGCCTCGGCTCGTACGCGGAAGTTGCCGCCGCACATCGGCAGGAAGCGGCATGAGTCGCAACGGCCGTGGACGTGGGGGTACTTGTTCTTGAGCTTGGCCATCAGCTCGTTGGACGTGTCGGACCAGATCTCCGAGAAGGGTCGCTCGGTAACGTTGCCGAACGTCACGTGGCGCCAGAACTGGTCGGCGTGGACCGCTCCGTCCCACGACACGCAGCCGATGCCGTTGCCCGTTGAGTTCCCGCCGTTCATCCGCAGGAGCTTGAGCACGTCCTTGGCTCGCTCGGGATCTTCGCGGAGTTTCCGCAGGTACAGGTAGGGTCCGTCGGCGTGATTGTCTACGGTCAGCACTTCCTTGGGTTTGCCGCGTGAGTGCAGGTCGGCCGTGCGGTCGATGATCATGTCGACTACGCGACGGGTCTCTTCGTGGTTCAGGTCTTCTTCCATCAGCTTGGTGCCGCGGCCGGCGTAGACCAGGTGGTAGAAGCAGACGCGCGGGATGTTCTCTTCCTCCAGTAGCGTGAAGATGTCGGGGATGTCCATGGCGTTTCGCTTATTGATCGTGAAACGCAGGCCGACTTTGATGTCGGCCGCCAGGCAGTTTCGGATGCCGGCCAGTGCTTCGTCGAACGCTCCGACGTGGCCGCGGAACTTGTCGTTCGTCTCGCGCATGCCGTCGAGCGAAACGCCGACATAGCTCAGGCCGATGTCCTTCAGCCGCGCCGCGACGTCGGGCGTGATGTTGGTGCCGTTTGTCGAGATCACCGCACGCATGCCTTGTGCGACGGCGAATTCGGCCAATTCGTAAAGGTCATGTCTCAGCGTGGGCTCACCGCCAGAGAAGAGAATGACCGGGGCGCCGAACTGGGCGAGGTCTTCGATCAGCGCTTTGCCCTGGTCGGTCGTCAGCTCTCCGGGATAGTCCTTGTCAGCCGAGTGCGAGTAGCAGTGCACGCACTTGAGGTTGCATCGTCGCGTGCAGTTCCAGACGACTACGGGCTTCTTGTCCCGCGAGAACTGCAGCAGGTGGCTGGGCAGTTCCTTGCTGGTTGCGCCGTATCGCAAGACGTCCGACGGCTCTACCGTGCCGCAATATAGTTTGGATATACCGATCATTGTTTGCCTTTCGTGGTGATTACGCCCTCTTGCCATAGTATAGCGTTTATCCGGTCATAAATTATACAGGAATTTGCAGCGGGTCGGGTTTTGGCCGGCGAGAGCTTCCCCGGCGGATTTCCGCGCCGATCAGGCCAGCGTCTTCCAGGGACGAAATTCCACTATCTGTCCGGCGGGGACTTCTTTGGCGCCCTTGGGTATCAGGAACACGCCGTCTGACTGGGCGGCGGCGAGAAGATCGCCGGATCCCGTCGATTTAAGCGGGAGCAGATGCGATTGGCCCGGTCCCTGGACCAGGCGAGCCAGGACGTATTCCCAGCGAGTGCCCTTGACGCGAACAGCTTTCCCCAGCGGCAGATGCAGGGCCGGTTGACATGCTTTCGGATCGACGCCCGACATGCGCCTGATCGCGGGCAGGGCCAGTTCGTGGAGTCCGTTTAAGGCGCTGAGCGGATTGCCGGGTAGTCCGAAGATGTGTCGATTGCGCCCGATGGTTGCGTAGAGCTGCGGCCCGCCGGGTTTCATCTTCACGCCGTGGAAGCGGATTGTCGCTCCGACCCGCTGGACTGCGCCCGGCACGAAGTCGTACTTGCCGACTGACACTCCGCCTGTGAGTATTACTACGTCGTGGTCGGCGATGGCGGCCTTCAGCGTCGCGGCGAGCTTTGTCGGATCGTCGCCGACGGTTTGCTGGTCGGCCTGAACGTGCCCTTCGTCGGCCAGCGCCGCCAGCAGCGACGGACCGTTGGAGTTTCGCAGTTGATAAGCGCGCACCGTGTCTGATGCGTCCCGCAGTTCCCTGCCGGTGCACAGGACCGCCACGCTTGGGCGCCTGTGAACGGCGACAGCGGCTTTGCCGACTGAAGCGCACATTCCGATTTGCGATGGTCCGAGCATGGTTCCTTTGGCCAGGACGATGTCGCCTCTAGCCGCCACCTCGGCGCGCCGGCGGATGTTGGTCCCGCTCTTGATCGTCGTTAGAAAAGTCACCTGCCGCTCATCGCTCTTGGTTTCTTCTACTTTGACCACCGCGTCGGCTCCGCGCGGGACCACTGCTCCAGTCAGCGTGCGCACGCAGGTTCCGGGCCTGACGGCGGGTCTGCTCGGCGCCCCGGCCGCCGATTCGCCAACGAGCTCCAGCGACGTCCCGCTCGATGCGATATCGCCGGCTCTGACGGCGTACCCGTCCATGGCGGATCGATCCGTGGGGGGGATATCCCTGTCGGCTCGGATGTCCCGAGCCAGGCACGCTCGCATCGCCTGGGACAGCGGCACCCGAGCCGACGTCAGCGGCGTGACGTGCTGAAGAACAATCCGCCAGGCTCGCGGGGGGCTTATTGGCGCCATGTGATTAGTTTCCTTTTGGTTCGCGACAGGCGTTACATCAGCGTTCCGCGCATGTTCATGTCAAGGTGCATGATCCAGAGCGACAGGAACGAGAAGATGATCATCGCCGCCAGGAGCGGGATCTGCACGACAGTGGCAAGGCGGCCTTCGCCGAAAAGTTTTCGGGAGGTCTTCTGGGAGACGATGATGCCGAATACGTGACCGATGATAACCAGCAGCACCTGCGTGATCCAGATGAAGTCTTTTCCAAGGATCGGCGGCAGGTTTGTCCACGTCGCGGTTCCGAACAGATTCCAGCCGAACCCCATGGGGTCCGACAGCAGGGGGACGACGTTCTGTCCTTCCATGAACAGGTGCATGCCGTTGTGGGCAACGTGGTAGAACAGTGCGATCGGCAGCACTGAATAGGAGAACTGGATGAATATCTGCATCGCCGAGACATTCTCGGCTCCGGCGTCCTCTTTCGGGCCGAGCCATTTTCCAAGCGCCCTGGCCAGCATGCAAAAGCCGACATACAGGAGCATCGGCGCCAGGAGCACCACGGTCATGCCGATCGTAAACGACATCAATCTTCCGGTCCCGAACAGTTCGGCGATCCACCCGATGATTGTTCCGTCGGGAGCAGTTACGTTTTCCCAGAACGGCGTCATGGTCAGCCCGTGGAAGACCGTCATCGACAGCAGTACGACAGCCAGGATCGCTTCGTCGAGGCGCGGTCCGGTGTAGTTGAACAGGTCCTCGGCGAACGGGCGGATGTTTATCGCCACGTTGTCGTTGGGGCACGATCTTACGCACTCGGTGCACTTGAGGCAGTATGTGTTGTCTTCGAGCGTCGCCAGGCACAGCCCTGTGGGGCACGGGTTGCCCTTGTCGTTTCCGACGTAGCAGTCGCGTGTCCTGCAGCTCTTGCAGATCTCCTTGTCGGCGGCGCGTACTTCGACTGGCGCGAACGTGGCGTAGAGTCCGGAGATCCGTCCGACGAAGCAGCCGTGGCGGCAGTATGATTTTCGCTCGAACAGCAGCATCGGGATTATCGAAAGCACCAGCACGCCGATGGCCATGTAGGCGGTGTATTTCGGGCTCGAGGTAATGTGATATCCCAGCTCCAGCCACGTCAGGACCACGAACAGAACGATCGCCATCGCGATGTTGCTCAGGAACCTTGGCCACTTGAGACCGAGGTTCAGCGGACTGGGCCCGGTGCCCCAGAATTTCAATTTCGACAGCGATGTGGCCAGCAGATCCCAGGGACAGATCAGGCACCATGTCTTGCCCAGGAGCATCACCAGGCCGATGAGCGTGGCCCACCAGATAGTCCAGGTTAGCGCCGGGGTAATGTTGCTGCCGTCCTGGCGGCCGAACAGACCGATGAAAATCAGCAACAGGAACAGCACCGCCAGCGGAGCCTGCAGCATGAACTGGAAATACGGTTTCCTGATCAGCGCTTTGAGCGGTTTGAATCTCAGCACGTTGAATCGCCATTTTGTTCGGCGGGTCGGTTTTCGTCCCACGATTTCGGCCAGGAGGAAACTGACAGCCAGTATCGCTCCGATCCCGCCGTAGAACATCCAGTCGGGTATTCCCGGCATCACCATCACGCGCTGACCCTGGGAGTTTATGTTCTCGGCTTTGCAGCCCATCTGGCAGTTGATCATCCCGCAGATCGCGCATTTCACGTTGGCGGTGTCTGAGCCCGAAGATGCGTTTTGCCCCGGGGCGACTGAAGCGAAGGTCAACAGAGTCAATGCGGATATCGCCAGTGCGTATTTTCTCATTTCGCCGACTCCTCGTTGGAGTTTGTGCGGCCGGCTTGCATCCTCTTGATTACCGCCACGACGACAATCAGGGCCAGCACGCCGCCGCCGATGATGCCGAGGAACCAGTAGTCAACCTCGGTAGCCCCGATCTGCATCTTGAAGACCTCGTCGATTTCCTGATCGGCGCACTTGAATTGCACCCTTGCGAAATACAGGCCCTTGTCTTCGTAGATCCATCCGGCTTTGTATATGTTGTTCTTGTTCTGCACGGCTTCGACAGCGTGTGCTTTGCGCGGGTCCTCGTCCTGGCCGTAAACCGAGTAGATGACCGGTCCCTTGAATGTCTTTCCGGTTCGATTGTCCTTGACGTACATCGCCAGGTCTACATTCGTAGTGCCCGGGATTTCGTAATAGGTCATTCGCAGCGTGACGTTTTCTATTTCGCGGACATATTCTATTTTCGGAGCGTTGGGGTAGTTTTCCGAATAGGTGTAATGCGGGATGCCGCGAATGTGATGAGCCCTCGCCGGCAGGCAGGCGACGCACAGAAGAATCACTCCGGCCGCCGCAGCTCCGATCTTTTTCCGGGCTCGAGCGATGTCTGATCTCTTACTTGTCTTTTTCATTTTTACCCCATGGTCCGCTCAATGTGTAGCTCAGCGCCTTGGGCTTGCACGATCGCCTGCAGAGTCCGCAGTTGTCGCATTCGCCCGTAGCCAGGTTCGTGCTTGCCGGTTGAAGCTCGTGCGGGCAAACCTTGTCGCAGTCGCCGCAATCGGTGCACTTGTCGTCGTCGCGTCGGATTCGTAGAACACGTGTCCATCCGAAGATCGAATACGCCGCTCCGCCGGGGCAGAGGCAGCGGCACCACAACCTTTCCACGAACAGAAGTTCGGCCAGCAGTATGGCGCCAATGAACACGACACCGCCTGCCGGCGGGCTGCTCAACAGCGAGTCTCTGATCATGTCGGAGATTATGCGCGGCGGATACATTGGGAAGAAGAACGACACTGACATCGCCAGCACGAAAAACAGGCCGATGGTCAGGACCGCATATTTCAGCAGTCCCGATACGGACCAACTGAAGAATGCCACGCCGAGTCGCTGCAACCCTCGCCGAATGCCGGTCACGATTTCCGACAACAGTCCCATGGGGCACATCCATCCGCAGAACACCCTGCCCAGCAGCATTGCCGCTATGACGGGAATCAGCGCCGTAAGGGCCAGCGCCGCCGGCGCGCTGAGGACGGCCAGCGGGTCGGAGATCCGGAAACCGAGTATGCTGAATGACCAGAGTCCGCCCTGGGCTACCGTGTCGTAAGGCTGCAGATGGCGGGACCGACCGAACCAGCCGTCGATCGTGCTGTAGACTTCCGACGCTTCAATCAGCTTCTGTCCGCCATACTGGCCCTTCAGGCTGGAATACTCGTTCAGCAGAACCATCGCGGCGAGCACCAGGATGATCAGGATTCGAATAACGTGTCGCGATCTCATTTCTGTTCTTGTTTCCGCGGGTTGTCAGGCGACGATGCCGGTATTACTCGAATGGCCTGGGGGTACACGATGCATGCGTTTTCGCACAGTCCGCATCCGACGCATTTGTCAACGTCTACGATCGGGCGTTCCCGCATTCCGGTCTTCAGGGCCAGTTCCGGGAACTGGCACGATCTGATGCAGGCTCCGCATATTGCGTTGTTGTAGGAGTTGCATATGTTCTTGTCGACTACGGCGGTTCCCATTCGAACGGACTTGATGATTGTCTCGCCGTCGTCGGCGATCGGTTTAAGCGCTCCGGTAGGGCACGCGTTGGTGCACTTCATGCAGAGTATGCAGGCTTTCTTTCGCGGGCGGATCATCGGCGTGCCGTCGGCCCCGCCGCCGGATACGAACTGGATGCAGTCGTTCTCGCAGACCTCGGCGCACTGGTTGCACCGAATGCATTTGGTGAGGAATTCGCTTTCTGCAAGCGCGCCGGGAGGGCGCACATATGCAATATCTCCGGCCCGGGCCCTGCGCAGAAATGAAGCTCTTTGCAGATATAGCCCGGCGCCAATCGCACCGGCGGCCGCTGAACCGGCGCCGAGTTGTAACATCTCACGTCTAGATAACGTCATGCTGCACCAGATTAATATAATCCTTAACGGCGGCTGGCGAATCTACAGGCGGACAATTCGCGCCGCGAGTTTCTTGAAGTCTACCTGGCCGGAAACCGGATCGTAGGCCCGATGGCTGGTCTTGTTGACCAGCCACTTGTTTTTCTTCGGATCGGCCGAGTCGGCGACTGACAGATTCCACGGGCTGAAGATGTATCCCTTGGGCACTTCGTTCCTACCGGGCTTTACCTTGGATCGCATGCCCGGAACGCTCACGCGCGCTTCGTAGTGGCCGCGACGGGTCTCAACACGGACCATGTCGCCGTCTCTGACTCCTGCGGCTTTTGCGTCGTCGGGGTGCATCTCGATGTACTGTTCGGGAACCATGCGCGCCGTCGTGGCGCCGCGTATGGTCTTGGACGCGTGGAAGTGTTCGTAAACGATTCCCAGGCCCAGCCAGAACGGGTACTTGTCTTTGGGCACTTCGTTCCACTTCTTGCCAAGGTGATCGGTGTCGGGCCATTCGGGAGGCAGGGCCATGTCGCGGGCCTTGACCAGCACGTC
>CAYMSH010000316.1:0-7673 GCA_964392945.1 uncultured Planctomycetaceae bacterium | reverse complement strand
GAAGGGTCAGACCCCCGATCGCCTGGCGCCGGAGCACATGCGCAAACTCCCGGCCGGGCTGAGGACGATCAACCTGTCCGGAGGCGAACCGTTCCTCCGCGACGATCTGGTCGAGTTCGTGCGAGAGGCTCACAAGCAGTGTCCCGACGCGATTATCACGATATCGACCAACGCGTTTCTGCCGGATCGAATCGCAGAGAAGCTGGGCGAATTGCGGCGGATCGATCCCGACATCCGGCTGGCGGTGAGCCTGGACGGGCTGGCGGCGGCTCACGATCGAATCCGGGGAGCGGCTGGGGCGTACGATCGGGCTCACGGGCTGATAGATCGGCTGGCCGATGAGGGGTATCGCGGGCTGCGACTCAGCATGACGCTGAGCCGGGAGAATCTCGATCAGCTTACCGACGTGGCGAAACTGGCCGATGGTCTGGGTCTGGAGCTTGGGATAGTCGCCGCGCACGGCGCCGGCACGCATCTCGGTGTGGATTCAGACGACGTGGCGATCGAGACCGTTCCGGCGTGGCTTGCCGGAGCGTTTGAAAAAGTTATTGCTCGGCGTCTGCGAAGCTGGCGGCCGAAGAATTGGCTGCGGGCTCACTTCGCATGGGGCACATACCACTACCTTTCCGGGCGTCCCTGGGAGATTCGCTGCGGCGCGGGGCGCGACATGTTCTTCCTCCAGGCCGACGGCGAGGTCTACAGTTGCTCGGTTCGCGGCCAGGCGATGGGCAATATCATCGATGAAGAGTTCCCGGAGATATGGACCGGTCCGCGAGCGAAAAAGGCGGTTGATTTCATACACCGCTGCCCGGAGCGATGCTGGATGATCTGCACCGCCCGCACCACGTACCGCGCCAAATGGCTTGGCGTATGCGCCTGGATAGCCTGGAAAAAACTGCTGGCTCACCTGCGGTTGTTCCGCGTTGCGAACCTCGCCGGCGATAGTGAGGACTCGGCGTGAGGATCCTGCACATCGACAAGTTTCTGCCCGGCTGGGGCTACGGCGGGGGAGTTGAAAGTTGCATAAACGCGATGGCCGACGCCCAGCGCGCCGCGGGCCATGATGTGATGGAGTTCGGGACCGCACGCGACGATAATGCCCCTGAAATGCCGCGTTTTTTCGACTTTTCGTCCTCGCGCAGCCCGATGAACCTTTTGCGAATGATCCACAATACCGACGCGGCGAACAAACTCGAATCGCTGCTGCGGGTTTGCAAGATCGACGTGGCGCACGTCCACAGCTTGTACCATCATCTTACACCGTCAATCCTCCCGGTCCTGGCCAGACGCGGGATTGGGATCGTGATGCAGATGCACGACTACCGCCTGGCGTGTCCGGCCAAACACTTCCTGCGTCCGCGCGACGGGGTGCATTGCATGCGGTGTCAGCCGAACAAATATTATCACGCGGCCGGGGCGGGGTGCTCGGGTCTTGCCGGAGCGGCTCCGGCGATTGAAAGCTACATTTCGCGTTTCACGCGGAGTTACTTCCGCTGGGTGGATTTCTTCGTATGTCCCACGCGATTCATGCGCGGGATCATGCGGCGCATCGGCGCCCCTCGATCCAAAGTGATCGTTCTGCGGAACATGGTGTCGGCGCCTGACGAACCGGCCGAAAGAACTGACAATCCGCGGCGGGTGCTCTTCGCCGGTCGGATGAGCCCCGAGAAGGCCCCGGAGATGATGCTCGATCTGGCGGCGCGGATAGACGACATAGAAGTCGTCCTCGCTGGCGACGGACCCATGCTGGACGAACTCCGCAGCGACGCGGCGGACCGCGGGCTTGACAACGTTACATTCACCGGGCAAGTTTCAGCCGAAGAAGTTGGAGCCCTGATGCACAGTGCCGCCGCGGTGCTCGTGACCAGCCGCTGGCTGGAGAACTCCACGATGACAATGCTCGAAGCGATGCTGGCCGGTCGATGCGTCATCGTTCCCGATCGCGGACCGCTGCGGGAATGGGTTGACGATCGCCGCACCGGGCGCCTCTTTGAGCCCGACAACATCGATTCGCTGGTCGGCGTTACACGCGAAGTGTTGTCGGCCCCCGACGCTCGCGACGAAATGGGGCGCAAGGCTAGAGAGCTGACTGAAGCGAGGCACGATCCGCAACTGATATCCGAACGTCTCGAAATCCTCTACAGGGAGGCGATATCCAGATGCGCATTGCGATGGTAGGTTTGCGAGGTCTCCCTGCTCGCGGCGGGGGAGCCGAACGCGTAGTGGAGTCGCTGGCCGACGAACTGGCCATTCGCGGCCACGAGATAATAGTCTACGGTCGCAGCGACTATCTCCGCGGGGCTCCGGAATGGACCGGCGGAAAGGTGCTGCTGACCGGCGGCGTGAACGGTAAGAATCTGGAGACTTTCACGCACACCGCCACGGCCGCCTGGGACCTGCTGCGTCGCAACGTTGACGTGGTGCACGTTCATTCGCCCGGTCCGGCGCTTTGGAGTTGGCTTTGTGCGTTGGGATCGCGAGGCGTCGTGCTGACGGTGCACGCGGCCGACTGGCGCCGCGACAAATGGTCCATACCCGCCAAGTGCATGCTGAATCTCGGTCTGGAAATCGGGATGCGTATCGCTGACCAGGTCACTGCGGTCTCCGAGCCGCTGGCCGCCGAGCTGCAGGAGCGATTCGGGCGGGACGTCTCATTCGTTCCCAATTCCGTCAGCCCGGTTACGCATGTCGGGCCCGGCGCTGTGCTTGGCGATCCGAAATGGTCTCTGGCCCCGAACAAATACGCGTTGTTCGTCGGTCGAATCGAGCCGGAAAAACGGCTCGACGTTCTGCTGGACGCCTGGCGGAAAGCCTCTGGGGACCTGCCGGGTTACAAGCTCGCGGTCGCCGGCGATATTGACGCAACCGCATACGGGCGAAAGTGTCGGCAAAACGCTCCGGACAGGACCGTCTTCCTCGGCCTGCAGCATGACCAGGCGCTTGCCGAACTCTACAGCAACGCCGCAATTGTCGTCCAGCCCAGCGTTCTGGAAGGCATGTCATTGGTCTTGATGGAGGCCGCCGCGTACGGACGGTGTATTTTAGCTGCGAGAATACCGGAAAACGTGGACGTTCTAGGCGATTTCGGTGTATACTTTAATGGAGACGAAGTTGATGAACTTGCTGGGCTGATCTGCCGATACTTAAAGAGTCAGCCCCAGTGCTCTGTTATCGGAGAGAAAGCTCGACAAGCGATTGCAGCCGGACCGTCATGGGCGGATATAGCTGTATCGATGGAGCGTATTTACAAACTGGCGCTGAGATAAACGCGGCGTTGGAGAATCGAAAATGACACGAACTATTGCAGGAAAGATGCCCACGCTGGAAACCGGCCGCTGGGCCAGCCCTGACATAGCTCGTCCCAGGCGCGCCAGAACCGAGCCGTCCAGATCAACCGGCCCGCTACCGGTCATCCCGGCTCGAACGCGTTTGTATAGTGCCGTAAAACGCGGCTGCGATATTGTTCTGTCAGTTGTGTTGATGGCGGCGTTTGCTCCGATCATGTGTGTCGTTGCGATTATGGTCAAACTCACAAGCGGCGGGCCGGTCTTCTTCAAGCAGACTCGAATCGGGCTGGACGGCACGCCGTTTACGATGTACAAATTCCGCTCGATGCGACAAGGCGCCGAAGAAGACCAGAAGTTCCTGGCTCACCTTAACGAGCAGGACGGACCTGTCTTCAAGATAGCCGACGATCCGCGACTGACGCCAATAGGCAAGTTCCTCAGGAACTCCAGCCTCGACGAGCTGCCCCAATTCTGGAACGTGCTGAAAGGCGAGATGGCGATTGTCGGTCCCAGGCCCCTGTGGGCCCCCGAGGCCGAGCAGGCTTCCGATCGCGCCAAGTTGCGTACCGGCGTGAAACCGGGTCTGACGTGCCTGTGGCAAATCTCCGGGCGGAGCGAAGTCGGCTTCGACGAGTGGGTGGAGCTTGACCTGTACTACATCCAGAATCGCTCGCTGCTGCTTGACCTGCTGATCGTGGTGCAGACGATCCCCGCCGTTCTCAGCGGCCGCGGGGCGTACTAGCTGTAAACTGCATCTCTTTTTCGGTGTAATCCCCTGTGATATCAGGTGATGTATGCACGCGCAATCGGGGTCTGCCGCTCAAATCATATTGTCGGATCGCTTACTTCACTGCCCCTGAAACTGTGCCGATAACTTCCTTAGGAGAAATAGGAGGCTCTGCAGGAAGATGTTTGGCAGAAAGAATAAACCCGAGTTATCCAGGCAGACGTCGCACGAGGTTTCGCAGTACACCCACGGTATGCTGCGGTATCGTCGAGGCGACTACCAGGCGGCGGCCGAGCTGCTCAGCCCGTTGGGAGATCATCCCGGGCCGCTGGGCCAGATGGCGGTCTATTACGGCGCGATGTCCCAGCGAGCGATGGGACTCGAAGCCATGCGGACCTCGGACTACCGCCAGGCCGAAAGGCATCTCAGCGCTGCGGCCAGGGCGATAGGGTCTCGTGCTAACCTTACTGCGTATCTCGTTGCCTGCTACGCCAGGAATCGGAAGTTCGACAAGTGCGCCGCGGAGATGGAGAAGATCGCCCATGCGGACGGCGGGCCCGACGCCTGGCGCAAAGTAGCGGAGGCCCAATGGCGTGGCGGGGATAAGGAGCGAGCCCTGATGTCGTTGTACCAGGCGGCTCGCAAGTTCGGCGACGACAGCGGGATTCAACTGCAGCTTGGACTGTTCTATGCCGCCGAGGAACGCTTCGAAGAGGCGGCGGCGCATATATCCAATGCGGTTCGCAGCGACTGCGACAATGCTCAGGCTCACTACTACCTGGGCCTGACGGTATCGGCGCAGGGAGACTTCGCACAGGGGCTGCGATGCTTCCAGAGATCGTTTGATCTTGAACCGGACAACCTGCTGATCGCGCGGCAGCTTTCAATGGCCGCCAACGCGCTGCACCAGGCCGGGAGTCGATTCGTTCTGCGACTGCCCGAGCAGCCAAGCGAGCAGGAGCCCAGCCCGGCAAGGCAACTGGCAAAGTACATCACGATGGATTCGGCCCTGCCCGAGGCAATGCTGAACTTGCCGGAAAGCGAAGTGGACAACGATCTGTTCGGCGTGCTGGCCGGAGTGTTGGCGATCGCGCTGGAAGATCACAGCCGATACGCAGACCTTCACTATTACGCCAGCCGAACCCACCAGCGGCTCGGCGATATCACGCGGGCTTCGGATCACGCCAAAGCCGCGCTGGACATAAATCCCAGATATGTTAAGGCGAGGATGCAGATGGCCGATCTGTGCGATCGAACAGCACAGAGCCGAAAGGCGGCCGAGCACATCACGCGGGCCATTGAATACGGAGCGGACTGGCCTGACGTGCATCTTCACGCGGCGGATCTGTTGAATAAATGCAAGCGAACCGAAAAAGCCAAGCAGCACCTGCTGCGAGCGCTGGAACTCAAGCCTGGATACGCTCAGGCCCGCGAGGCGTTGGCCTCGCTGGCGGCCTGAGGAGGGAAAGACGAAATGAGCCACATACTGGAACTACTTGGAAAGGGACTCAACAGCGACATCAGCGACATGCTCGATCGATACTTCTGGTCGCCGCAGGCTACCGGTATCGAAGAGATGAAAGCCTGTTGTGCTGAGCATCCCGATTGGCCCGACCTGAAATTCCATCTCGGGTTAGCGCATCTCAGGGCCATGCAGTTGGAACAGGCCGTCAGGGAGCTGAAAGGCGCCTGCAGGCTCAAGCCCGACTACCATGCGGCCAGGCTCGCCCTGGCATGCGCGCTGGATGAGTCCGGTAATCCCGCTGCGGCTCTTGACGAACTGAAGATCGCCAATCAGCACAATCCCGGAGAATCCGCGGTCCTGTTCGCCATCGGTTTCTGCAACGAGAAGCTCGGATACTGCGAAAAGGCCGCCGAATACTATCGCGATCTCGTCGCCGAAGACGAAGGTTGCCTCCCGGCCAGAGAACGCCTGGCGGCGATCGCAGTGGTCCAGGGCGACGTAGACGAGGCGATCGCACAGTACGAGGCCCTCTGCGAGGCCAAACCGTGCGAAACCGGCGTGCGTGTGGCCCTTGCTCATCTGTACCATCGATCGGGTCAATACGAACAGGCCGTCGCCGAATACGAAAACGCCATCGCGCTGGAGCCGGAGAACTGGTCATTGATGGACGACGAGGTCGAATCGCTCGTGGCCGCGGGTAGAACTCCAGAAGCTATCGAACGACTGCACGAACTGTTGCAGCAGCAGGGCGAGTTCCCCGATCTGCACGTGCGCCTCGGCGATCTGTACAACGAAACCGGCAATGACGAGGCCGCACTGAAGCACTATCATGTCGCGCTGAACCTGCAGCCGGATTTCCTGGAAGCCAACGTAAAGCTGGGAACCCATCACCTGATATGCGGGCGCTGGGACCAGGCCGCCGACGCCTTCCACAACGCGGCGGAACTCAACGACAGGGCGATGCTCAGCTACGTAGGGCTCGGCGTAGCCCAAGCCGCCTCGGGAGACGTCGAACAGGCGATGAACAGCTTCGATCTCGCCGCGTCGATAGAGCCGAACACCTCGCTGTTGATGACCGAAATGGCCCGTCTGCAGCTAAAGGCCGCCGTCGCCGACGAGTTCCTCAAGAGCTTTGAGACCGGACACCCCGGAGACCACAGCGATGTCTCGCTGGATAACGATGACTTGCTTCACATGCAGATAGAGCGTCACGCAGCCGAGGTGCGGCGCAAGCCCGACCATGCCGACGTACGCTACCGATACGGCGTGCTGCTGAGGGCTGAAGATCGAACCGGCGAGGCGATGGAGCAGTTCCGGCTCGCAACGGAAATCAACCCGTCTTACGTGCAGGCGCTGGTGAAGCTGGGGGTCTGCCGGCAGGAGCTCGGACAGAGCGACGAGGCGATCGAAACTTTCAAACGCGTGCTCGACATCGAGAGCGAATACGTCGATATGCACTATCGCCTCGGTTTGCTGTATACCGATCGGCGACAGTTCGACCTGGCGGTCAAGGAAATGGAAGCCGCCGCACAAGGCGCTCCGGACAACACGCAAGTCCGCGCCGCACTGGCGCTGAGTCTGCAGAACATGGGCCTGATGGACCGAGCGGCCGCCACGTGGCGGAGCCTCTGGAAAATGCACCAGGCCGCCAACAAGACCTGATCGCAATCGGTTGAGTACATGCGCCGATATTGCTGTGGACCCGGGATGTCCGGCGGGCTTATCATGTCTCAAGCGGTCAATCGACGCTTGGTGACACGATGAGAGAAATCACGCGACGGAGTTTTCTGAAGATTGCAGGTTTCGGCGCGGCGACTATGGCCACAGGCCCGCTGCGGGCCGCTGAAGGCGCCTCGAAGCCGAATGTGCTCTTTATCGCGATCGACGATCTTCGTCCGACACTGGGGTGCTATGGCGACAAGACCGCCAAGAGTCCGAATATCGACAAGCTGGCCAAACGCGGAATGGTGTTCCAGCGGGCATATTGCCAGGAGGCGGTCTGCTCTCCCTCGCGACAGTCGCTCATGACAGGACTTCGCCCCGACACGATAAAGGTATGGGATCTGGCGGCCCATTTTCGCGACACATTGCCCCGGGCCGTCACGCTGCCGCAACATTTCAAGGCGTGCGGATACCACACCAGGGCTATCGCATGTGAGAATATATTTCTTCAAGTTTGGCGCATGTTAGGTTG
>CAYMSH010000315.1:0-7680 GCA_964392945.1 uncultured Planctomycetaceae bacterium | reverse complement strand
GCTCTGTGCCCATTTGGTGGCCTATCATGTTCAGATAGAGTTCCGCTGCCTCGGCTTCGGTGAATCTCGCCAGCCCCATATCCAGGATCTTCACAGTCCCGTCGCGGTCCAGCAGCAGGTTGCCCGGCTTGATGTCGCGATGTATGACACGATGTCTGTGAGCGTAGGCGAGTCCTCGCGCGACCTGGAGGGTTATGTTCACCGCCTGGTTAACGCTGGGAGCCCCAACAGCTTTCAGGATCACCGACAGGTCTACCCCGTCGACATATTCCATCGCCAGGTACAGACCGCCCGGGGTCTCGCCGGCGTCGTACGCCGTTACGATATTCGGATGCGAAAGCCGCGCGGCGGCCTCGACTTCCCTGTAAAACCGCTGGACAAGATTTGGATTTGTCGCCTTGGCGGTGTGCATGATCTTGATCGCCACGAGGCGTTTCATGATCCGGTGCCTGGCCTTGTAGACCTGCCCCATCCCGCCGGAGCCGATCATGTCCAGAACGTGATAATCTCCGATCACCAGGGCGCTGGATCGCATCTGCAGACCCGCCGAGGCCTGAAACTGCGTAAGATGCCCGTGTTCGACAAGCCGGGCGGCGAAAACCTCGGCCTGGCCGCTGTCGGCATCGATCCCGAACTGCGCCAAACACAGCGCACACTGCTCGGCGTCCAGCAGGTAGCAGGATGTCAACTCGTCGATAAAGTCCTTAAGCTTTACAGGCATTTTCTTACAGGGTTCGGTCTGGAGTGCAAGCCGGATATCATACCGGCCGGCGCTCGACAAGTAAACGATATCCGCCGGGTCAATCTTGACTTGTGCACACTGTCGATATTCTGCTTCCGCCGGCCGCGGCGGACCACTACAATCCGTTACGGTGATAGAACTATGACTGATGAACGCACAGACCTCCGGCGTCGAGATTTCCTGCAATACTCCGCCGGAGCGTGCGCCGCGGCGATGATCGCCTCCGGCTGCCGGGGACCCCGAGCCCAGCAGCGGAAAAACTCGACGACAGGAGCCCATCCAGTGACTGCATTTGTTTACGACCCAATCTACAAGAAGCACTTCGCCGGACGCGGACACCCCGAATCGCCGGCCCGGCTCGAAGCGATTGTGGGTCTCATAGAACAGACAGATTTCCGCGGGCGCCTGGAGATCATCAAACCTCGCGACGCAAGTGATGAAGAGATTCTCACGGTCCACACCCAGAGATACCTCGACCAGGTCCGAAGCGACATCACCTCGGGGCGGAGTATGCTGTCCATGGGCGACACCGACGTATCGGCCGACTCGCTCGACGCGGCGATTAAAGCCGCTGGCGGGGTATGCCTGGCCGTAGACCTCGTCGTATCCGGGAAACACCGCAACGCATTCTGCGCAGTCAGACCGCCGGGACACCATTCCGGCCCGGACCGCGGCTCGGGATTCTGCGTGTTCAACAACGTCGCAATCGCCGCAAAACACGCCCAGAAGAAACATAACATATCGCGAGTACTCATCGCTGACTGGGACGTACACCACGGAAACGGAACCCAGGAGATATTCTACTCCGATCCGTCAGTGCTGTTCTTCAGCACCCACCAGTGGCCCTTGTATCCCGGAACCGGAAGCCCCGACGAAGCCGGACGCGGCGCCGGGGTCGGAACAACTATCAACTGCGCGTTTCGCCACGGCGCCGGACAACGCGAGATAGTAGGAGCCTTCAAGGACAAACTTGTGGTGGCCGCAGAGGCCTTCAAGCCGCAGTTAGTCCTGATCTCGGCCGGCTTCGATTCGCGAATTGACGATCCCCTCGGCGGTTTCCGGCTTAGCGATGACGATTTCTCAGAGCTTACGCAGATAATGCTCGACATTGCAGACAAGCACGCCTCGGGGCGCCTGGTCTCAACGCTGGAAGGCGGATACAACCCCGCGGGTCTGGCCCTGGCTGTCGCGGCGCACTGCCGAACGCTGGCGTCTGCCGACTCGCAGCACGAGAGTTAGTCGCGGATCTTGCGGGCCTTGTGCGCCAGTTCCCACCAGTCCAGCTTGGCTTTTGTCGAAAACGGCGGCTTGAGCACGACCTTGCGGTTATCCTCTGTGCCTACGCTGCCGTCGCTGTAGGCGATATTGACCTGGCCCAACACCGGGTGGCTGGGCCAATCGTCGGACCCGACGGCCCCTGTATAGCTATGGCCCGACATTGCATTGAAGTCCATCGCCAGACCGTAGCGTCCTTCGTTCTGGGCTTCTGAGTACTTGTACCCCGCGGCGATGTCCGCCCTACTCTGCACTGTAGAACTGTGGCGCCAGAAGTATGAATACGACGATCCGGATATGCTGCTCTTGACCCAGGACTCCTGATCGACCAGAGAGTCCTCCAGCATCGACGACGACGGACACAGCAGCGTCTTTAACGCCAGGTAGTTTTCGGCGACCAGTATTCCCTGCCCGACCGGCTGCCTGAACATCTTCACGTTAGGGGAAACCAGATAATAGCTGAACGAACTGCCCATACTCCACCTGATCGGGGCTTTGTTGAAGTCAAACTCGCCGCCGTAGCCGGCATGGGCCTGGGCCTGCTGGCGTAGATTGCTTGTGCACTTGTACTGCTGGGCATGCGCCATGGCCATCTGCAGCGACGGCACAGCCAAAGTCAGCAAAAGCAGTATAACCACTATCGAGATAAGCAATTCCACCAGCGTGAACGCCGCCGGCCGGGATTTCCAGCAACATTGCATCCCATACCTCTAAGTACGCCGAATATCTCATCGGCGAACTTGAACTCAGACACCATTTAATTATACGCCATTCGATTGGATAGACAAAATCCGCCGCTCAATCAATCTGGGCGGACTACTTGTATCCAAGCGGCTCTAAGTCGCAGATCGCTATCTGCACCTCAAACGCGCCGGACTGGACTACCGCCATATCCTTGTCGATAATGAAGCGTATCAGCGTGGCCCGTTTGCCGAACGGAACTACGTATATCTCGGCCCCAGGCTCAGTAGCCAGGACCGCCTGCCTGGACGAACGAGCCTTTTTCGATTCGGCTCGCCGGCGTTTGATCGGTCTATCGGAACGCTTTTTCGCCCGCTTTTTCCCGCCGCGATCGGCGCCCCGAGCGAACGGTCCTTTCTGCGGAAAAAGT
Organism: uncultured Planctomycetaceae bacterium; assembly: GCA_964392945.1. GTDB lineage: Bacteria > Planctomycetota > Phycisphaerae > SM23-33 > SM23-33 > BS750m-G57. The sequence goes on along the minus strand of CAYMSH010000315.1, from coordinate 4,552 downwards.
TCTTCAATAGCCAGTTCGACCGGGCCGGCGGGTATTTTTACAACGGCTCGCCCGCTGCCAAGGTCCAGCGACTGCAGCACTCCGGAGCCCGGATTTCTCGCGATGGGAACTTTGGCGCCGACCTTGGCTGCGACGATCTGTTTCGACCAGCGATCGAACTGCGAGCGGGCCTCTTTCATCTCCTGGAGTTGTGCATTGTATTTTCGCCGTGTATCCTGGGCCTTGTCCTTTTCGCTTTGGAGTTCGGCGCCTTGAGCGGTCAACTGCTTGCGGAGTTCGTCAACATCCTTTCGAAGATCGTCCTGTCCCAGAGTCGGCATCAGATCGTTGATCGGCACTTCCATCTGCATATGTCCGGCCTCTACGAGCACAACCTGCCTGTGCAGCTCCATCCGCACAAGCGTGCATTTGCGTTTCAACGACGGGACGAATATCTGATCGCCCGGTTTCATGTCGTCGATCGCCGCAAGCCATGTCAGGAACTCGCTGCGGAGCCCCTGGACGTCGGCGATGCGCGCGTCGTAGTCGTCCTTTCGATTGAGGGCTTCGGCGTGAGCGGCCGCAGCCTCGGTGCGTGCGACTTCAGCCTGCTGGCGAGCGGCGCCAGTGGCCTGGATCGCTTTGCGGAACTGTTGACCGCGGCTGGAGAAGTATTTCCGAGCGGCCTTGACCACGGGCTCGGCCAGTCCGAGATGCTCGGCGACGGTAATCGCGTGAGATTCACCAGGCGTTCCGATCCGGAGTTCGTAAGTCGGCGAGAGCGTTTCGACATCGAACTCGACTGACGCGTTGTCGACCCGATCGCGATTGTACGCATAAGCCTTCAGCACGCTCAGGTGGGTGCTGGCCATCACCAGCGATCCGCTTTCGCTGAGCTGGTCGAGTATCGCCTGGCCGATGGCTCCGCCTTCGTCGGGATCGGTTCCCGAGCCCAATTCGTCAAGCAGGACCAGCGTACCCTTTCTCGCGTTGTCGAGAATGTGGCCTATGCGCTTTATGTGCGCCCCGAACGTACTGAGCGACTGCTCCAGCGACTGCTCGTCGCCAATATCGATCAGCACGTCGCTGATCAGCGGAATCTTCGCTCCGCGCCTGGCCGGTATGTGCATCCCGCAATGAGTCATTACGACCATCAATGCGGTGGTCTTCAGCGTTACGGTCTTGCCGCCGGTGTTCGAGCCGGTGATCACCAGCAGATCGAAATCACCGCCGAGGCGGATGTCGATCGGGACGACTGCTTCCAACTGGCTGGCCGGGCCGCGGGAACCCGAGACCGCCGGGGCCTGATCGACAAGCAGCGGGTGGCGGGCCATGTGTATGTCCATCACCCCGCCGGACGACACATCGGGCCGGACCATGTCGTATTTCAACGAGTATTGGGCCCTGGCCGATATCAGGTCGACCAGCGAGACCGCATCCATCGTAGAGAGGATATCGTCGGCCTTGGCGACGATCAGAAACGCCAGTTCGCCCAGCAGTCGCTGGATTTCCTTCCGCTCGTCATCGGCCAGGCAGGCCAGTTGGTTGTTCAACTCGACAGACGCGCTCGGCTCGACGAACACAGTGGCTCCGGTATTCGAGGCCCGGTGCACCACGCCGCGGACCCGCCCTCGATTCTCGCTTTTTACCGCCAGCACGTAGCGGTCTCCGTGCATTGTCACGTTGGTGCTCTGCAGGAACTTAGCCACGTCCGGTCGCCTTACATAATCCTGCATGACATCGTGAATGCCTCGCGCCGTAGCGTCGGTTTCGCGACGGATGGACCGGAGCTTGTCCGATGCGTCGTCGCGGATCGATCCGTCTGAGGCTACGACTCGATCGATCTCGTCGGCCTGTCGGCGAAAATCTCCGATCCCGCGCGCCAGGCGTGCAATTTCGTCCAGTTCGTCCGGCAGGGAGCGAAGATGCTCGCCGACCTGGGCGGCTCCCCTGATCGCCGATGCGATCCTGGCGTAATCCTCTCCGCCAGCCCCGCCGCCTGGGGCGGCCCGGCCAACAGCTTCAGTGATGTCGCACACGCCGGCGAAGGGAAGCCTTCCGGCGTCGCGAATAGCCTGGACCATCTGCGAGGTTCGTCTCAAGCGGCGATCGACGGTCTCGATATCGCCGGCCGGAGCGATGCCCAGGGCCAGCTTCTTGCCTGTGGACGTAGCGCAGAACGCGCCCAGCAGCCTGCGAATCTCGTCAAATTCAATCTTTTCCAGCGTAAATGAATCCATGGAACACACAGTTTTAGCAGGGATCGGGCCGAATGAAAACTGATAAACTGTTCATTTTACGCAACGCGCGGTTGCATCGGGCGAGATGATTGGTACGATATGCCCATGGCCAAGAAGAACCAAACGCGCCCGATAACGTACAAACAGGCCGGTGTCGACATCGACGCCGGCGAGGAGATGGTCCGTCAGATAGGCCCTCTGGTCAAGCGAACTTATACGCCGCGCGTCGTCGATGAACTCGGCGGATTCGCCGGCCTGTTCAGCCTGGACTTCGCAGAAAGACTCCTGAAGCGAAACTACAAGGACCCGGTCCTCGTAGCGTGCACAGACGGAGTCGGCACAAAACTCAAAGTCGCCATCGGAGCCGACAAACTCGACTCTGTCGGAATCGACCTGGTTGCGATGAGCGTTAACGACCTGATCTGCGTAGGAGCCGAACCGCTGTTCTTCCTGGACTACCTGGCGGTAGGCAAACTCGCGCCCGAGCGAATGGTCGAGATCGTCAAGGGAATATCCGATGGGTGCCTGGAAAGCAACTGCGCCCTGCTGGGCGGAGAGACCGCCGAAATGCCGGACTTCTACAAGCCCAGCGAGTTCGACATGGCCGGCTTCGCCGTCGGCGTTGTCGAGCGGGACAAGGTGATCGACGGCAGCAAAACCCAGGTCGGCGACGTGGCGATCGCGATCGCTTCAGACGGACTGCACTCAAACGGATACGGACTTGCACGCCGAGTGCTGCTGGACCGGGCCAGGTACAAATACGGTTCCAAACCGCCGCTGCTGGGCGGTTCGACTGTCGGCGACGAAATGCTCCGCCCGACGAAAATATACGTTCGCGCGGTCATGAACGTGCTCAAGAAGTACAAAGTCAAACAGGTCGTAAAGGCGATGGCCCACATAACTGGCGGCGGTTTGCCGGGAAATCTCCCACGCGTGCTGCCCGACGGACTTACCGTTCGGGTCAAGCGAAGCAGTTGGGAGACCCCGAACATTTTCAAACTGATCGCGGCCAGGGGCCCGGTGGATTCAATTGAGATGATGCGAGTGTTCAACATGGGCGTCGGGTTTGTGCTTGTAGTGGCGCCGACGTTCGTCAACTCGGTAATGGCCGAACTGACCAAAGCCTCCCAGCGATGCTGGGTGCTGGGCAAAGTCAGAAAAGGCGGCCCGGACTTGCAGTGGGCCTAACGGCTGGCAGTTGGGAGTTGGGAGTTGGCAGTAGGCAGTTGGCAACGACGAGAACCTAACGACAAAACCTTACGACCAAACCTGTTGTCATCGCCGTTGTCTGGGTCGTTGCCTTTGCCGTGGCCAACTGCCTACTGCCAACTGCCACAAAGGTTTTATATGCCTGACCAACCAACAATTCTTGTTGTCGGATCGATCAATATGGACCTTGTTGTGCGCGTGGCGCAGATGCCGGGGCCCGGGCAGACTATATCCGGTGACGGGTTGACTATGTCGCCCGGGGGCAAAGGCGCCAACCAGGCGGTGGCCGCCGCTCGGGCCGGGGCAAACTGCATTATGCTGGCGAGAGTCGGCGACGATCCGTTCGGACACGAACTCAGAGGCGTTCTGGCCAATGACGGAATATATTGCGACAGCGTTATGGTGACTCCCGAGACACCGACAGGCGCGGCGATGATCATGGTCGATAAGCTCGGGGAAAACTCGATCGTAATCTCCGGCGGCGCCAACATGGCCCTTTCGCCTGACGATGTCTTCTCCAGGGCCGAACTGTTCGCTCAAGCCGACCTCGTCGTGCTCCAACTGGAAATACCCCTGCCGACGGTCCGTGCGGCGATGGATCTGGCCAGGCGGCATTCCTGCAGGATCGTGCTGGACCCCAGCCCGGTCCCCGGCCCGCTGCCAAACGAACTGCTCGCGGTCGATGTAATCACGCCGAACACGATCGAAGCCGAGCAGATAACCGGAATCCAGGCCGCAGAAGAACGGGCCGACAGGCAAGTAGCCTCCCAACTGATCGAGCGCGGTGCACGCGTCGCTGTCCTCAAGACCGGGGCCAGGGGCTCGCTCGTGGTCTCGGCGGACGGCGAAATCGCAAGGGTGTCGCCCTACCGCGTTGACATCGTCGATACAACCGGAGCCGGCGACGCATTCACCGGCAACCTGGCTGCTGCGATCGCCAGGGGCGAATCGGCGGCCGCCGCGGCGAGAATCGCCAACGCCGCCGGAGCTCTGGCCTGCACGAAATTCGGCGCACAAGCCGCGATCCCGACCTGGGACGAAATACACATGCTGATGGAAGACCAGACCCCCAAATAGCGATATTGGCGAACATTGCCATAAAACTCGGAAAAAAACGCGCAAAA
>CAYMSH010000314.1:0-7723 GCA_964392945.1 uncultured Planctomycetaceae bacterium | reverse complement strand
GCTCTTGAGCATAGCGCCCAGTTCTGCGGCGACCGCCTGACGCGACTTGGCGTCAGTCGCCGCTGTCTTGCGAACGTAATCTTTGGCGGTGTTGAGTACTGCCCGATCGCCGGGATACTTGTAGCTCATTGTGGCCGCCAGCGCCGGAGATGTTTTGCCCGGCGCCGGGGCCGGTTTGCTTTCCGTCGCTCCGATGGTGACTTTACCCGTCGCGGCCCATTCGAGTCCGCGGAGCATCAGCAGCTTGCATCCGGGAGTTTCGAGTGATCTGACGTCGTGGCCCAGCGATGTGTAGAAACCGCGTCCCTTTCCGAATGTCGTGCAGATTGCGATCGCTTCGTTTTCGCCGGTTCCGCGGTTCGCTTTGGCGCTCATCGCGACCGCGAGCACTTTGCGACCCGGCGTGGGCTGCAGGACCGCCATGCGATGCCACAATTCGTCGGACGTCTCGAAGCTCTTCATGCCTTTTGTGATCGGGTGATCGATCTCGGTCATGTTGACGGTGAACTTGTGGTATCGACCGTGTCCGGTGCCTTTGCCCCAGACCGCTCCGATGATCTTCTGGTACCCGTCCCAATCGTGGAAGCTGGAGCTACCGGCGTGGAACGAGGCCATGCCTTTTCCGCCTGCGACGAAATCGTCGATCGCCTTTTCGGTGTCGAGTCCCCAGAGGTGTCCTTTGGTCTTGGGGAATCCGGTCCAGCCGTTGAAGATCAGATCGTAATCCTTCAACATCTCGGCGCTGATCTCGGCCGGTTTTTCCGTGACTGTGACCTTGAATCGCCCGCTGTCCTCCATTGTCTTCTTCAGCGACGGGGTCGTCAGTTTCCACTTGTGGTTGTTCCGCCCGCTGATGAACAGGACCCGAATCGGCTCTGCGGCGGCCGATAGTGCCAGTAATGCGATAAGTGCGAACTGTATAAGTGCGAATTTCTTCATGCTGAGTATCACTCTCTGGTTTTAGGAATGTCTTGTAGTGAAAGCGGTTATGCGCATCGACCTCAAGGTTTGCGCAGCCTTGGGACCGCCGCGAGCCAAGTACCGCCCTGGCGGGTCGTCAAGCCCGTCAGTGCAGCGGGGCATTATACTGGCCGATCGCCTCTGAGGCTATAGCCGCTTCCCCCATATAAAACGCACATAGGCGACGCCTATTGACGCAATTTTCGCTCGGCTCACCAGGTTTTTGAACTGATGCTTCGGTGCAGTTGATCGAGCCCGTTGTCGTGGTTCTTCATGCGTTTCAGTTCCCGCTCGAGTTTCTTCTGCAGGGCGTCTTTTTTCTCTTTTGTGCCGGCCGTGCGAATAGAACTCTTTATCTTGCCGATGCTCTTCTGTGCTCGGGCCTTGTATTCGAGCAGTTCGGCCCGCCGGGCGGCGCGCATGTCTCGGATGTCTTCGGCCCCAACGTTCTTGAGATAGGCCTTCAGCTTGCCCTTGAGTTTCTTCGCCAGATCGGGCATCGATTCCGACAGGTCGTTGGTCTCGCCGATATCCTTTGAAAGATCGAACAGCAGCGACTGGCCGGTGTTCAGGTGCAGCATCAGTTTGTAGTCGCCGCTGCGTATGGCGCTGACCGGGGTGCCGGCGTACCACGGGAAGTGGAAGACCAGATCGTCTACGCCTCGCTTGACGGTTCCGTTTTTCGGATCGGAAAACAGTGGGCGCAGGCTCCCGCCGTCAAGATTCCTGCATGGCGGGGCGGTATGTCCGACAAGATCGGCGATTGTCGGGTAGATGTCCCATCCGGCGATCGGCTTGTCGCAATAGGTCCCGGACTTAACGCCGGGTCCGGCTACTACCGTCGGCACGCGGAGACCGCCTTCCCACAGGTTGGCTTTTCCGCCTCGCAGCGGTTTGTTGCCGCGGAAGCCGCCGCCGTTGTCGGATGTGAATATGACGTACGTGTTGTCCTCAATGCCGAGGTCCTTGAGCTTGTCGAGCACCATGCCCAGGCTCGTGTCGAGGTTTTCGATCATCGCCGCGTACAGCGGTCCCCAGGCGTTTCGCCTCGGCGGCGGGTCGGCGAAGTCGTGCTTGTTGAACTTGGCGCCGGGCTTGGTTTTGAGGTATTTGTCGATCGTATCCTGTCTGGCGAAATGCTGGACGTGGGCCGCGTAGTGCGACAGTTGCATGTAGAACGGACGGCCCGCCTTGCCGCACTTTTCCATGAAAGCTTCGGCCCGCTTGGTGATGCTGAAGATCCGCTTGGGATCGTCGCTCGGCAGCGGGATCTTCTTCTTGAACGAAACCCAGTCGCCGTCGCCGTTGTTGGTGTTGCCGTCCGACACGTCATAGCCGCAATCCCGCGGCGATCGCGGCGGGAAGCCCCATTTGCCGAAATGGGCCGTCAGGTAGCTGGCCTCGGCGGACTTGACCATCTGCGGTATGGCGATTTCGTTCTTGCAGTCGATCCCGCGGCTCTTGGCCAGTACGTCGTGGACGACTGTCTGCCGGAGCCTGGCCGGTGTCTTGCCGAACTGCACGCTGCTGCGCGACGGCGTGCATACCGGAGCAGGGGAGTACGCCGACGAGAAGATCATCCCGCGCCTGGCCAGTCTCTCAAGCGCCGGCGTCTGGTAACAGTCGCTGGCCGACTCGGCCACGCCGCGCAACATCCGTACCGAAGTATCGCACCAGCCCTGGTCATCGGTGAAGAAGACAATGATGTTGGGTTTTGGTTTGATCGGTGCGGACTTGGCGCGAGTTAGTCCGGAAAACGCCAGCGCCGCGATTGATAATCCCGATAGTTTCAACGCTTGTCTACGCGTCAACGACATGCCTGCTGATTTGTCCATCTTCGGCTCCCGACCCCCGGTTCGTCTTAGAGTACCGGTTCAATCGACCGGCGTGAATTGCGTGCGCGTCCGACGGGCTTACTTCTTCTGGAACCCGATAACATGCCTGCGCGAGATTGTTTCGACGGTGCGTTCACGTCCGTTGGGCTGGCCGGTTTGTGTCTGCGGCGGTTCGTGCAGCTCGTAGATACCGCTGTTCTCGTCGATTCGCCACCAGCCCAGGATCCGGCGCCCATCGTCGATCACGAGCGTGCCGTAGCCCAACTCGGTTACGACAGTTTCAGTGGTCCGTCCGTGGCGTCCGTCGGGAATGTCCGGGATGCGCGGGATAGGCGGGATGTCCGGCACGCGTACGTTGACACAGCCAGCCGCGGCCAGAAGCCCCAGGACCAGCGACGCCAGCGCCAATTTTACCGGAGATATTTGTTTTCCGTCTGCAATGCTACGCTTCATTGGCTCGTTTCTCCTTACCGGCACGCAACCGGTAGTCGGTTGGGCGATTTACGTCTCGACTTGAACCTGATTGTACGGTATCAATGGCGGCGAATCAATCGTATCTTGTGCCGTTTGCACATTAACATAGACCCGCCAGGAGTGACCCGCCATGAAGCGTCGTGATTTTCTAAAGACCTTGTCCGCCGGAGCCGTTTTCGCTGCAACATCCCGCCTGACGCCGGCCGCCCCGGCCGGGCCGGCCAAACGACCCAACATAATCGTCATCCTCACTGACGACATGGGTTTCTCGGACCTCGGCTGCTATGGCGGCGAGATGAAAACTCCGAACCTCGACGCACTGGCCTCAGGCGGCGTGAGGTTCACCGAGTTCTACGGGACGGCGCGATGCTGGCCGACGCGGGCGACGCTCATGAGCGGGCGATACAGTAATTCGCTCGGCGATTCGCAAGTCGCCATCCCGCAACTGCTCAAACCGGCGGGATATCAAACCGGGATGGTCGGCAAATGGCACCTGTCCAAGAACGGTAAGAAGAACGGACCGATCCAACGCGGCTTCGACGACTTCTACGGCACGATCACCGGCGCCGGATCGTTCTTCGACCCGATGACGCTCACGCGCGGGACAGAGCCGACGGAGCCCGACGGAGACGACTACTACTACACCGACAAGATCGGATCAGAAGCGATCCGACAGATCGAGAACTTCGCCAAGTCCGACAAGCCGTTCTTCCAGTACGTGGCGTTCACCGCGGCCCACTGGCCCATGCACGCACCGGAAAAGACCACGCAGAAATACCTCGAACGCTACAAAGGCGGATGGGAGAAGCTGCGGGCCGAACGATACGCTCGCATGCTGAAGATGGGAATCATCGACGCCAAACGCTGGCCGCTTCCCGAAAGAGAGCCTCGCGTGCAGGACTTCGATACGATCGACCACAAGGAGTGGCGAATACGGAACATGGCGGTTTACGCCGCGATGGTCGATCACATGGACCAGGCCGTCGGCGAGATCGTAAAGGCCCTGAAGAAAACTAATCGGTTCGACGATACGCTGATCATCTACACCAACGACAACGGGGCCTGCCCCGAGCACCTCAGCGGAAACGGCTGGAACACAGCGACGAACATCATCGCCAAGGCCAAAGCCAAGGGCAAGAAGATCAGTGTCGGCGACAACTACGACGTGCCGTCAGGCGGGCCGGATACCTATCACAGTGTGGGCCACAACTGGGCCAACGCGCAGAACACCCCGCTGAGGCGATACAAGTCCAACGTACACGAAGGCGGCTCGTGCGTGCCGTGCATCATGCACTGGCCAAAGGGGCTCAAGATCAAGAAAGGTTCGGTCACCCAGCAGCGCGGCCACATGGTCGACATCCTCTCGACGTGCATTGACCTGGCCGGCGTGAAGTATCCCGAGAAGTTCGCCGGAAAGGAAATCAAGCCGAACGAAGGGACCTCGCTGGTCCCGATGATCACCGGCGGCAAACAGGACCACGATCGGGCTTACTACTTCAACCACGCCGGGACCCGAGCGATTATAAAAGGCGACTGGAAAGTTGTCGCCGAAGGCGGCCGACCCTGGCAGCTCCACAACATCACCAAAGAGAAGACCGAGATCACGGACCTGGCGTCGAAGAATCCCGAGAAGGTCAAAGAACTCGTGGCGATCTGGGAAGCCAGATTCGGGAAGACCAAGAAAAGGAAGTAGCCCGGCGGGTCTGGGTCATGTTTTGCGTTTTCGCCTCAGGATCAGCGGGATCGCTGCGCCCATCAATATGAGTGTCGCTGGTTCGGGTGTCGGGGTCGGAGCCAAGGTCGAGGGCGCTGGTGTCTCGCTGTAGCCAAGGTTTTCTCGCATCATGGCGAAGTCCGCCAGGTCGGTGTGTCCGTCGTTGTTGAAGTCGGCGTTGGGGTCGTATGCTCCGAACGCGGCCACTAGCGCGTCGTAGTCGTCGGTGTCCACGTCCCTGTCTCCGTCGGTGTCGCCGATTACCGGTGCGAGTCCGCCGACTGTTATCTGTCCGTTGGTGTACAGGGCCGAGAAGTTCCACGACAGGAACGCCGCGGCTCCGATCAGATCGATGCTGTCGAACGTTGTCCCGTTGAGATTGCCGAAGTCCAGGATGTCGAACGCCTCGCCTGTCTGCGGCGTGAATCCGTTGCTCAGCGAGATCTGCAGCACGCCGCCGAGCGCTGCGTCGCCGCTGACATCCAGGCGATCGTGTTGATCGCCGGCCAGCAGTCCGCCGATTTCGATCGCCAGCCCGGCCGACTGATCGAATACTACGTCGGATTCGATTGCCAGTATCCCCGCCGAGCCGCCGGGGGCCACTGTTCCCAGAACGCTTACCGAATCGGCTTGCACTGTGCCGGTTCCCGCCAACACGCCGCCTGCTTCGACCAGTACGTCGCGACATATAAGTTCGCCGTCGACCTGCAGCACGCCTGCGTTGACGTACGTGTCGCCCTGGAAACTGCTGATCGACTGGAGAACTGCCGAGCCGTCGCCTTTCTTCGTCAGTGTGCCGAAGCCCGTCTTGCCGCCTGCGGTGTTCACGCCGGCTGCGAAGGCAACCGTTCCGCCCGCATCGGCAGCCAGGTCCACGTTCTTGTCGCCGGCCATTACGATCACGTCGCCGCTGAAACTTGATGTTCCGGTCTGGGCGGCCCCGATCGTCGCACGCCCGGGTCCGGATGAGATAGTTATGTCGCGTGAGATTGTCACCGGTTCGCTGGTCAGGAGCGCCGCGTCGGTTGTTCCTCCGTCGGCTCCGAGCAATATGTACGCGTTCTGACCGCCCTGGCCCAGCGCGTTTGCGTGCCCGGCCAGCAGCGTGCCTTCTGCGATTATCGTTCCGCTGACGTACGTGTTGTCGCCTGTGAGCTCCAGCACGCCGTCGCCGCTTTTCAGCAGATCGGTCAGCACTCCGTTGTTGGCGTCCGAATCGCTGAACACGATGCCCGAAATGCGGGATATGTCAGCCGTTGAGTCGGGGTTGTCGATCGCGCGGATTTCGCGAACGTTGTACGAGCCCGGCGATATGCCCAGTCCGTAGTTGTCAACGAGGTCCACGCGTGCGTCGGCGTTCGGCGAGCCGAGGATCAGTTCGTATCCGCTGGCGAGGAATGACGGGTCCTCCCAGACTATATCGCTGGCGCCGGGTCCGTTGAGATCTACCGTTACGTTCGCCCCGACAGCCGCAAACCCGCCGCTTCCGCGATCGTGCTTGCTCATGCTCGGCAGCGGCAGACCGGTTACTCGCGTCCAGCTTATCCGCCCCGATCCGCTGGGTACGCCGTAGTCCAGATGGCGATCGAACGTACCGCCGCCGGTTATCTCAAGCACTCCGCCGCGGAACTCCAGAACTCCCGATCCGAGACTAACGCCTGGGGCGGCGCGAAGCTGGCCTTCGTTAATCGTTGTCGTCCCGCTGTGGCTTCCGGCGCCCTGGAGGATCAGCGTTCCTTCGCCGGACTTGATCAGTGCTCCGCTTCCGGTTACCGGTCCGGAGATCGTAAGATCGGCTTGCTGAACGTAAACGTGTTGCGCAGCGGCGGTGCTGAGCCCGCCGGACGGGGCGATGGTGAAGTCTTCGGCTCCGGTAAGCAGGATCGCCGGTGTCTGGAGCGTTCCGCTTCCAGTCAGGCCCTGGCCGGAGCCCGCCGGGTCGATCTTCAGACTGGCTACGGACTTGTTGGCGCTGATAGTCGCCGAGCCGGTCAGCAGGGCGTTGTCGCTGTTGCCTGCTGCGGCGAATGCGACTGTTGTGACAGCTTTGACGCCCGTGGCGGCGTCATATGTTGCGAAATCCGAACCGTTGACAGTCGCCCATCCTACCGATCCGCCGTTGTTCAGCAGACCGGCGGTCGACATCGACGGGGCGGCTGTCAGCATGATCCGGGGCGCATTGCCCGCGACTCCAAGGGCCATCGGGCCGGACCCGTCGCGGGCCGAGAAGTTGACAGACGCTTTTCCGCTGTTTCGCGTGATTCCGGAGAAGGTGAGCACTGTCGAAGCCGACGCACCGGCGTTGTGAGTCACCTGAATGTCAAGTGCGCCGCTGCGCGAGTTGGGCGGCGTTGTGGTGTTTGTGCCAAGTTGGATGAATCCGAGGGTTTCGCTCGAACCGGCTGCATTGCCGATGAACGCCAACGTCCCGCCGCCGCGAGTTTCGACCGAACCGGTGTCTTCGAATCGATCGGCGAGATTTGTCGCCGAGTTGTCGAGCGTAAACGTTCCGCCGTTTACGTTAAGGTTCGCCTCGGAGCCCGTTATCGACGCCGCTCCGGACAGGATCAGCCCGGCTCCATCGAACACGCTAACGGTGTTGTCGATATCGGTAGTTCCGCTGAGGGTCTGGGTGGCGTTTCCGCGAATGCCGAGATCGCCGTTGCTGCTGCCCGATCCGATCGTCCCGCCGTTGGACGTAGCCAGGTTCGCCACGGTTCCGGAGAATTCGCCGTCGGCC
>CAYMSH010000313.1:0-7740 GCA_964392945.1 uncultured Planctomycetaceae bacterium | reverse complement strand
CATCAGTGTGCCAACGTCTTAAAAAACCTACTTAGCCGCCAGGGCTGTCGCGGCTATATCGGCCACGAACTTCTCATTCGCATCCGTTCGCGTATTCTTCAGGTGCGTGTAGATCTTGTCGGCGTCGGACTTCTTGCCGGCGGCTGTCAGCTTCTCGGCCAGCGTGAGGCATGCTGCGGCGGTCTGGTCCCGCTCCCATACGCCCTTGCCGTTGGAAGCCTTTATCACCGCGTCGACCCCGCCCGCATCGCCGATGTTCGCCAGCCCCTGAACCGCCGAAATGCGGATCTCGCGGTCAGAGGATTCCGTCGCCTGGCACAGCCCCTTTACGCTCTGGACATCCCCAAGCACGCCGATGGCCTGCACGACATCCAACAGGCAGGCGCCCTTGGCCTTCGGCAGCGCCGCACGGAGTTGCGGCAAGGCGTCTTTGCCAATCGACGTCAACGCATACGCCGCCGGCGTGGAAAGATCAGGCGTGCAGAGGTACTTGCCCAGCTCCGGAGCCGTCTTCGCGTCGGCACAGAGCTGCAGTTCTCGCATCAGGAAGGCTTTGTTGTCCTTCGACTGCGAGGCCAGTTGCGATGCGATCGCCCCGGCTACGCAAGCCCGTTCCTTGTCCTTGCCCGGCGTGCAGGCGTAAGTCAGCACCGCGTGGAGCGTGTAACGGGCCTTGATGTCCTTACCCTCATCGGTAGGCGCGAGCATGCTGACGATTCCCACGATGTTCTCGCTTCCGCCTTTGAGTATTTCATCAAAGACCGGGGTAATCTCGGACCACTTCGGACCGGTCAACGTGCCCTTGGATCTTCTTCTGCCCTTCTTGCCGCCACCGTTACTGCCGTCGGCGCCGGGCATCTTATCTACGAGTTTTTTCAGTTTATCTGAAGCTGCCATATTTATATTCCTTTAGCAATTCGCGTTTTTGTGTTCGGTTCTCGGTTTACAGATGCCACGGGGCTCGCATCGGCTGATAGGCGAGGCGATTGGCCTCTTCGTCGCCGATAATCTGTTCTGTAACCGGATCAAATTTGAGCTTTCGCCCGACGCGAATCGAAATATTGGTAAGGTGCATGATGCAAACGGTGCGGTGTGCGGCCTCGGCGTGCCCGCCGGGCTGCTTGCGTGTCTTGACAGCCTCGCCGAATCCCACCAGCGGCCCCTGGTCCGGCATCGCTTTGATCTTCTCCTGGTCAGCGGCGCTGAGTTCGTCGAGAGTTGGATGGCGTCGTTTCATTCCGCTCGGCTCGCCCCACTCACCGGACTCGATGACCAGTTGGAAACCGTCGGCGTAGGTAAGCTTCGACCAGCCCCACATGCCGGCGACTTCAGCGTGGGCCGGCGGTGCGTGAGTTTCAACCGCGATCGGGCCGGTGTTGTCCTTACCGTGCAGGAAGTTGATCGGGTCGAACTTGTGCTGACCCATGTCGCCAAGACCGCCGCTGTCGTAGTCCCAGTATCCGCGGTGCGTACCGCCGACACGACGGCTGTGGTACGGTTTCAGCGGGCTTGGTCCGCAGTACATGTCCCAGTCGAGGTTCGCCGGGATCGCTGAGTAGCTCTGGTCAACCGAACCGGACCACTGCTTGACCTTCAGCCCGCCGCGATGCACGTAGACCGCCTTGGTCTTCTTCAGCAGTCCGCTAGACATGATCTTGCGGGTCATCGCGTTGGTGCCCTTGCTGGTGGCCATTCCGAATCGACCGTACGTGCCAACCTGGAAGATTCGCCCGTAACGCTTGGACGCGTTGACGACGGCGCGACCTTCGCCGATGAATCTCGTCATCGGTTTTTCGCAGAGAACGTCCTTGCCGGCCTGCATCGCAGCGATGGAAATCAGCGCGTGCCAGTGAGGAGGCGTGGCGATCGCGATAATGTCGATATCCTTGCGTTCCAGCACACGGCGGAAGTCGGTGTATATCTTCTTGTTGTCGCACTTGTCTTTGTACTTCACGTCGCAGCGAGCCAGATCCCTGATATTCAGACCGTGCTTGCCGCTCAGATCGCGAAAAGTGCCGCCGCCGCGTCCGCCGCATCCGATCAGCGCCGCGCCGAACGTGTCGCTCGGGGCCGCCGCCTTGCCCGGTCCGCCGAGAACGCTGCTGGGAACGATCGAAATCGTCGCAGCCGAAGCCGCCGCCGCTACTGCCGCGCCTTTCATCAGGTCGCGACGCGTTATTTCCGTTTTTCGTTTCTTCATTAGCCAAACTCCTGTTCAGGGTCACTGTTCCGTCAATGTCACGCTTTATCCTTCGCGACGCTGGATTCTAAACCAATAGCGCCGAGAATGTCTATTTCTTCTTTCGCCTGGTTTTCCGCTTCTTAACCGGGGCCGGCATCTTCTCGCCGATTTCTCCCATCGCCCAGCGAATCGTACGCTGCACGTATCCGTCTCTATTGGCGTTCTTCATCGCATCGACGGCGCCTTTGGCCTTGTCGCCGATATGGTCCAGAGCATTGGCCGCATGCAGCGCGACCCGCGTATTATCGTGTGCGACTTCCTTGCCGAGCACGTCGAGGGCCTTCTTCTCCTCCTTGCCCATCGAAAACAGCGCCTCGCCGGCCGCTATACGAACGTTCGGGCATGAATCCTTCAACGCCTTGACAAGCGCATCGCCAGCGCCGGCGGCCCGCTCGCCAAGCGACAGGCAGCCGATAGCGCCCCAGTACCGCGCCGCCGAATCCTTGTCGCCCAGCAGAGCGATCAACTTCGACAGATTCTTCGGGTCTCGAGCGTTGGCGACGTCTGCAGCGGCCATTATCGCGGCCTGGTCGTACTTTTTCGGATCGCGAGCAAGTTCAAACGGCGTAGAGTCCGCCGCTCTCTTCAACAACTCGCCTTCCGGCAGGAACCCGATATCGTGAATATCGACCGCCCAAGCCTTCTGGGCCTTCCGCATCCGCTTGAGAACGTCAGCGTATTTCGGATCGCCGGCGAGGTTCTTAACCTCGTGCGGATCGGTTTTGGTGTCGTAGAGTTCTTCTGTCGCCTTGGTCTGGAAGAATCGCTTCTCGGCGCCCTTGAGCCTTCCGGCCAGGTGCTCGGCCCAGAGCGACTGGGTCGATTTGGACTTCCAGAGATACTCCAGATGCTGGCCCCACGGCAGGTGCGGCATGTAGTTTCGAATGTATTTGTACTGCTTGTCGCGGACCGCCCGTGCGAAATCGTATCGCTCGTCCATCCGCCCGCGGAACAGGTAGACATAGTCCCGCGGCTTGGCGGCCTGGGGGCCGAGGAACGCCTCGCCCTGGATGTAATCGGGGATCTTTATACCCGCCAACGACAGCATCGACGGAGCCAGATCGATGAAACTCACCAGTCGATCGGTCCGCGTGCCGGGTTTGCCGGGCGCCAGATGAGCGTACTTCTTCGGAAAACGAGCGATCATCGGAACGTGCGTGCCCGAATCGAACAGGAACCGCTTGGAGCGAGCCAGCACCCCGCCGTGATCGGCGTAGTAGATAACGATGGTCTCTTCGGCCAGCCCGTCTTTCTCCAACTGGGCGAGTATGGCGCCCATCTCCGAATCCATTTTGGTGATCCGCTCGTAGTAATACGCCCAGTCGTTGCGGAACTCCGGCGTGTCTGGATGATACGGCGGCAGTTCGACTTTCGCCGGATCCTGCGTCGCCGCTTTGGCGCCGCGATGCAGGCAGCTCTCGTGCGACGTGCCGATATTGAAGATGCTGAAGAACGGTTGGCCCTTCTTGCGATCCTTCCAGTGTCCCCGACCCGAAGATACGTCCCACGTACCTCTCGGCACTCTGGCGATGTTGTAGTCCTGTTTCGAACGATTAGTCGTGTAGTATCCCGCATCATGCAGATACTGCGGGAAGAACTTGATCTTCGCCGGGATCGGGTTGCGGGACCGCATGTGCTGGGTCCCCATCGAGGGAGGATACATGCCGGTGATAATCGTAGAGCGGGCCGGGGCGCAGACAGGTGCGTTGGCGAAGGCGTTTTCGTACAGCACGCCCTCTTTGGCAAGCTTGTCCAGATGCGGCGTGACGGCGTTCTTGTATCCGTAGCATCCCAGGAACGGGCCGTTGTCTTCGCTGACCAGCCACAGGATATTGGGACGATCGGCGCTCTTGGCCTGGGCTGATACGGCGCGGGGGATCGCCATCGCGGCAGCGCCGAGTCCTACGGTCTTGAGAAATGTTCGTCGCGAACTGCTCGTCAAAGCCATGTGAGTCCTTTCTCGGATCGTATTGGGAATGAATATTCGCAGAGTTATCGCCGTCGGAAGTTCCAAACGGCATGCGTAACAAAGTGATTAACGCCGCAGAACTGGATTTGTGACCGGCAATTCGGATTAGATTCCGAAGAAACGCTTGGCGTTAGAGGTGGTCTGGTCTGCGAACTGTTCGAGCGCGACGCCCCGCAGCGCCGCCAGGCAAACCGCAACATGCGCCACGTACGCCGGCTGGTTGGGCCTGACGTTGCGGACCGGGACTGGAGACAGGTACGGAGCGTCGGTTTCGACCATGATCCTGTCGTCTGGCACGATCGCCGCCCCGCCGCGGATGTCGTCGGCGGTCTTGAACGTAGCGATGCCCGAATAGCTGACCATCGCGCCGATGTCCAGGATCCGTCGCACTTCATCGGCCCCGCCGGTAAACGAGTGAAACACGAACCGCGCCCCGTCAACGCCTGAGTCGGCGATGATGGTCATCGTATCGTCAAACGCCTCGCGAGTGTGAATCACGATGACCTTACCCAGCTTGTCGGCCAGGGCGATCTGCTCGGCGAACGATTCCTGCTGACGCGGCCGGGGCGAGTAATCGTAGTGATAGTCCAGCCCGATCTCGCCGATGGCGACATTCCGATCGCCGGCGGCCAGTTGTTCGATTTGGCCCAGGTAGCTCTTGTCGTGCTCGGCGGCATGATGCGGGTGAACGCCGGCGGTGCAGAACACTTCGGGATGCTGTGACGCCAGATCGGCCGCTATGCGTGCGTCAGAGAGATTCGCCGCCGCTGAGATCATCGTGTTCACCCCGGCGCCGCGGGCCTGGTCGATCACCTTGTCGATATTGCGTCCCAGGCGTTTGTCGGCCAGATGGCAATGTGTGTCGATCAGGTTCATAACGCCTCGGGGTCCGGATTCGACGAAAACGCCGCGGTAATGTGTTTGATCTGGGGTTTGGCTCCGTCCGGGGCCACAATTGCGACTATATCGTAGCGAACGGCGTACTGACGCGTCGGATAGTGCGAAAGGTAGTACCGGGCGGCTTTTCGGATTAGACGCCTCTTGCGGGCGTCTACGGCCGATTCAGGGGTGTTGTATGCGTCGTCCGAGCGGGTGTTGACCTCTGCAAAGACGATCCTCTGGCGACCCGACTCGCCGCGACTGGCCCGATCGAGGGCGATAATGTCGATTTCACCCGCGCCGCAACGGTAATTGCGAGCGAGAATCTTCATGCCCTTGCGTTTGAGCATGCGTGCGGCCAGCGCCTCGCCGCGCTGGCCCAACGACTTGCCGCTGGGCCCGAAAGGCCACATAACCCTTATGCTTCGGGTTTGGCGATTTTCTTCTGGACGGCCGGCTGTTTCAGGCGGGTGGCCTTGCCGACGCGATCGCGGAGGAAGTAAAGCTTGGCTCTACGCGTCTTGCCGCCTCGCAGGACCTTGACTTCGGCGACCTTGGGGCTGTGCATCGGGAACGTACGCTCGACGCCCTGCTTGTTGACGATACGCCGAACGGTGAATGTCTCGCTGATGCCGTGGCCGCTGATGCGGATCACAACGCCGGAGAATATCTGCACTCGCTCTTTGTCGCCTTCGATGATCCGCACGGAAACTTCCACGGTGTCACCGATCTGGAAATCCGGCAGATCTTCTTTGATGCTCGATTGTACGGCTTTCTTAAGTAGTTCCTGGCTCACGATGTCACTCCCGTCAATGGATTCTTCGCCGCCTGTCGCGGCGGGATCCTGAATTCTATAAGTTATTCTTCCTGGCTTTCCCGACGCTCCTGGTAAGCTTTCCAGAGGTCCGGTCGGCGTTCTTTCGTTCGTTTCTCGGCCTGTTCCAGCCGCCACTGCACAATATTGGCGTGATGACCGCTCAGCAGTACTTCCGGCACTTCCATGCCGTCGAATATCCGAGGTCTGGTGTACTGCGGATATTCCAGCAAACCGTCGCTGAACGACTCTTCAACTACCGATTCGTCTTTTCCCAGGGCTCCTGGCAGCAGGCGGATCACACTGTCGCAAACCGCCATAGCCGCGATCTCTCCGCCGGAGAGAACAAAATCGCCCAGGCTTATTTCCATGTCAACCAAACCGGTGCGGATCCGCTCGTCGAACCCTTCGTAGTGCCCAGCAAGCAGTATCAGGTGATCTTCGCCTGACAGCGTCCGGGCTGTAGACTGGGTCAGCGGCGCCCCTTGAGGGGTCAGCATAATCACTTTGCCAGTCGAACCGGCCTGTTTTCGAACATCGGCGACCGCGTCGAATATGGTCTGGCAGATCATCACCATTCCAGGCCCGCCGCCGTACGGCGAATCGTCTACGGTCTTGTACGAGTCAACGGCGTAGTCGCGGATATTCGTCGCGCGAACATCGGCCAGGCCGCGATCGACTGCGCGCCCGATAATGCTCGTCGAGCAAAACGCTTCGAACATCTCGGGAAACAGCGTAAGAATATCAATACGCAATGACATCTCCGTGCGGACCGTCTTACGCTAACGACAAGCCATCGGCCTTATTGGCCGATACCGTTGCGCTTGAGAAGATCGCTGACCGTATCGCTGGGCTGGGCGCCTACGCCAAGCCAGTACTCGATACGCTCGCGATTAAGCGAAACCTGCTTATCTGCGGACTTGGCGTTGGGATCGTACCAACCAAGCGCCTCAATAGCTTTGCCGTTGCGGGGCGACCGCGAATCCATCGCGTTTAAGCGAAAGAAGCTGCGGTGCCGCCGGCCCATCCTTTTAAGTCTTAATCGAACCGCCACGTATAAATCTCCAAAGTATCTCGCTACCTCTTGGGTAGCATGGACTAATAGTTCAATCGTCGAGAATCGAACATTCTAGCAAACTTCCACGTTCCTGCAAGCCTTTTTTCGCGAGAAAGGCCTGACGGCTGGCAATTGGCAATTGGCAATTGGCAATTGGCGACGGCAACGACAACGGATTAAAGGCCTCACAGCGACGGATTAGAGGCCTGACGGCGGCGACTGAACCAACACCAATAGCTCTCAAATCGCCTGAAGACAACACCGAAAACCCCCAACCGCCTCACCTTCACAGCCATCACCACAGCCGCCGCACCAACCATCTCCACATCCACCCCGCATCCATCCTCGCAGCCGCATAGTCGTAGCCGTTGTCGTAGCCGTAGCCGTGGCCGTTGTCGTGGCCGTTGTCGTGGCCAATTGCCAATTGCCAATTCCCAATTGCCACGCCGTTGGCCAACTACCAGCCGTTAAAAAAAAGCGGGCGGGCCGCTTTTTATGGCGGCCCGCCCGAGAAATGATAATCTGCGTGGTCTACCGTCGGGCGAACCCGACGTCCGGGTATTCTCAGCTTAACGGCTACGGCTGACAATCACGTTAGTGAAACCGTTTGGAGCAACAAGCTCCAAACCGTCAAGCCTTGAGGAGAGACATTTGCAGATTACCAACTATTCTTGTTGTAAATGATTCGTGTTATGGGCTGTGAGTCCGGGCCGCTGGGTCGCGGCCCGGACCGAGCCGGGGGTAATTAACTGTTAATTAAGACGACGTCTGCGGAGGAT
>CAYMSH010000312.1:0-7776 GCA_964392945.1 uncultured Planctomycetaceae bacterium | reverse complement strand
CCGCGAGTCTCGATCATTCCCAATGCTTCCTGAGTATTTTCGGCCATTATCGGCTCCTGTAAACGTTGAGGTATAGGGCCAGCAAACTTACACATCGCGGGCCTGGCATGCAAGACATTCTTGTCTTAGTGCATTTCCCTTCCGCCGGTGATATTGATCGCCTGTCCGGTCATGTAACCGGCCTTGTCGGATGCGAGGAAGACCGTCACGTCGACGACTTCTGCAACCTTTGCCAGGCGTTTGAGCGGTACTTTTGCGCTGAAAGTTTTGATCAGTTCGTCCATCGACTGACCCATCGTTCGCTGGTAAGCAGTCGAAACGCTGGACCATACGCCTGTGCCTTCAGTGATTCCGGGGCAGACGCAGTTTACGCGAATGTTGTCGCCAGCCAGCTCGAACGCCAGAGCCTGCGTGAATGCAATGATGGCGCCCTTGGCGGACGAATAAGCACTCATGACAGCAGAACCGGTCTTGCCCGACTTGCTGGAGAAGTTCACGATCGCCCCGCCGCCGGCAGCCTTCATGACCGGCACAACTTCCTTGACGAACAGGAAGGAGCCCTTGCAGTTGACGGCGTAGATGAAATCCCAGTCTTCGGGAGTGATGTCTTCGACCTTGTTGCCTTCGCCGGTAACGCCGGCCACGTTCATCAGCACGTCGATCTTACCGCCAAAGGCTTCAAGTGCGGCGCCGACAATGGCTTTGACCTGATCGTGATCTGTGATATTGCCCGCCAGCGATTTGGCGGTGGCGCCTGAGGCGTCGATCTCATTGCAGCATTCGTCAAGCTTGGCTTGATCGAGGTCGGTGAGGAAAACTTTGGCGCCCTGGGCCTGCAGTTCCTTGGCGATACCCAGTCCGATAGTGCCTGACGCGCCTGTAACCAACGCTACTTTATTCTCAAAATTCACGGTAAAGCTCCCATTCTCACGACGTTCTGAAGTTTCAGACACCTCAATCGCAGTCGATCAGGGTGTCCTATGGAATTTCGGTGTGTTCCGTCACTCGGAAGCCCTTGAAGCAACCTCCGACGCGAGGTAAGGCCGGAGAGTATACCAGCATCCCGACGATATTGGAAGGGGGTATCTATAAAAACAGCCCGACCGCCGGTAATTTGCTCACCGGCGGCCGGGCGATGCTTATTGCTATGCTAGCCTATTAAGAGTTGGCCAGCTTTATGAAATACTTGTTTGCGACGGGATCAGAGTGACGTACGCCCTTGTTATCGTGGACGTTAGCCGTTTCTGTGATGATAGCACCTTCGGGACCCGCCAGCTGCCAATGCTTGCTGAGGACCTTCGCGACTGGAACGAACATTCCGGGCTTGGCGATGACTTCGTGCTTGGTTTCGGTCTTTCCGCCCATGTGACATTTGGGAACCACGCACTCTTTGCTCAGATTCGGCTCGCCGATGCCGACGATGTGCGACAGACCGTTACGCACCAGCCAACCTTCGAGCTTGGGGGGATTCTTGTCAGTCGCCAGGTGCCAGTGCTCCGGGAGCATCTGCCCGGGCATGAGGAACAAGTCCATCAGCATGTACTTGTCCTTCTCGTTATTCACCCACATCCGAGCGGCCAGGCCGAGTTTCATGAAGTTGCCGATCTCGTAGTCCGAAACCCACAGGTTTTCCTTCATGTCCGGGAAGATCGGGTATCCGTGGTACTTCATCAGGGTGATGACGGCGTCTTTGGCTTTGTCTTCGTTGAACTTTCCGTCAGTGTAGAAGTCCTTGTTATGGAAGTGCAGGTTGCCTTTGCCGACTTTGCCTTTGACGGCCTTGACCAGCTTCTTGCCAACCGCGCCGCAAACGCCGCAATGCGCGTCAGCGGTCGCTGCTACCGCGGCAACTCCGGCCGTCGCGGCCAAACCTGTGATAACTGCACGCCTGGTGACTGTATTCTTGTCTGCCATTTTCTTTCCTACCTGTTCTCGATTGTTTGTGTTGTTGCAACGCAGGATCTGCATCCGGGATCCGACGAGGCAAATTAGATTTATCCTACAAAACCATTCTAGGCATTGCCGCCAGCGCATGCAACCGCATCGCGGGTATTACTGCCCAAGCCAGCCGTTCAACCGCTCGACTGAGGTCTTAACGTTATCAGGACCAGCTATTTCCAGTGTTGTCGAGCCGTCGAAACCGACATCCTTCAGGGCGTCAATAATCGGCGGCAGGTCAATCACGCCGTCGCCAAGCGGAATAACGGCCATGCCGCAGCCGAACATCTTGCCGCGTTGGGCTTCCATGTCGGCGGCCATGTCTTTCCAGTGTACGTGACCGATTCGCTTGCCGAATGTTTTGACGTAATCGATCGGTTCGGCGCCGCCGAGCCAGCTGTTGCCGGTGTCCAGGCAGATTCCGACTGTATCGTCAGCATTGAGAGAATCGAGCAGATCGCCCATCTTCTCGACGGAGTCGGATATCTCGCCGTGCGTTTCGATCAGGAGTTCCACGCCGAGTTCGCGAGCCCAGGCGATCGGGGTCTGAAGCTTCTCGCGGATGGAAAACATCTTCTCGGACTCGGTGAGGTTATGGCCGAACTCTGTCCTGGGATCGCCTTCAGTCGTGATCACGTGCTTGATGCCAAGCAGCGCGGCCAGGCGGATGGCTTTTATGATCTGGAACGTGCCGTAAGTGTCGGGATTCGTCGCGTCCAGGAGGTTCGCGTGGGCGCAGACGCTGGTGAGCTCCAGCCCGGCGGCGGCGACCATGTCGCGGATCTTGCCGGGGTGAGAGTCCAGGCTGATTGCCGCATAAAAGCCGTATGTCCCGCCAAGTGAGGCGCCGTCGTGACTGTCAGTCAGGTCAGCGTATTTGATTCCCATCTCGGCGATGGCCTGGAATTGACGCTCCATCGGCGTGAACGGTTCGATCAGCGCAAAGCAACCAACTTTCATCTGAATCTCCCTTCGACTATGTTTGACGTAATGGGTCCGTCGACATTCGCAATGTCGCGACGCGCATTATACCTTCGGCCCGTCGCGTAATACAACGATTGGTTCGCTGGTCTTTCCCGCCGGCACACCGAGCCGGTAACTCCCGTCGGCCTGTTTCGGCAGCTTCCAGTTTTCAGGGGCGGTAATGAGGATGTCGCCTCCCGGATGCGCGTCAGGCAGGTGGATCGTCAGCTTGTCCTTTCCGACGCGCAGGCTCGCGCCAAAAGGAGCAGTCAATGCGTATGACTTCGCCGCGACGGTCCCCTTGGCGCCGAGGACAAGGACCAAACCGCTGCGGCGGTTCTGAATCGCACCCGCCGTGCCCTGGAACGAAAAGCCAGCTGTTCTTGCCGAAACCGGCTCATTCGAAATGAACGCATAATCGGTCCCCCACGCCCCGCTGACGGTGATGATCTTCTGATCTTTCGATACGCTGAACTCTGGAGGCTTCCGGCTCTTCTTGCGAGGGAACATCGCCACGTAGTAGCTTCCATCGCCAGGCATGCTCAACTGGAGCATGTCCTGGTATTCAAAGTAACTTCCAACGTCTGCGGCGGCGGCTTTCAAACCGTATCGAACAGTGTGTCGAGGTGTTGCGGCCGGGCTGGCGACGTAATACTCCAGATCAACGCCGAACTGTCCGGCGGCAGTGAGGCGGTCGCCTTTCAGTTGGCGAGGCCCTAGGATATTGTTCCCCGGTGCCTCTGCGGTCTGACCTGTCGGGGCGATACCATTTGAAAAAGTCCAGAATCGCCATTGTGTCGGCTGCTTGCCGCCGATCGTGTCCCGCAAGACCAGATAACCGATTCCGTCGGGGTCATCATCCTTAATCGACATCACCTGTCGCCTCCACGTGATCGGCAGCCGCCCCGTATTCGTCGTCGGCGGGAACTGGGGAGCAGCTTTTGGAATGGAAAATACGCGAGACCATGTTCCAGTGAGTTGGTAGGAGGCGTTTGCGTAGTCCATCCGAGGAAGCGCGGCGAAACCGTCCTGGCTGGCCTTGCCGGTGAAGCCTGTCGGCGGCGCCTTGCCGCCGGGTTTATAGCCCGCGGCTGGAGTCACACGATTGAGCAAAATCGAGTGGAGATTGCTGTAGGGATACCCGTTGAACGCCCCGCTGATCGGGACTCCGCGTGCGAACCATTTGCTTATGGCGCCGGTTTCCGAAGGCCAAATCTCGCCGTCGGGATTAGTGGCGAACTGGGAGACAAAGAGCAGGAAGTTCTCAGAACGCGTCCCTACGCCGCTTCGCATGAGGTATCCCAAGCGGCCAATATGCTCCGATTTCCACTCGGGCGTCCTGGCCGGCAGATTCTTGTCTGCGTACAGTCGTTCGAGCCCCCCCATCCCCTCGCCCATGATGTAGGTATGCCCGGTGTGGTTCCAACTCCACTGCATGATCGCGGCGTACACGGGATCGATCTTGAGATACGCTCGGGCGAGCAGACCGCCCATCCCCCAACGATCACCACGCTCGCCGCGCCCGTGCGGAGCCGAGACTCGCGGAAACAGGCCCGGGCCTTTCGGCTTGGGCTTGCCGCGGACCGCACGAACACGCAACTCTCTCTGCGGATCGCCTGGGGTGAGCAGGCGTTCGTACAGCATGTTCATCTTCTTGAACTTCGGATCGCTCAGAAAATCAGCCAACCCCGCCTGCCTGGCCGCAATCGCATAGAACAGCAGTTTCGAAACCGACACGCGTGCGTAGTGGCTCGATTCGTTCCAGTAACCGTCATCGTCCACGGTCTTATCGATCCAGTTTCGCATACGTCGCGTCGGCTCGTCGGACCAGGTTCCGGCCATCGGATGATCCTTCAGAAGACACGCAAGCACGCCCTGGTTCAGCGTATGGGCGATAGTCATGTTCGGATTGCCGGAGCGATACCCTCGTCCCGGAGACCAGTTAGCCGCACTGGAGGCGTAATACGCCAGGTACGCCATGCGAGCGCGGAACAACTTTCGCTGGGCGGGCGTGATCAGGTCCGAGTCGATAATGGCGTCATACTGACCGGCCAGGATTCCCACTTTGCGCATCAGATCGAATTCACCAAAACGCGCGAGGAACTCATCCAGCGTTTTGACGTTACGTTCACTAGCAAGCCTGCCCCATACGTCGGGGTTCGCTTTGGCGGCCGCCGACATCTGCGCCTTGTTCATGATCAGCCACGGATGTTTCTTGCCGCGATCGGGCCAGTCCAATACCATATCCTTTACGGCGTCAAGTCCCAATCTCGGACCGGAGGCCGGGCCTTTCAGCGCCGGATACATCGCAAACTTCTTCTGCGGGTCGTCGCCCTGGCTTACGCTCCATACTCGCACGCCTTTGGCGTTGTTAACATGAAGGGCTATCGCCCCGCCGGGCTGTTTGATCAGCGGGATTGTCTTTTGAGCGAAATACCCGAAACGGGCCGAACCGGATTCAACAGGCTTAACCCATCGCCCAGCGTCGCGCCGCAGCAGCAAGAGTTGTCGCTTCCCATCAGCAAACTGAAGATAGATGTCCGGCTGGGTGAACTCGTTCCACCAGTCGCCCCAAGGAGACAATTTCGTTATCGTCCCGGCCGCGTACTCGCTGAGCGCCCGCTCCATCCAGTTAGTCTTGCCGATGCGTTTGGCACCCCCCTGCTTGCCGGCCGCCTCCCGCGGAAACTGCAGCGTCATCGCAGGCAATCCCGGCGTCAGGCGCAGGTCCCATCCGTCGCCGGGTTTATCCATCGCCGAGTCCGTTTCAAATGTCACGCCGCGTCCGGCGGCGTTCAGGCGAGTAACGACTCGGAGCCTATTGCCGTCGGCATATGTGTATACGCATCGCACTCGCACAAAAACCGGCCCGGAATCAACAACCCTCGCGTCATATGATGCTATCGCAGTCGAACCGAACATGGCGCTGCCGCCGAACCATGTCCCGTCGGCCAGTCGCATGCCTGAAACCGGACCGGGAACCTTACCCGCAGCCGCCGCAGGCTCGTAAGATTTCTTGCCAACCAGCAGGCGAACGCCAAACCCGGCGCTCGTAGCTTCGACGCGACTCGGCGTTGCGGAAATCGCCAGATCCGCTTTGGCCTTATTTGCTCCACTGCTCACGGCATATGTCTGCGTAGCCTGGGGAGCCAGCTTGGAGACAACGAAGGATAGTTTCGCCGATTTGACTGATTTCGAATCACCCCAAAGCACAACATCCGAAAGCTGGCATGCCTGCGGACCATTGGGTCCCGTAAGCGTGATCGAGTCGGCGGCGAAGCTCCCTTTGTCGGCCGAGAACGGATAGCTGACAACTTCATCTCGCCAGGTCAGACCGAGATGCTCGGCAAGGACTATCTTCTTCTCGCCAGCCGCCATCGCGGGCTGGGCGAGCAGTATCGAAAAAATCATCAACACGCCGAATGTCTTAGCCACGTTCAAGCTCCTTGCGTAGTCGTTCGCTCGCTACCGCTGGCCCAGTTCCTTCGCCGTCAGCCGGCGATACAACTTTCCCTTCCATGATTCCGCAGCACGCGAATCTGGGGACGTTGTCAGGCCAGCCTGGAGCGTCCATACCGACATTGACGTTTCACCTCGATAGGCCCTGGCGAAGTACGGGATCGCGGTGATCGACTTGCCGCTATTATCCCTGGCGATGATCGCATCGACCGTCATGGCCGGGATAATCTCTTTGCTTTCGGTCTTGAACTGTTGCTTTGCGGCCAGTACTAGTTGGGACGCAACTTTCGACGCGGCGTCGGGAGAATCGAGCCCTTCGAAACAGTAAACCATCGGGCCTCGCATAAGTGTGACGCGTCCCGTATCGGCTTTAACGTTCGGGTGAGCGATCATCCGCACGACAGGCATGTCGCAGTTCAGGGTAATTTCGCCCTTATCGTTGTCGCACACGAAAACGGCGTATCCCTTTTCGACTTTCGGAGTGATCGGTTTTCCATTGAGTAACCATGTCGGCTTGACGCACCAATCGGGAACGCGGACACGAATTCGCGGGTTGGCGGCGCGTTTTGCCGAGTCTCTCATATCCGTGAGTTTGTAGGCGATATTCACCTTCCCATCACGCGGGTAGCCGGTCTTCTGCGTGATCGTCAGCATATCGCCGGACAGGAAGAATGTCGCTTGACCCGAGGCGAACATGTTCACGTATATATCGCCTTTGGCCTGGTTGACGGAATACATGTACGTGGGAATTCGCGGAAAGAATCGAACTACGTTTGTCGGACAGCACGGGCATCCGAACCACTCTACTCGTTTGCGTTGTTTTGACGCTTCAAGGGGGTTGGGGTAGTAGAACCGATCTCCCGACAATGAAACCCCCGAAAGGAACCCGTTGTAGAGCGTTCGCTCCATAAGATTGACGTACTTGGCCTCTCCAGTCGCAAGGAACATACGATGATTCCAGATGACATACGCTATCGCGGCGCAAGTCTCGCAATACGCCCTGTCGTTGGGCAGATCGTAGGCGGCTCCGAACCCCTCGCGATGGCCGCGGTGTCCCGAACTTCCGGTAATGTAGGTTCGTTTTAGTGCAATGTTCTCCCACTTCCCCCGCGCAAGGTCCATTAGCGACTTGTCGCCGGACATCTGGGCGACATCAACCATTCCGGCGTACAAGTAGAACATCGCCACAACATGTCCAACCGCATCGTCGTCCGCCAGCGCGGGGCGCCGTTGGGACCAGGTGGTCTTGACGGTTTTGGCTTTTTCGATCAGGTATTTCGCCAGACGAAGAGGCTTGGCGTCTCCCGTTGTGCGATACAGTCGCATCAGCCCTATCTCGATCTCCGGGTGCCCCGACGGCCTGTCGTATTTCTTGCCAGCGCCGTAGTATGAATCGATGCAATCGACAACCCTGTT
>CAYMSH010000311.1:0-7776 GCA_964392945.1 uncultured Planctomycetaceae bacterium | reverse complement strand
GTTGTCGCCGAGGAACAGGAACGCCGCCGGCTTGAACGATGCGATCGAGTCCCAGATGTGCTCGTATTTGTGGTTATACCGCGCCCCGCCGCCGAAGCCGACGGAGAACTTGGCTTTCTGGCCTTTGGCGGGATATGTGCGGAACATCGGGCGCTTGCCGCTGATGACCGACTTCTCGTCAACGATAACGTCATATTCATATTCTGTGTTCGGCTTGAGGCCGGTAACCTCCACGATGGCTGTAAGATCGGAAGCCTTCGTACTCTTCACTGCTTTCGGCCCGGCCGTAGCGGCCCCTTCGCACGCCTTCGCTATTGAAATTTCAACACTCGCCTCTCTTGGCGTGCGGACCCAGAATTTAGCGCTGGTGTCGGTGACGCAGCCTACCATCGGACCGCCGAACAGCTTGATCTTGTGCTTGGCGATCTGGGCCTTCAGTTCGGCGTTGTCACAGACCGTCGCCAGCGAGGCGTCCGGGTCGGCGCCTTCGCCCAGGAGTTTGGCCAGCACCGGCTCGAGTTCGCCTAACACCGGCATGTCGGCCGGCGTCGGGATCATCGGTTTGGCGATAAGGTACGCTCCGCCGGTGAATATGCAGGCGGCCAGAAGTATCACGATCCATCTCTTAGTCATGTAGTGTTCCTGTCAGGTCTTGTTTATCCATTTGGCCATATCGGGCCGCTTTGGCTGCGGGTCGAAGAACCGCGCGTTCTTACCGGCTACATTGTAATCGCCAATATCCCGGCGAGCCCATTGGGCTAGTTTTAATAATTCCGCCACAACGTCGCGATTCTTATCGGCGACATCATTCTGCTCACCAATATCCGCGTCGAGATCGAAGAGCATCGGCTTGGGGATATCGATCACGTCTTTGGCTTTGATGTGACGCGCCCATCTGGGGCACCAGGGCGGTTCAGCCGGCCTGGGCAAGTGCAGTTTCCATTTGCCGGAGCGAACGGCCTGCAGATGCGTGTGAACGTAATAATAAAACGCTTTCGTCGGGCTCTTGGAGCCGGGTTTTCCGTGCATCAGGGCGGATATATCGTGTCCGTCTATCGAACGATCGGTCGGAGGTTTCGATCCGCCAAGCCCGGCCAGTGTGGGCATGATGTCCAGCGTGCTTGCGATCTGGTCGCAAACCTTGCCGGCGGGAATCCTGCCTGGAGCCCGCATAATGCACGGTACTCGCAGCCCGCCTTCCCACGAGGACGTCTTGGCGCCCCGCAGGACTCCAGCGCTTCCGCCATGGGCCTTCTTGATCTCCCAAGGCCCGTTGTCGCTGAAGAACAGCACGTAAGTGTTCTTGTCCAGCGAAAGTTCCTTGACCGTATCGAGGATCCGCCCGACGCTCCAGTCGATCTCCTCGATAACATCGCCGTACAGACCGCGTTTGCTCTTGCCCTTGAACTGTTTGGAGGCGCCGAGACGCGTATGGGGCATGGTGTGGGGCATGTATACGAAGAACGGTTTGTCCTTGTTAGTGGTGATGAACTTGACAGCATCGTCAGTGTAGCGTTTGGTCAGGAGGTTCATGTCGGCGCGTTTCTCGATCACCTTCTCGTTGCGGAGCAGGTTGACAACGTGATCGTTGCTGGTAGGCGTGCCGAAGAAGTAATCAAACCCCTGACGCGTAGGCAGCAGTTTCGGGTCGTACCCCGACTGGCGATGGCCTGCGAGATCCCACTTTCCGAAGCAGGCGGTTGTATAACCGGCCGCCTTGAGGAGCTCGGCGATTGTTATCTCTTTGCTGTGCAGATACGGATGCACATCGACTTGGTTGTTTCGCTTGGCGACACGCAGCGGATAGCAACCCGTCATCAGCGCCGCACGAGAAGGTCCGCAAACCGTCTGGGCGTAGAAGCTGGTGAACTTCATTCCCTCCGACGCCATCTTGTCCAGCCGCGGAGTACGAATACTCTTCGACCCGAAACACCCGACATCTCCGTAGCCCTGATCGTCGGTGAAAATAACGATGAAGTTCGGCCTGGTCGCCGCAGGCTTTGCCGCTCCGATCGCCCGGGTCAACGGAGCCGCAATCGCCGCCATACTCGCAAGCTTCATAAAGCCGCGTCGTGAAATATCCGCAGTCATAGGTTCTCCTTGTCGTGGAACGTCACACACCTAGGATACCTCGACTGGAGGTCCCGGGCAATATTGGAATTCAGCATCAAAACTCGAGTATAATCGTTATACCCCCTAAGGAAGATTAATTATGAAACGAATGATTGGAAGTATTGTTCTGGGTTTGGCGTGCGTAATCAGCCCCGCCGGGCTCTGCCGCGGCGAATCGTCGCCCCAGGCGGCGTTGAAAGACAGCGGCGTGAAAGGCGGTCTTGTGGTGCATCTCGGCTGTGGAGACGGTAAACTGACCGCCGCCCTGCAAGCCAGCGGCAGCGGTCTGGTCCACGGTCTGGATACCGACACGAAGAAGATATCCGCCGCTCGCAAACAGATCGCCGCCGGCAAACTGGCCGGCAAGGTCACGTTCGACGTGCTGCGATCGGATCGCCTTCCGTACACCGACAACCTGGTTAACCTGATCGTCGCCGAAGATATGGGAAAGATTTCGATCGCCGAGGCCATGCGAGCGCTCCGCCCAGGCGGAGTGCTGCAGGTCCGCAAAGGCGACAACTGGACCGCCACGATCAAACCGCGTCCAAAAGAACTCGACGACTGGACGCACTTCCTGCACGATCCCTCGGGCAACGCGGTCAGCAGCGATACGGTAGTCGCCCCGCCGAGGCACATGCAGTGGCTGGCCGCGCCGATCTGGTCGAGAAACCACCACAAACTGGCGAGCATCTCGTCGATTGTGACCAAAGACGGCCGCCTGTTTTACATTATGGACTCCGGCACGTCGGCGAACATGAAAGTAATCGGAAAGTGGTCCCTCGTGGCACGCGACGCATTTAACGGCGTGAAACTCTGGAGCAAACCTATGGCGACATGGGCCAACCAGGCCCACGGATTCAGGAGCGGACCGGTCCAACTGCCCCGAACGCTGGTCGTAGGACCGAAATGCGTCTACGCTCCGCTGGAGATGAGTGCAGCGGTATCGGCGATCGACGTGGTCAACGGAAAGACCATCCGCACCTACAAGGAGACCGCCGGAGCCGAGGAACTCGTGCTGATCGATGGAGTGCTGCTGGTCGTCAGCGGAGCCCCACTTGCCGAGCAGGCGGGAATAAACCTGTCTGTGCGCAGCGAGTTCAAGTTCCCGAACATCAAGACCGTCCGAGCGATCCGCGCCGCCACGGGCCAGGTGCTCTGGAGTTGGTCCGACGAGAAAACCGGAGCCCTGATGCCTTTGACACTCGCCGCGGTCAACAAGCGAGTCTTCTTCCAGTCCGGCCAGAACGTAGTGAGCCTCGACCTGGTCAGCGGAAAGGAAGTATGGTCCTCCGACGAAAGCACGGCGCCGCAGAAAACGACCGCGAACGCCGGGAAGAAAAAGAAGACGCGAAACTCGCGAAACCAGAGGAGATACGGCTGGTCCCTGGCCGCACTGACGGTAAGCGACGGCGTAGTGCTGCTGGCCGATCGCGGGAGAATGCAGGCCTACGGCGCCGAAGACGGAAAAGCCCTCTGGCACACCTCCGCGGCGATCGGATTGTGCCGCTCACCTTCGGAAATGTTCGTGATCGACGGACTCGTCTGGCAGGGTCCTCACTTCAAGGAAGGACGCGACGTCAAGACCGGTAAAATCAAGAAGTCCAACACCGCCGCACAGGACGTATGGACCGCGGGGCATCACCATCGATGCTACCGCCAGAAAGCCACTTCCCGCTTCATTTTGACTGGCTATCGTGGAATCGAGTTCTTCGATCTCGTCGGAGAAGACCACACGCGAAACAACTGGATCCGAGGCACGTGCCAGTACGGAATCATGCCCGCAAACGGTCTGGTCTACGCACCGTCACACGCCTGCGGCTGCTTCATGGAAGCAAAACTCAGGGGCTTCTGGGCCACCGCACCGCAGCGAAAGAAATCACCCGCCCCCACGGCCGAGCCGCTGGTCAAAGGTCCCGCATACGGTTCGCCTCCAAATTTCAAATCCCAAACCTTGCCTACCGGCAGGCAGGTCCCAAATCCCGAATCAAATGACTGGCCGACCTATCGCGGCAACATGCTGCGCAGCGGTTCGACGAGCGCCAAACTCCCCGCGGCGATCAAGAACGCCTGGCGTACGGAAATCGGCGGGAAGATCACCCCCCCAGTCGTCGCCGACGGACTGGTGATCGTTGCGTCGATAGACACCCACCAGGTAATCGCACTCGACGCCTCGGACGGCAGGCGAAAATGGTCCTTCGCCGCCGGCGGGCGCGTCGATTCGCCGCCGACGATCCACAACGGACTGGTGCTCTTCGGCTCGGCCGACGGATACGTCTACTGCCTGCTCGCCGCCGACGGAACCGAGGCCTGGCGTTACCGAGTCGCCCCGCGCGACAGACGAACGATCGCAATGGACCAGGTCGAATCGGTCTGGCCGGTGCACGGTTCAGTGCTGATCGAAAACGGTCTGGTTTACGCCGCGGCCGGTCGATCGTCCTATCTCGACGGCGGAATTCGCATCGTCGCACTCGATCCGAAAACCGGAAAGAAAGTGCATGAATCGAATTTGAGCATCGACCATCCCAAGGTTCGAAATAGCGCCAAAGGCCAGAGCGAAACCGGAATCCAGAAGAAGAAGTTCGTGCAGAACGCCACGGACTTCAAGACGTTCACGGATCCGGATCGATCCGACGCATTCTCGATGGCCGGAACCGTCACCGACGTGCTGGTCAGCGACGGAACGTCGATCTACATGCACACAGTCCGCCTCGACCGCAAGTGCGTCAAGCAGAAGACTCACGGGCGCCACATTCTATCGACGTCCGCACTGCTGGACGGGGCCGAGAACCACCGTTCGCACGTCGTTCTGGGCACCGGCGACTTCAGTCGCACCGGCGTTGCGTATTCTTGGATCGCCAATCGCGACAAGGGATCGTGGGGAAATCGCCTGGCCGTGCCGTACGGGCTGATGCTGAGTTTTGATTCAAACACCGTCTGGGGCGTCAAGCGGCCCGGGCGCCAGGGAGGCGGCTACGTTCTGTTCGCACAGGAGAACAACCCGTTCTCGCCCAACGAAAAACACCTGCCTGACTTCCGCCCGCAGAAATCTGAGGCGGTTCCGGCCCAGAAGTGGTCCACCCAGATCCCATTCCGGCCGAGAGCAATACTGCGGGCAGGAAACATGGTGTTCCTGGCCGGCATGCCGGCGGGACTGAACCAGGACGATCCGCACGCAACATTTGAAGGCCGCACAGCCGGAGTACTCCGAACAGCTTCGACCGATGGCGGAAAGACCCTGGCCCATCGATCGCTCAAGAGTCCGCCGGTCTGGGACGGATTGGCCGCAGCAGGCGGAAAGATGTACATGTCCGCGATGGACGGATCGATCACATGCATGGTCCGCGACGATTCACCGCCGCCGATCCCGACCGATCCGCCCGCGCCTAAGGAGGCGCCGAAGACCAGAGGCAAGCGAGGACCGAAAGGCTCTCCCGGCAAGCCGGTGTCGGCCGACAAGACCGGCAAATACATCCTGACCCCGGCCGCAGCCAAGACCACTGGCGGACCCCGCTACAACTCCCAACGCAACAACATCGGCAGTTGGACCAGATCCAATGGGTTATGCCAATGGAGCCTCAAGGGTGTCAAGGCCGGCAAGTACAGCGTCGATTTTGCATACGGATCGACGAATCCCGGCGTGGCCTATACGATCAGTGCAGGCGACGCAAAACTCACCGGCAAGACCGAGAGCACAGGCGGGATCAGGAACTACAAGAGCTTCAAGATTGGGACGATCACCATGCCGAAAGGCTCGACAACACTTGCTCTTACGCCTGGTCCGTTCAAAGGCGCGATCATGAACTTCCGCCTATTGACGCTTACGCCAGTCAAGTAACCCATGCAATGAACATCGCACTTACGATCTACGCGGCGATCTGTTTGCTGTACTGGTTGCGGATGGCGTACGGAATTCATCGCGTGCGCGCCGGCATTGGACTGCTGACGGACATCGACAACCCTGCCCCGGACACTTGGCCCCTGGTTTCGGTGATCGTCCCGGCGTGCAACGAGGCCGAGGAATTCAAAGCCGCCGCGCGAACGCTCCTGGCCCAGGACTACGAGAATCTGGAAATCATCCTGATCGATGATCGCTCGACAGACGCCACCTGCCGGATCGCCGACAAGCTGGCGTCCGACCCGCGCGTGAGAGCGATTCACATCACCCAACTCCCCGACGGTTGGCTCGGCAAGGTAAACGCGATAAATCGCGGATTGAGCGAATCCAACGGAGAGATAGTCCTTTTCACCGACGCGGACGTGCATCATCGCAGCGATGCGATACGCCGGGCAGTAGCGTTTATGCAGTCCGAAGATATTGATCACCTGGCGGGATGCCCTTCCCTCAAGGCGCCTTCATCAATGCTGGCCAGTTCGATCATTGCATCGTTCCTGCGACAGTTGTTCGCACTGTTCATTCCGCCATGGAAGGTTTCCGATCCGAGCTCCCGCGCGTTCTTCGGTGTCGGAGCGTTCAACATGGTCCGTCGCAGCTCGTTTGATACAACTGACGGATTCGAATGGCTCAAGCTAGAAACCGGCGACGACATGGGCCTGGGAATGATGATGAAACGGTCCGGAGCGAGCTGTCGCGTGCTGTCGATGACCGACCTGATCAGCGTGCAGTGGTACGGCTCTCTCCGCCAGATCGCCCACGGCTCGGAGAAAGCTTTCGCCGCTGGAAGCAACTGTCGCCTGGTCCCGCTCATTATCTCGGCGATCGTAATTGTGCTGCTGGAGAGTTCTCCGATATTATGCCTGCTCGGCCTGTTCGGATCGACAACACGAATCGCAGGCTTGCTGGGGATTCCGATCGCACTGCTGTTCATCTGCTCGGCCATCGGATTCGCCCGCTGGGGACGCGCGCGTATCGGCCCGGCCCTGATCGCGCCGCTGACGGCATGGGTTACCGCCGCGGTCCTGATTCGGGCCGGTATTCTCGGATGGCGCAGAGGAGGCGTCCTCTGGCGAGGAACTCTCTATCCGTCAGATCAACTTCGTGCGGGCCGACGCGTGCGAATCGGTCGCTCCCACGACGCTCCTACAACTTGAACTCTTTTCGATACGCTCGATGGAGATATTCGTTGGCGGCGGCTTTCTTGAACTCAAGCTTCTCGCCGTCCCATTCGAGTTTCTCGCCGGGGAAGTACATACCGACTATGCCCAGCCCGATCGTTGCGGTCATCCTGCCGGCGTAGCCGAAGTTCGACCCCGTCACGCCGCGATTGATCTTCTGGCCCTTGCAGGCCATGACCCATTCCTTGTAGTGCCCTTCGCTTCGCGGAAGCGTGCGAGCCGGGCGTTTGTAGTCCTTGTCGAACGGATTGCAGAATCCCGCGTGCGAACCGCCGAGCATTCCGCCTTTATCGCCGAGGAACATGCAGCCGTTTCCGCCGAACCTCATACCCTTAGGCATGCTTGAAGGCTTCTCGGGCTTCTTGCCGCCATCGTACCAGTAAACTTTCACGCCCGGGCGATCACCGACGGCCGGGAACTCCCACTCGACGATAGACCACTTCGGGAATGAGACCTTGTTGAACTCGTCGCACGTGGTCTTTACGCTCGTCGGCTCGCCTAGATCCAGAGCCATGAACGCCGGGTCCATGTTGTGACACGCCATGTCGCCGATCGCCCCGGCGCCGAAATCAAGATACCCGCGCCATTTGA
>CAYMSH010000310.1:0-7782 GCA_964392945.1 uncultured Planctomycetaceae bacterium | reverse complement strand
TCCGCAGGCCGAAGTGGGCCGGGTTGTTGTGCCCGTGGGCCATGTGCATCCAGTAACGGTAGTACGTGGCCTCGGGCCAGTCGGCGGGCTTGGGTTTGCCTTTCAGACCGTCGAGAAAGCTTCGCCCCTGCATGTAGTCCGGCGTTTTGGCTCCGGCCATCTCCAGCATTGTCGGGGCGAAATCGGTGTTGTTTATGATCCAACTGCAGCGAGCGCCCGGCTTGATGAGTTTGGGGTAGCGGACCAGCATCGCCATTCGCATCGCCTCGTCGTACATCCATCGCTTGTCGATGAAATCGTGCTCGCCGAGGAAGAACCCCTGGTCGCCGCAGTAGATGATTATCGTATCGTCCATCAGCCCTTTCTTGCGAAGGCGGGCGAAGAGACGCTTCAGGTTGTCATCGACGCCTTTGACGCATCGCAGGAACTGTTTGGCGTATTTCTGGTAAGCCAGGTGAGTATACTCGCGATCGGGCAGCTTCCTGTCGATCCGCATGTGCATGCCCATGTTGCGGCGCTTCATGCGTTTGGACATTGACGATCCGATCACGTGTATTAGCTCGTCGTTTTCGCCGCGCGTGGCGATCGAGCCGAAGTTCTTTCCCGGCTGATCGTACATGTTCTCCGGTTCCGGGATTTCGACATCTTCGAGGTACTTGTCGTATCGTTTGGCGTATTGGAACATGTCGTGCGGTGCTTTGTAGTGCAGCATGCAGAAGAACGGCTTGTCGGCCGGGCGTTCTTTGTCGAGCCATTTCAGTGCGATGTCGGTTATCACGTCGGATGAGTGGCCCGTGAATTTCAGGACGCTGGCGGTCTTGCTCATCGTGCTGTCGATTCGGACCTTCTGCCGCGTCCCGCCGTCGCTGGTGCAGAAGATCGGGTTGTGGTAGCGGCCTTGTCCGGGCAGGACGCAGTAGTAGTCGAAGCTCGACGGGTCAGCCTTCAGGTGCCACTTTCCGATGATCGCCGTGGCGTATCCGGCTTTCTTCATTTCTAGAGGCAGGTAGTGCTTGTCGGCCGACAGCGTGCTGTACAGGTCCAGCACTCCGTTTGTCTGGCAGTGTTGCCCCGTGATGATGTTTGCGCGGCTCGGGGTGCATATCGAGTTCGTGCAGAACACGTTCTCCATGAGCATCCCTTCCCTGGCCAGCGTGTCGATAGTGGGGGTGGGGTTGAGCTTTGCCAGGCGCCCTCCGTAGGCTCCGATGCCCTGTGAGGTGTGATCGTCGGCCATGATGAACAGTATGTTCGGGCGCTTGGGTTTCTTGCCCGAAGTTTTTCCAATTGCCAATCGTCCGGCCAGTCCGACTCCGGCGGCCCCGCAGAACGCCAGGAAACTACGTCGCGTTGTTTTCACAGTTACTTTCCTTTCGACTTCGGCGGGGCTTTGGTTTCGTCGGGTTTCGTTGTTACCGACATGCCCGTCAGTCCGTAAACCTCGACCTCGACGTATTGATTCTGGTCGTGGTCGGTGTTTCCCTGACTGTGCAGGCGCACGTATCGGGCGACTACGCCTTTTGGGAACGCCAGCACCTTGCCTTCAGATCTCTCGATCCAGCCCTTGGCGGTCCCGGCGCCTCTGCCGTATGAATTGTCATGATCGTTGTTGTAGATTATGGTGGTTTTTTCGAAGTCCTCATCATTTGCGACTTCCACAATGACGTCTCGATAGGCCCTGCGTCTGGCATCATTATGGCGACGCCATATCGCAATGGCGTAGATTGTGGACTTGGCGCCCAGATCGATCTGCACCCACTTCTTCCCGAAGCCGATGTCCACTTCATGTCCGTATTCACCGCTCTTGTCGCCGTCTGTGACCATCTCCAGAGTGCCGACTATCGGGCTCGGTTCGTTGCTGGTGACCGGTTTCTTGAGCGCCAGGTTCACCGATCCCCGTGGAACTCTGACCACCGGTCTGGGCTGGCCCTTGACTCGCTCCTTGCTGATATTCGGTTCGTTAAGTGGGACCGGCGTGTCTCCGAGTATGGGCTTTGGGAGATCGAGCTTCAGGGGGACCATGCGTCTGGGCGTTTTCATTGCCGGACGACTCTTGGGTTCGGGCGTTTCAATTACCGGAGGCCCCTGGGGTTTGGGCTCCTCTGCGGCGGGCTGTCCCCAGTACGGCCGGGCGATAATCGCCAGAAGGCAAAGCAGCACGAGCGACAACGCAATTGCAGCGACTCGCTTCATGGTCGTATCCCTTTCAGTTTTGAGGCCGGTTCAGGGTCCCGTCGATATCATCCCATTACAAGGTAATACTACCGCCCCCGCGGCCGGACGACAAGCCGCGTTTTGGAGTGTTGACGCATTGGAAAGAGCGGGGATATACTTGCCGCTGAACCCACGCCGCCAATAAGGATGATTAATATGCCATCTAAAGATAGTACGCCGAAGATCTCTCGCCGCACTGTTCTCGCCGCCGCCGCTGTTCCGCTTTTTGTTCCGCGATCCGTGTTGCGCGCCGCGCCGGGGGCTCCGGCGCCCAGTGACCGGCTCCAGGTCGCAGGCGTCGGGATCGGCGGGATGGGGAAGAACTATCTAAACGGCTGCGGGCGGAGCATAGATGTCGTCAGTTTGTGCGATCTTGATCACCGATTCGCCGGAAGGGTCTTCAGGCGGTACTCAAAAGCCTCGCGATACCACGACTTCCGCAAGATGTTCGACAAGGATGCCAAGAAGTTTGATGCGCTGATAATCGGCACGCCGGATCATACGCATTCGACTGTCCTGTCGGCCGGGATCAAGCTCAAGAAGCATATCTACTGCGCCAAGCCGATCACGCACAGCATCGGCGAGGCCCGCAAGGTCCGCAAAGCCCTGCTGGCCGCTCCGGAAATCATCACCAAAGCCAGCGTGCAGTCGTCCGGCATGGATATCTCTCGCAGCACCGCCGAGCTTCTGGCCACGGGTGTTATCGGGCCGGTTCGCCAGCTTCACATCTGGTGCGATCACCCGAAGTATCCGTGCCTGGAGGCTCGACCCAGAGACAAGCAGACCCCGCCGCCGGGAATGGACTGGGACCTGTGGATCGGCCCGGCGCCGAAGAGGCCTTACCATTCGGCGTATCATCCCGGCAAGTGGCGATCCTGGTGGGATTTCGGTACGGGAACCGTCGGCGACATGATCTGCCATACTCTGCACGTCTACTTCAGGGAGTTGCAGCTCGGGGCTCCGACCGCCATATCGTCAAGCAGCACCCACAAGTTCACCGGCTACTTCGGCGGAAGGGTCTCAACGCCGGAATGCCAGGGCAACGCGAACACCGTGACCTGGAAATTCCCGGCCCGGGGCAAGCTCCCGCCGCTGCGGGTGCACTGGTACGACGGCGGGATCAAGCCCAATCGGCCCGCAGAGCTTGACGACAAACTCGCGCTGCCGGCGATGGGACTGATCTTCGAGGGCGAAAAGGGCAAACTGCTTACCGGCTACTCCGGCGGCAGTCCGTTCGGCAATCGCCATGGAATCGCCGGCGGGCTGCTCCTGGGCGACAAGGATTTCACCGATGTAAAACAGCCCGGCAAGACCATGCCTCGCTGCGATTACCGGGTCCACTACACCGAATGGGTAGACTGCTGCAAGAGCGGCAAGAAGACAACCTGCCCCGTGGAGTTCGCATGCGAGATGACGGAAATGGGCCTGCTCGGCGCGGTGAGTCTGCGGGCCAGACGCCTGGTCCAGTGGGACGCAACGGCGATGAAAGTGACCAACTCCAACCAGGCCAACGGCTACGTGGACCCGCCGTACCAAAACGGATGGACACTTGGATTGTAGGTCTTTTGATTTGGGATTTGGGATTTGGGATCTGAGATTTAACGGCAACGGCTACGGCAACGGCGGCGGCAACAAGTGTGCCGGCAATTCGTTCTGCTGTTTAGTGCTGGTGTTTTGCCGGCTGGTGAAAGGATGTTTATACGATGAAGAGAACTGAAATGAATCGTCGCGGTTTTATCAAGACGCTCGGGCTGGGTATTGCTGCGTTGCCCGCGATTAAGTGCGGTCGGTTGCTGGCCGAAGACGCCGCGGCCAGCAAGGCGCCGCGTCCCAATATTCTCATCATCTTCACTGACGATCAGGGCTATGCCGATCTTGGTTGCTACGGCAACAAGAAAAACAAGACCCCGCGGATGGACAAGCTGGCCGCCGAAGGCACGCGCTACACCAGTTTCTACGCCCAGCACGTTTGCGGCCCGTCGCGATCGGCGCTGCTCACCGGGCGATACCCCATCCGCAGCAAGGGCTGGAGCATGCCTGCATCGGAAATCACGTTCGCCGAGCTTATCGAGAAGACCGGCTACCAGACCGCCTGCATCGGAAAGTGGGACGTCTCCAATCGCAAGCCGATAATCCCGCGCATGCCCAACGCCCAGGGATTCGACTACTACTTCGGCACGCTCGGCGCCAACGACGGCGGGAGCGTGAAGTTCCACGAGAACAACGACGCCGCCGGCTCCACGCGCGACATGGGCGGGCTGATCCGCACCTACACCGACAAGGCGATCGACTATCTCAAGAACAAACGCGATCCGAAGAAACCGTTCGTTCTGTACGTCGCCCACACGATGATGCACACGATTATCGACGCATCGCCGAGGTTCCGCGGCAAGTCCGCCGGCGATCTGTACGGCGACGTTGTCGAAGAGTTCGACTACGAGACCGGGAGGCTGCTAGACACGCTCGACGAACTGAAACTGCGCGACGACACGCTGGTGATCTACACCACAGACAACGGTCCGTGGAACCAGCCGGCGTACACCGACAGGAAGAAGGGGCATCCCAAAGGCTCGATCTTCTGGGGCGAGTCCGGCCCGCTGCGAAACGGCAAGGGCTCCTCGTACGAAGGCGGGCTTAGGGCTCCGTGCATTACGCGCTGGCCGGGCAAGGTCCCGGCAGGTAAAACGTCGGATGCGATATTCGCCACGATCGACTTTATGCCTACGTTCGCGACGCTGGCCGGCTACAAGGTCCCGACAGATCGCGTTATAGACGGAGTCGATCAGACCGAACTGCTGCTGGGCAAGAGCAAGAAAGGCGCCCGCGACAATTTCTTCTACAAGACCGCGATGCGCAAAGGCAAATGGAAGTACCTCAGAGCCAAACACTGCATGTACGGATACGCTCGCGACAAGAAGCGCAAGCAGGAAGAAGAACTCTACGACCTGGAAGCTGATCTCGGCGAGACAAAGAACCTGGCCTCCAAATTCCCGGAGAAAGTAGCCGAGTTGAAAAAGCTCATGGAAGAAGTGCAGAACGCCAAGCTCTGACGATGAAGAGCGTGCTCCGACCCGGCAGGTCGACGGTGTTTAATCTCAGGCGGTGTAAGAGTCGAGGCGTTGCATGACATTAGAGCAAGCAAACAGAGTCATACCGCTGGTTGCGGGGGTAGTGACCGTGGTTGTCTACATCATCGCGGCTCCCTACATAAAAGCCGCCCGGGAGAAGAAACGCCAGGCCGCCAGTTTGGCTCCGTCTCTGCCGAGCGATGCTGTGAATGCCGACGAGAAGGCTCGTCCCTACAGTATGTTCAAGCTCATCGCGATCCTGATCTCCGGTATCCTGCTGTCTTCGCTCATTGGCGTCGCCAGGTATTACTCGTTCGGCTTTGGGATGAGCTCGGAGTATAAGTTCATATATGCTATGGCAGTCGGCGGAGGCCTGGGGATTCTTTGGGTCGTGGTCGGCGGCGTGGTTGTCCAATGCCGCAGGGATTGCGATTGGTGCCCAAAGTGCGGCAAACGCCAGTTCTACTACAAGTCCGACCGCGGCAAGTTCATGTCATGCACCCACTGCGATTCGGCGTGGAAGGCGGGGCTCGATTCGGAATGAAATACCTCTGTGTCGCCGGCTGCTGGGGCGCCTAGTCGTCGGGTCAAGGCTGTTTGTGCTGCAGTTGCATGTCCATCAATACCGCCTTGTGGTCCGACAGCGTTCCGCCCAGGACCGATCGTGAGATTATCTCCCAGTCGCGGGAGACTAAGATCCAGTCTATAACGCCAGTGGGGCCGGCTGCGTGGAATGTGAAGTCTTCCGGCGCGGGATCCCTCAGCGGGGCGGTGCGATAGGCGCCTGTGTCCAGCAGGTAAGACATCGCGGTTTGTCCGTCAGCGGCGGGTTTGACCTGCGGGAAATCCAGCGGGCCGGTGTTCATGTCGCCGGCCAGGATCAGCGGGCTCTTGGATTCCCTCCGGATGTTCTCTATCATCTCGACCGCCTGGATTCGCGTCTCTTCGGATCGCGTATCAAGGTGCACGCCGAAGACGCGTATGACTGAATCCTCGCCGAGTCGAATTTCGCACAGCAGCCCCTTCTTGTGTCCGGCGACGATACGCTCCCAAGTGGCGAAGGGCGTGAAGTTGACGCACCGCGAACTGGTGATGGGATACTTGCTCAGTATAGCGTTTCCCCATCGCAGGGCGAAAAACGGTATCGCCATGTCGTAGTTTCGTTGCTCGGCGACGAACCGGAAACCCGCCTTCTCGGCGATGTAATGAGCTTGGTTGACCCCGCTGGTCCAGACCGCGTCGAAGTCCGCCTCGTTCAGGATTACGATATCGGCCCCGGCGTCGCGCAGCACGGCGGCGATCTCGTCAAGACGGTTCAGGTGGGTTTGCTTGTCGCCGGCTTGCCAGTTGTGGTTGGCCAGACCGCGGCCGTGGGCGATATTGTACGTTATGACGCGAAGGCGCCCGTTGAAGTCGGCGGCGCTATTTCCGGCGGCGGTTACCGTCTCGATCCTGACAGCGTTCAGGCGTGACAGAGCCCGATTGATCACGAACCAGACCAGGCAGATCGCAAGGAGCAGGATCAGTGAGCCCAGAAGGCGTCGGGCCGGACCGTTGGCGATCCGTCCGA
Source organism: uncultured Planctomycetaceae bacterium (assembly GCA_964392945.1). Classification (GTDB taxonomy): domain Bacteria; phylum Planctomycetota; class Phycisphaerae; order SM23-33; family SM23-33; genus BS750m-G57. The sequence continues at coordinate 930 of CAYMSH010000310.1, read as the reverse complement.
CCAGCGGCCAGCGTTTGAAACTGAACCATCTCATGTTGATCCCGCCCGGTCAGCTATTGCTGGTCCTTCTTCTTGCCGCCGCGTTTGGGACCGCTGGCCATGATCTTTCGCTGTTCTTCAGTCAGCACAAGTGCGTTAATCGCCCACTGCAGTTTTTTGGTGACCTCGCCTTTCATCTTCTTGGCTTTGTTGTCATCCGGATCGATCTCGGAGATGTCCTTTGCGGCGATCGCGCAGGCTGATTTGACTTTGGCCAGTTGCTCTTCGTTGAGTTCGGCTCGGCGGTAGCGTCCTGAAGTGGACTTGAATAGCTGGTAGCCGTCCCAGGCGCTCTTCTGTGCGGGTGTCAACTCTTTTAGAATCGCGGCCGTGGCTTCGGCTCCGGCTTCTGTGCGTGCGTTTTTCAACTCCCTTGCCGCGGCGCCGGCCTGCTTTTTCTTGTCGGCGTCACCGCTCGTTCGCGCCTCTTTTGACGCCGCGGCGGCCGCTTCGATCTTCTTGGCGTTGGCTTTGTCCCACTTGGCCAGCACTTCGTCGCGGGCGGTGATCTTGGCCTTGATCGCCGCATGCTGTTTGTCGGTAAGCTTGCACTCCCTGGTAAGAGCTTCCAGGAGATCCTCTTGAACCGGTCCTCGCCGCCGACGCTTTTCCTTGGCCGCCATAACTCCGCCAGCCAGCCCAACAAGAACAAGAACCATCACAAATCGTTTCATGTTTGTCATAATGTCACCTTTTCGCAGTTGAATTATTAATACGACCCGGAGCAGCCGGACAGCTCAAGGCCTCGGTTCATCAGCACACAACCCTATGACCACGCCGCAGGATTTGCAAGTTTCTTCCCGCTCCGGCGAGAGCGGAACGACCGGGCTGGCGGCCAGGGCTATCGCATGTGAGAATATATTTCTTCAAGTTTGGCGCATGTTAGGTTGC
>CAYMSH010000309.1:0-7799 GCA_964392945.1 uncultured Planctomycetaceae bacterium | reverse complement strand
ACCTCGGTTTCGCCGTTGTCGTATCCGTGTTAATCCGTGTTAATCCGTGTTAATCCGTGGCTAAAACCCGTCGCGAACTGCTCGATTGAAACTGGGCGATTGACACTAACGGTGCGGGGCAATATCCTATCGCTCATGGACCCGGCGATCAGGAAGGATGAAGACGAATGTCGCGAAGCCATGCGCTACTACTGGTTGGGCATGGAGTTCGCCATCATATTCGTGGGGTTCGCCGGCGGGGGCGTTTGGCTCGATCACAAGCTGGGCACTTTGCCGGGATTCACCGCGCTTCTAGGCGTTCTGGGACTGGTCACCGCAATGTACCGCGTGATCCGGGACGCAATGTCGTATCGTAAATGGCTCGAAGAGCAGAGGCTTAAGCACTCGGAGAATGACAGCGGTGAAGAGTCAGGAGATGCAAGCCAGTAGCGCTGCGGCGTTTGCATGGATTATTGTTCTCGGCCTGTTTGCATGGGTGATCGGGTTGTATCCGACGTATTTGCTGGCCGGTACAGCCGGGATGGCGGCCCAGGGCGCCGCCTTTGGCGTTGTGTTCGCCGCCACTGGCTCAAGCGTGCTGGTTATCGTCAAGCTGGCGGCCCATGGGCCAAGAATGGCGGCGATGGGAATGCTGCTGGCCGGGTTTGTAAGGTTGATTCTGGTTGTTGTCGCTACGCTGGCGGTCAGGTGGATGTTCAAGCTTCCGCTGCTGGCGCTGGTTATCTGGACGGGCCTGTTTTACACCGTTATGTTCGGCGGAGAGGTTATCTGGTTGGCCAGGGCGCTGAGTCGAGATAATTTCCTCGTTGCGTTGGGCGACATTAATCGCGACGATATAGCTAAGGCGCAATCAAGCGCTGCTGACGAGAATACATGATGCTTGCGGCCGCTAAATTCAATTTGATGGAGTACATGTCGCATCACTTGGCCGATCACCCGTGGCCCGGGTGCCAGATCACCATTGGCGGCATGACGATTACGTGGATGAGCAGCGCTATCGCCGCGATGATCCTCGTCGCTGTGCTGCTGATAGTAGTCATCCTGCCGATCGCACGGCGGCGAAAGGAAATCCCTCACGGCGCGCACAACGCACTGGAAGTCATCACGGTGTTCGTTCGCGACTGGATCGCCAGGCCGGCGCTTCGCGACGATGACAAGACCTACAAGTTCCTCCCGCTGCTGCTTACGCTGTTTATGTTCGTGCTCGGCATGAACCTGATCGGGCTGGCTCCGCTGGCGACGATATCCGGGTGGATCAGTTGGCACGTACCGTTCATGCAAGGCCGCCCCATAGGCGCCACTCCCACGGCGGTAGTAACTGTCTGCGGAGCATTGTCCGTGATAACGCTTCTTTCGATCGTCCTCAGCGGGCTGAAGCATGCGGCTAAGAACGCTCACAAGAAGAAGCAGTGGCCCCTGTGGCTGTGCTGGGCTATCTCGCCGCTGCTCTGGGCGGTGAGTCTCTCGCCCGACATTCCCGGCACGATGGGCGTGATCATGCTGGTTCCTATGATGTTCCTGGAGCTTGTCGGCGTCGTGGCGAAATGTTTCGCGCTGATGATCAGGCTGTTCGCCAACATGATCGCCGGGCACGCCATGCTGGCGATCTTGATGCTGTTTGTCGTAAAGACCATCCGCTCGCTTGTCGACGACGGCATGAACGACGTGTTCTACGTAGCGCCTATGGTCATCATGGGCAGCGTCGTGGTTTGCGTGCTGGAAATGGCCGTCGCTTTGCTGCAGGCGTTTATTTTCACGATCCTGACCGGGGTGTTTCTCGGTCTGTACGCCGAACCGGCCCACTGATCGGCCCCGGCGGCGTTTAAATTGTAATAGAGCTGGCGTTTTATACTGGCCTGATGCGAGTCTGTTTGCTATGCTCTCGGACTTATATTCACCCGCTGAAACGTTGCTTGCCATAGGGAGCAGGAAATGTCGAAATCTGTGATATTTGTAACGATGTTGCTGATGCTGGTCTGCGTATCAAGCGTCGCGTTTGCCGAAGGCGAGCCGAAGGATACGACGGGTCAAACGAGCGCTGGAGACGAGAATGAAGGCAACAAGAGTCACATTTTCGGCAGCATCACCATTCTGGCAGGCTGCTTCGGCGCCGCCGGATGCGCCATTGGCGGCGGAATTGCAATATCCCGCCTCGCTTCGGCCTGTATCGAGTCGATGGCGCGCCAGCCGGAAGCCGCCGGTTCGATGTTCATGCCGATGATCATCGCCGCAGGCATGATCGAAGGCGCCATTCTGTTCGCGATCGTTGTCTGTATTATGGCCGTATTGGCCTAGAACAATAGACAGGAGCCGGTTTTGCAGTATTCAGTGGACCGGACAATTCGACGGGTCGCATGCGCGTTCTGCGCCGGTGTGATCCTGCTTAACGCCGATTTCGCTCTTGCGGCCGGCAAGGGATTCTATATTGGCGATCTGGGCCAGGCGATCGCGACTATCGCGATTTTCGGTCTGCTGCTGTTCGTGCTGGGCAAATGGGCCTGGGGACCTATCGTAAGGCAACTCCAGGACCGCGAACAGGCGATCATAGAGACCATCGAGAACACCCAGAAGCACCAGCTTGAGGCCAAAGAGCTTGTCGGCCAGTACGAACGGAAGATCGAAAACGCCGAAGCAGAAGCGGCCGAAATCCTCGAACGAGCGCTGGAAAAAGCCGACTCCGAGAGAGACAAGATAATTGAAGACGCGCGCCGGGAGGCTCGCGAAGCGATAAAGAGGGGAATGGCTGACATAAAACATGCCAAGAGGCAGGCGATCCGCGACATGCGAGAAGCCACTGCCGAACTGGCGGCCGAAATCGCCGGCAGCATTATCGACGACTCACTGACACCGCAGGTGCACGATCACCTCGTGGACGCTTCGATCAAGGCCATTGGACAGAGAGCCTCGGAGGAGTCATAGTGTCCGGGCCTGACGATACGGTAATGCAGCCTAACATGGCCGCCCTGGCGAACATCTACGCACAGGGACTCCTTGACAATATTCCCGACAGCTCCCAGGCCGAGGAAACCGCCGACGAAATCGACGCGATAATCTCGCTCCTGGACGAAATAGAAGGTTTCGAAACGCTCCTTACCCGCGCGATGCTGACCCGAGCCGAGCGGGATCAACTCGTCGAGCGGATATTCTGCGGCAGAGTCAGCGAACCGGTCGAAGCGTTTATGACGATCCTGGGCAGGCGGGACAGGCTTGATGTGCTGAGATCCGCGGCGATACGGTTCAGAAATCTGCTTAATATCCGCAAGGGGCTGCTGGAAGTGCACGTGACGACTTCGGCCGCCGTGGAGGATAAACGTCGCGCCGAGATCACCGAAATGATGACCCGGCAGTTGGGAAGCGACGTTATCCTGATCGATCATGTCGATCCGGACATGCTCGGCGGCATCGTCGTGCGAGTAGGCGACAGGGTCTTCAACGCATCGTTGTCCAGATCCATAGAGAAACTATCGAACCGTCTGGCCAGGCGGATAGCGCTGGCCGCAATGCCTTCTACATTGAAGGAGGATATGCCTGAATGAAATTCAACGCTGACGAGATAACCAGTGTGATCCGCGAAGAGATCGCTCGCTTCAAGCGCGAGATGGACGTCAGCGACGTCGGGCGAGTGCTCGAAGTCGGCGACGGCATCGCGCAGATATTCGGACTCGGCGAAGCAATGGCCGGTGAAATGCTTGAGTTCGAAGGCGGGGCGACGGGGCAGGTGTTCAATCTCGAACAGAGCTCCATCGGCGCGGTCATTTACACTGGCTCGGAGAACGTCCGCGAGGGAACCGTGGTGCACACATCGGGCGCCCTGCTGGAAGTTCCCGTCGGCATGGACATAATCGGCCGAGTCCTCGACCCGCTGGGCAATCCCCTCGACGGCAAAGGACCGATCGCCAGCGAAGAGAGGCGCCCCGTAGAGATCATCGCCCCCGGGATATCCGAACGCCAGCCGGTGACCGAACCGCTGCACACCGGCCTGAAGGCCGTGGACTCCATGACCCCGATCGGACGCGGACAACGCGAACTGATCATCGGCGACAGGAAGACCGGAAAGACCGCCATCGCGATCGACGCGATAATCAACCAGAAGGACACCGGCGTGGTCTGCGTTTACGTGGCGGTAGGACAGAAGGAATCGACTGTCGCCGGCGTTGTCGAAACGCTCCGGGCCAACGGAGCGATGGACCATACGGTCATAGTGTCCGCTGCTTCGTCGGATCCGGCTCCGCTGCAGTATATCGCCCCGTACAGCGGATGTGCGATGGCCGAGTACTTCATGTACGAGCACGGCCGCCACACGCTGGTGATCTACGACGATCTGAGCAAACAGGCCGCCGCATACAGGCAGATATCGCTGCTGCTGCGTCGCCCGCCGGGACGTGAGGCGTATCCGGGCGACGTGTTCTACCTGCACTCGCGCCTGCTGGAGCGGGCCTGCAAACTGGCCGACAGATACGTAATCGCAGAGGCCCACGACGAAGACCCGCTCGTTGACGAGGACGATCATATTTACGTAGGACCGATGGGGCTGGCCCGGGCCAAACTGGACATCAAGGAAAAAGCCAATCCCGAGCGGTACAAGGCCCACAGTCTCAAGTCCTCCGGCGGTTCAATGACGGCTCTGCCGATCTGCGAAACCCAGGAAGGCGAAGTGGCGTCGTACATTCCCACGAATCTGATCTCGATCACCGACGGGCAGATCTACCTCGAGCCGGCGTTGTTCTTCGCGGGTGTCAGACCGGCGATTAACGCAGGCATTTCCGTTAGCCGCGTAGGCTACAAAGCCGCCGATCCGGCAATGAAGGAAGTCGCCAAATCGCTGCGTCTTGACCTGGCGGCGTACAGGGAGCTCGAAGCGTTTTCGCAGATGGGCATGGAGCTCGACCCGGCCAGCCAGCGGCAGTTGGAACGCGGGCAGCGGATCGTTCGCCTGCTTACGCAGATGCAGTACGCCCCGATGGACTCGATCGATCAGGCTATAGCGATCTTCTGCGCCACCGGCGGTCTTCTTGACGATCTTGAGGTCGCCGAGATTCCGGAATTCGAAAGCGGCGTGCTGGGGTACCTCAAGGGCGATCACGCCGATTTGTACGATGAGATCGCAGCCGATCGATCGCTTGACGCCGCTCGCCTCAAGAGGCTCAAGTTCCTGATCAAAGAGTACAAGGAAACCGCGTACGCCGACCTGGTGCGCGTTCGCAAGCGAGCGGCCCGGCAGAGCAAGCTGCTGGAGCAGGACGCCGAGAAACGCGCCCAGCGCAAGAAAGCCGAACAGGCCGAACAAGCCGAGAACGCCGAGGATGTCGAGGGCGAGGAAGTCGAAGATCAGATCGAGGGCGAGGAAGTCGAAGATCAGCAGGAAGGCGATGTCGAAGAGGCCGAAACAGCCGAAGAATCCCAGGAACCCGAAACCGAAGAGAAGCCCGTCGAGTAACGAGGCGGTGAATTACAAGTGGCCAAAGCCCGAAGAATTCTGAAGCACGCCAACGCCGTCAAGAACATCCGCACCATAACGCGGACGATGGAGATGGTCGCCGCCGCGCGCTTCAAACGTACTCACGACCTGGCCGTTGCGGCGCGGCCGTACACCGATCACCTCGCCGGCATGGTCGCCGACATCGTCGATCGCCTTTCCGACGAGCAACTGTCCCATCCGCTGATGGCGTCGCCCGAAGGCGTCCAGACCGTGGTGCTTATGGTGATAACGTCCAATCGCGGGCTCTGCGGTTCGTTCAACACCGGCGTGCTGCGCCTTGTCTCCGAGCGAATGGAGCAACTGGCCGAAAGCGGTTACAAGGTGCTCCTGCACGTAATCGGGAAGCGGGGCAGTCAGTACTTCCGATTCCGCGGCATCGAGGTCGACAAAGAGTACACCGATTTTGACGACATGCCGGAATACGAGGGTATTCGCCAGGTCGCCGAAGAGTTGATCGGCCAGTATCTGGCCAAAGAGATAAGCGATCTGGAGATCGGATACATGCAGTTTATCTCCGCCGGTAACCAGAGTCCTTCGATCGCCCAGGTCCTTCCGATAAGCGATCTTCCCAGCGTGGGACGCAAGACGCCCGGCGAACAAGCGCTTCCCTACGACTTCCATCCGTCGCCGGAAGAGCTGTTCGAAGAATTGCTCCCAGTGGCCGTAATACAGAAGATATACCAGTGCTTCATGGACGCGGCGGTCTCCGAGCAGGTTATGCGAATCGCCGCGATGCACGGCGCTACTGAAGCCGCTGACGAGATGATCCAGAAGATGACGATTAAATACAATCGCGTTCGCCAGTCCCAGATCACCACGGAGCTTTCGGAGATTATGGGCGGTCGCATCGCCTTGGAATAAACAGAGGACCGGGAAAGACAAATGGCTGCAAAAGGTAAGATTGTCAAGGTGATTGGGTCAACATTCGATGTTGAATTTCCCGAGCAGGAGGTCCCTGCGATCTTCAATGCGATTAACGTGAAGTGCGAAGGTAAGGTTGCGATCGATTTGACCGGCGAGGTCCAGCAGCATCTCGGCGGCGGCCAGGCTCGCTGTGTGGCCCTTGGCGGAACCGATGGTTTGCAGCGCGGTATGGAGGTTATCGACACCGGATCGCCGGTGACTATGCCCGTCGGCGACGACGTTTTAGGCAGGGTCTTTAATCTCCTGGGCGAACCGATCGACGGCGGGGGACCTGTCGATGTGAGCGAGCGGCGTTCGATACACGCCCAACCGCCGTCCTTCGACGCGCTTACCCCAAAGAGCGAACTGTTCGAGACCGGGATCAAGGTTATCGATCTGCTGTGTCCTTTCGTTCGCGGCGGCAAGACCGGGCTGTTCGGCGGAGCGGGACTGGGCAAGACCGTTGTTATCCAGGAGCTTATCACGCGTATCGCCACGAAACACGGCGGCTACAGCGTGTTCGCCGGCGTGGGTGAGCGAACCCGCGAAGGCAACGACATGTGGCTCGAAATGCAGGATATGGACATCGGCGACACCGGCCAGAGGCTTATTGACAAGACGGCGCTTGTCTTCGGCCAGATGAACGAACCGCCGGGCGCTCGCATGCGTGTGGCCCTGTCGGCTCTTACGCTGGCCGAATACTTCCGCGATCGCGGCGACGAAACGCTGCTGTTTATCGATAATATCTTCCGGTTCAGCCAGGCCGGCGCTGAAGTTTCGGCGTTGCTGGGCCGCATGCCGTCTGCGGCGGGATACCAACCGACGCTGGCGACGGAGATGGGCGAACTGCAGGAGCGGATCACTTCGACTCGGGACGGGGCGATTACGTCTGTCCAGGCGGTGTACGTGCCGGCCGACGATATGACCGACCCGGCTCCGGCGACCGCGGTGACGCACCTCGATGCGTTCATCGTTCTGGAGCGGTCCATCGTCGAGAAGGGCATCTACCCCGCAGTGGACCCGCTGAACAGTTCGTCGCGAATTCTCGACCCCCAGATCGTCGGCCAGGAGCACTACGACACGGCCAGGCGAGTTCAGCAAATTTTGCAGAGATACCGCGATCTTCAGGATTTGATCGCTATACTTGGAATAGACGAGCTTAGCGAGGATGATAAGAACGTTGTCGCCCGAGCCAGGCGCATCGAGCGTTTCCTGTCTCAGCCGTTCTATACCGCCGAGGTGTTCACCGGAAAACCCGGCGACTTCACGCCGCTGAGCGAGACAGTAAGATCGTTTAAAGAGATCTGCGACGGCAAGTGGGACCATTTGCCCGAGCAGGCGTTCATGTATGTCGGCAGGGTCGAAGAGGCATCCGAGGCCGCTGAAAAAATGCAGGGCTCTTCAAATCGGGAAAAAC
>CAYMSH010000308.1:0-7866 GCA_964392945.1 uncultured Planctomycetaceae bacterium | reverse complement strand
TCACGACGTGCTGCTAAAAATCCTCACCGGATAATCCCACATGCGATAGCCCTGCCCCTAAGATAAGTTGAACCCCGATAGCCGGAAGTGTATGATTTCATGGACAAGTCTCAGTGCTCGGCTCGGGACAAACGACGGTTGGGAAGTGCATTTTATGACTGAAGAAGCTGATACTAAACCGGAGAAGACATCACGAATCCTTATCGTTGACGACGAGGAAGCGGTTCGCAAACTCCTGGTCAATCTCCTTGGCCAGCGACACGGATACGACGTCAGCGAGGCCTTCGACGGGCTTGAAGCTTACCAGATTCTCTCCGAGCAGGATTTCGACGTGGTCATCACCGACCTGTCGATGCCGAAAATGGGCGGTCTGGAACTGATGCAATGGGCCCAGGTCCATCGCCCCGGCGCCGCCTGGATAGTGCTCAGCGGACACGCCACGGTTGACAGCGCCATCGAGGCGGTTCATCTGGGAGCCTACGATTTCATCCGCAAACCGCTGGACATGCTGGACAATCTCACCGTCACGGTGCGCAACGCCGTCAAGCAGCAGGCGCTGGCCGCCGAGCGTAACGAACTGATCGAATCGCTGGCCCAGAGCAACGAGCAGCTCACCGAGCAAGTCGCACGCCTGAACAACGCCTGCGATCTGCTGACAGCCCAAGGCGAGACGATCAGCCAGGACCTCTATCGCGCCGAACTGATCCAACGGGCCCTCCTGCCGTGCCATCCGCCCGCGATGGAAGGTTACGCCGCCAATGCCGCTTACAGACCCTGCCACAACGTGGCCGGCGATTTGTACGAAGTGGTTAACGCCGACGACAAGCACGTCGTGCTTTACGTCGCCGACGCGGCCGGTCACGGAGTCTCAGCGGCGATGCTCGCGGTCCTGTTCAAGCACAGGATCGCCGCACTTGACGAGAACCGTCGCCCTCGCCGCCCCGACGAGGTGCTCGGCAGCGTCAACCAGGCGTTGCTGACCGAATGCGGGGCTCCGGGCCTGTTCATCACGGCGGCTTACTGCCTGCTGAACACCGAGACCGGTCAACTGGAAGTAGCCTCGGCCGGTCACCCTCCCCTGCTGCTGTGCCGGGCCGACGGGACGCAGGAACGACTCTACCACACCGGGCCGGCGCTCGGATTCGCATCACAGGCCCAGTTCGCACAGAAGGAGTTCCAGCTGAACCCCGGCGATCGGCTGCTGCTGTACACCGACGGTCTGTTCGACGCCGGCGATCGCGACGAACCGCTGAATTGCGACGATCTGGAGGAGATGCTGCAGCGTCGCGACATCTCGGGCCAGGATCTGCTGACAGGCGTGCTGGATATGGCCGATCGCAAGCGATTGAGAGATCAGAAAGACGACATTACCGTCGTACTGCTGACTGCCGACGGCCAGTTAGAATCAACGCTGGACAACGGTCTGCCGGAGCAGGCGGCGCCCTCGTCGGCGCCTTCGGAACCTACCGAGGCCCGAGTGCTCTGGGGCGTAGATCAGGAGACGCTGTACATAACCATAGAGGGCCGGGCCAACTGGACCTACTGTGCGGCGTTCCACGATCTGTGCACCAACAAGTTCGCCAAAGGTCTGGGGCTGGTGCTGGATATCGCACTGTGCAACCAGCTGGACAGCACGTTCCTGGGCACGATCCACGAAGTCGTCGTCGAGGCGGCTCAAATGTCGCTGCCGGCCGATATCCAGGGACCCCTTCCTGATATTCGCGGACAGTTCGAGGAACTTGGCATGAAACAAGTGCTCGACAGGATCACGCCGAATGTGCGCCCGCTTCCGGGAAGCATGACGCCCCTGGGCTCAAACCCGGCCGGCGATCTGACCGCCGCCCAGAGAATGCTCGACGCACACAAAGCGCTGGCGTCGCTGGGAGAGCACAATCAAGGCGAATTCCGCCAGTTGATAGACGCACTGCAGGGAGAAGTTTCCCAGATGCAGGCCCAGGAGCAGGCCGACCAGGCTCCCGGCGACGAGCCGTCGGAATGAGACACCGCCGCTATCCGTCGAATTCGTCGCCGCGGAATGTGTGGCCCAGGTAGCTTTTGCGGACCACTTCGTCGTTAATCAGATCGCGAGGATGACCCTCGCGGAGTATCTTTCCGCTGTCCATAATATAGGACCGATCGGTCACCGTAAGCGTCTCGCGAACGTTGTGGTCAGTCAGCAATATGCTGATCCCGCGGTCCTTGAGCCCGCGAATCTCGTATTGAAGCTCCTCAACGGCGATCGGGTCGACCCCGGAAAACGGTTCATCCAGCAGGATCATCGTCGGATTTGTCACCAGTGCGCGAGCGATCTCGAGCTTGCGCCGCTCGCCGCCTGAGAGCGTACGAGCCAACTGCCCGGCGAGATGGGTCAGATGAAACTGCTCCAGCAGGTGCGCGCACCGCTCCTTGCGGGCCGCACGTGCGAGTTTCATGGTTTCAAGAATCGCCATAATGTTGTCGCGCACGGTAAGGCGACGGAAAATGCTGGGCTCCTGGGAAAGATAACCCATTCCGCTCCTGGCGCGCTTGTACATCGGCATCTTGCTGACATCCACGCCGTCGAAGACCACCATTCCGCTGTCGGGAACGATCATACCGATAGTCGATCGGAAACTGGTGGTTTTTCCTGCGCCGTTGCGGCCTAGTAGACCAACAATTTCGCCTTGGTTAACCGTAAACGAAACGTCATTAACCACGCGGCGCCCACTATAGGTCTTGACAAGATTCTTCGCTTCGAGAAGGATCATTAGGGTAATTCCTATTTTCGCAATTCGAATATCGTGTTAATTGTGGATAACCTGTGTAGTAACTGGCGATGCCCCGTACTTATGGGCATTGGCCAATAGCGTCTGGAGCCTTAAATCACATAATCCACTATTCATCGACAGGCCAATCGGGTTGAACCAGGATAAATCCTTACCGTATCTACTGCCGCACAATGCTTTTACAGCAGCCACATCAGCAAAAGCCTCGCCTGATGGCCAAAAATGCCCGCGTATTTCGTCTTTAGCGAGCTAACCAAGCATCTTGCGATCAACGAGCTTGGCAAAAAGCGCCAATTGTGGATAACTATGCCAAAAAAGAATCTTTTTGGCTGCTTTCGGCCCAATCGGGGCGGTTTGCGCCATTATCCGGCAATTGCCTTACAATGGTTATCTGATTAATCTCATTCTGCCGACATCGGGAATGATCGGCAAGCCCGGCAGCAAGCTAAGCCGGAAGCCCGAAGGCCAGTATACGAACATCGCCTTTCCGATCATATTATACCGCGGTACGGTCCCGAGTTTGTACTGCGGCTTCTTGTCATCGTCGTAGAGCCTCAGCGATGGCGCTGCCTCTATCCAGCCGCGCGAATCCAGGCTTTGCGGGCTGTTGTCGCCCAGTACGAAGAACTCATCGAGGTCCGGATTCTCGCCGTTGGCGGCGTCGGCCTTCTTGAGAGTTATGGGGTTGCCGATAACTCCCCAGCCGGGGTCTCCTGACCTGACGTTTCCGCCTTTCCTGGCGTAGTCAGTGAGGAAGTCCAGGCTCTCGCGCCCGGACTGGGAGAGCTTGAAGTCGGTGTAGTAGACGTCTCGCATGAGCTTCAGGTGCGTCAGTTCCAGCCGCCCGCCGGATACGGCTATTCTGGCGCCGGGGATCGGGAGGGGTTCGGCGTGGGCCCTTTCGAGCCGTTTCTTGAGCTTGTCCAGCCCGATCGAGTAATTCTTGTCGATCACTTTCTTGCCGCCGACCCAGACCTTAACGCTGTGATCGACGTGGGCCAGTTCGATTTTCCGCCCGGAGCCTTCACCAATAGCCGAGGTCTTGGCCCGGGCCAATTCGACCCACGGGTCAATCTTGAGCCTAGCCGGATCGTCGGCGCCCTGGGCCTCCGCTTCACGCGGCCGGGCCAGAACAGTAACGGTTCCGTCGGTGTCGATAATGGCTTTGACGCTGAACCACAGACCATCGAGCATGCACTCTACGCTGGCCGCGCCCGACAGCGGTCTGGCGACCAGCGAGAGCTTCAGATCGCTGCAGACATCCACCTGCGGATCAATGCAGCGTAGTTCGAATTGCTCGGGATTGTACCCGTATCGAGGCACGAACGCCTCTCTCATGAAATGCTCGGGGCGCCCTGGGTCAATATCCTCGTTGATCTCTCTGACTCCCCTGAACTCCAGGGTCCCGCCGGCCTTGGAGCCCTGGAAGACGAAGCTTCGCCCTTTATTGGTTCTTTCCCACAGTTTGCCATGGGCCTCGTCGAGCGGGTCCCATCGCCTGGGCGTTTGAACATACATGCCGTCGGACTTGAGTTTCGCCATGTCAGGCTGGTAGTCGTTATCCGATATTGTCTGCCACATCACATTCTGGGCCCGGTCCGGTTTCCTGCGGATCTCCGGGCTCTCGGCGCCTTGAGGCGTCACGAAGACATCACCGTGTACGATCTCGAGCGTCTCGCCAGGCAGGCCGATGAGCCGCTTGATGTAGTTATTGGCGTTGGACTGCGGATTGCGGAAGACCACGACGTCGAACGGTTTGGGCTCGGCGAACTTGTACAGGTACTTCATCACCAATACGCGATCGCCGCCGTTTAGATACTTGCCAGCAGTCGTCGTGAACCGGTACGTGCACGAGGGGCATCTGGCGCCGGACGGGCTTGTCCGCTCGCGACGAGGGACCGAGCCGTCGCTCTGCCAGCCGTAAGAGTATTCGAACCCGCACGCCGGGCAGACCAGGTCGTAGTGTTCGCCCATAAGGCGCGGAGCCATCGAGCCTGTCGGTATCACAAACGCCTCGATCATGAACGCGCGAAGAACGAACGCCAGTATAATCGCCACCCAGACGCTCTCTATCGTCTCGCGGATGACGCCTAATTCATGCTGTCTCTTTTCTACTGATGTCGCCATAAGCCTCCCAAAATATCCATATCGGTCCGCCAAGCCAAGAGTTTCCCGACTTTTTACATCGATCGTTCGCCGCCGAAGCTGTGATATCATTCTTCTGCGCCACGGCGCAGGCGCCCCTGATACGCCATCTCGCACATGTATCCCAACGAATCACACGCTGTTTAGCGGTAAAGCGAGTCCCGATGTACATCGAGACTCGCCGTTGCGCATTACGCCGTCACGTATTTCACATCATAAGTAATCAATGCTCTTAACTGTATCCAACGGCAACAGATAGAATAGCTCTTACCCCGTTCTATGCATACAACGCGGCATAACACGGCCAACATTTCCTTTTTGTTCTTTGGGATTTCCTACTTATATGATACGATATCCTTGCTTTGTTCTACACCGAGACGAACGGAGTAGCGGGCCGCATTCTGACCTGAGCCGGTCAGATCTAAAATGAGGCAGGTGTGTTCCCGCATAAGATGATGTTGATTCGTACTCCGTCAGATCTTGGAAGTAGGATAAGGACGACGCGGCCGCACGGTGCGGTCGACGCAATTTGAAACTCTGTTGAATCTGTCGAAAAGGAGCCTGACCGATGAAAACCACACTAATGACAATCTGTCTGATGGCGATCGCTGTATTCTGTTCGCCGGCGCTGGGGAGTTTTCCGCAAACGGTCTTTCTAGATTACGACGCTTTCACCGACACCGGCGCCGACCCGGACGATCACATCTACACCGCCGGCGAGCGCACCGCGATCGTCGATACGCTGAACGATAAATTCGCGTCGTTCCCAGTCACGTTCACCAACACGGCGCCCGGAGCGGGATTGTACTCCACGCTCTATTACAACGCGGGCCTGGGCAGCGGAGATATCGATTTCCAGAACAAGAAGATGAGCGACACGGCCACTGTCCATGCTCCGAAACTTCTGGACGTCGCCGGGATACCGCTGGGGACGGCCACGCCGAGTGAAGTGGTCATGGGCAGCATCAATCTGGGCGCCCACGAAACGCTCCACATACTCGGGACGCGGCATCACGACGCGTTTCTGCCCGTGGGCTTCGGCGTGAGCCCGGGAGACGGCGGGGCCGACTGGGATCCTGTTTATACCGGACCCGAAGGCGCATTCCTGACAGGCATGGAGTTCAACTCACTCACGACGTCGCTGGGCCCTCTCGTCGCGTCGTCGGTTCTCAGCCCCGATCTGTTCATCGGACCGCGATCGGCGGTGAAGCTGCTGCACGACACGTTCTTCGACCTCGACGAGGATTCGCTCGACAAGAACTTCCCGTTAGATCCCCAGCCGCTGCCGCTGACGACAATTCCGCTGCCCAACACGCTTCCCCCCGGCGATCCCTTCGCCGGCCTGGATTTGTGGGCCGACGTCGTGATCGTTGAAGAAGCGAGCATCGAGATGTTGTTCATTGAAGGAAGTCCGGTTGGTCCCGAATCCGATTACTACTCGGTTGACGCGGCCGCAGGCGACGTCTTCACCGTCGAGGTGATTTCCGAACTCGGCCCCGGCGATCCTCTGGACACCGCCGTGGCGTTCCTTAACCCGGCCACTGGGTACACGCCTGTCCCCTGGTGGCCCACCGCGATAAACAACGACGAGCGGGAATCGACTGATTCGCTGATTCAGGATATTATCATTCCGGCCGACGGCGAATACGTGATCGAGGTCTACACTCCTTTCGGAAGCCTCGATGAGTTTGGCGACTACGAGCTGCTCATATATCGACTGAACGCCACTCCGGAACCCGGCACAATGGCCCTGCTCGGCCTGGGCGCCTTAGCTATGCTCCGCCGCCGCAGGAAGGATTGAACCGAAACCGTCGCGATCACCACTAATATAGTACGAATTCAAATGTGGTGATTCTGTTTGCCACAACACGCCTAACAACTGCACCCGACGTACGATACAGCATTTCGTACGCTTTTCACCTTTTCGCCTGAATTGAATATTCTATTTATCTCTTGGTATCTCCGAGTTTCATGGTACGATATATGATAGTCAGTTAGTTCCGCCGTGGAGCAACAGGCTGCATTCGACCTGTCATAGACACTGAGCCGTGTCGAAGTGAGCCGGTCGAATCTGAATTGAGGCAGGAGCAGTTTCTATTCGCAGGGCTTCCTGTGCCAGGCAGTGTCGGCGTGGTTTTTCCTCGTCACGGTTCTGACGTGTCTTTATTGAAGAAGGACACGATCGCGATGAGGAAGACAAGTCGCACTCAGCGGCCGGGGAGAAAAACGAGCCTGCCCACCGGCAGGCAGGCCTGATTCTGAACAGAAAGGGAATGAAGATGTTTCAGATGAAAAACGTAATTCAATTATCGTGTCTGGCCGCAGTCGTCGCCTCATTGGGTGCGGCGTCAATGGCGGGTAATATTGCTGTTGTCGGCGGTCCGACCTACGACGGTTCGACATTAACGGGATACTCGGGGGGCGGCACATCCTCCACTACAGGCCGGGGTGTCAACGATGCCGGAGAAGCCGCCGGGTACGCCCATCGAGTCGTTGCCGGCGTTGGCAAGGGCGCCCGCGCCGTTCGCTGGGATGCTTCTGGTACGGTAACCGAACTGGGAAACCTCGGCATCAGTGGCTCGGGTGCAACCCACGCCTATGCCCACGATATAAACACAGCCGGTACTGCCATTGGGTACGCCAGGAGGCACGACGGTGGTGTTTTCAAGGGCGATCGCGCCGTTCGCTGGGACGCTTCGGCCAGCACTGCGATCGAACTGGACAATCTCGGCGTCGACGGGAGCGGGGTCACCAGCAGTTACGCCCGCGGCATCAACACCGCCGGCACGGTCGTCGGGCGCGCCAAGAAGTACGACAGCGGCAGTTATGAAGGCTTCCGCGCCGTTCGCTGGGACGCTTCTGGGACGGCTGGGACCGAACTGGGCCATATAGGCGACA
Source organism: uncultured Planctomycetaceae bacterium (assembly GCA_964392945.1). Taxonomy (GTDB): domain Bacteria; phylum Planctomycetota; class Phycisphaerae; order SM23-33; family SM23-33; genus BS750m-G57. Next base: position 58 of record CAYMSH010000308.1, on the reverse strand, counting down.
ATAGCTCGGGGTCAACCTTCGCCGGCGCCAACTAGATCAACACAGCCGGCACATCCGT
>CAYMSH010000307.1:0-7879 GCA_964392945.1 uncultured Planctomycetaceae bacterium | reverse complement strand
CGATCGACTGGTGGTAGACCATCGGCTTTCGCGGATTGGGCTGCACGCCGAAGCCCGGGCGACGAGCGTATTTCCTGGCGCTGTCGCCGAAGTACCAGCGGGCGAACGGCGTGGTCTTTTCATCGCCGCCGGTTGCGTATTGACCGCCCTTGCAGACAAACTTCTTGGTCTTTTCGTCGTAGCGGAAGGCGACCATGGCGCAGTGGCCGGGCTGGATCGCCTGGCACGCCGGGATGCCCAGGGCCACGTGGTTCCTCGCCGAGATCGCGCCCATCGTCCCGCAGACCCCGCCGTCCTTGAGCATCATCTGGATCGTGTGGTACGTGTACGGATACGGTTTGAGCCGGCGGGCCGACTGCATATCGAACTGCTGTGCGATCGCGCCGATATACTCGCCGTACTTCTTGAATTCGCCTTTATCGCGGAACGCGATCCAGCGTTCTTCGCGTTCCCGGAGCGGCTGGTTGTCGTCAACCAGCAGCGTCATAACGGGCCAGGGACCGGTGATCGGAAACTGCGGCCAGGTCTGCTTGACCTTGGCGTCGGTCGGCAGTTCATACTCGTAGTTGCGTATGATATACGCCACGCGCTGGCCCAGCGACGGGATCGGATCGCGACTGGCCGGCAGGAGACCCTTGGCCTCGTACGCCGCGACAAACATCTTGTGGGCCGCGCCGATGTTCCGCCGCATGGCGCCGTGGACGGCGGCCTTGCTCTTCCAGTGAACGACCTGGTCGCCGCAATCGATATCCGTCGGGAAGCCCTTGGCCTTCATATACGCGTTGAACTTCGTCTGCAGGGCCTTACTGGCGATCACGTCGGCGGCGTAGAGCGAGCGAGTTTGCTTTTCGATGACCGGGACTTTCTTGCCCTTGCGTTTCTTCTGGGGGATCGCGATTCCGCGCTTGTCGTACTTAAGCTCGGCCGGCTCATCCTCGTACCCGACAACGACATCTTCTACGAGCGTGTTGTCGTTCAGGAAGTTGATAATGTGATCGTTCTTGTCGAGCTTCCGGCCGGGCTCTTTAGTGTTCACAAGCTTTCGCGGATCGCCGCCGATAACGATCTTCAGCGGCTTGCGCGGCGTGATATCGAACTCATATGCGTCCTTGGCGCCCACTATCGCCGCGGCCAGGGCAAGCTGGCGATACTTCTTGAACTTCGCGTCGCCCAGGTCCAGGCTCAGCGAGTACAGCCCGATCAGGACGTCGGCCGGTTTGTCGTGTCCGCTGTAGACGCCACCGCGAACTTCGGCGTCCGAATCGACCCACGCCAGGAAATCCTTCGGCAGCGACTTGCCCCGAGCCTTCAGATCCGCCACGGCCGCCGCCTTCGCGTAAGCCAGAAACGCAGTCCGCACCTTGGGCGTAAATTTATACTTCTCGGCGGCACAAACCTTCAGCAAACCGCCCTTATCGACATCAGCCGACGCCACTGCCGACATAACGCCGATCGCCAGCGAGATAAGTACGATCTTTGGCACGCTTAGTTTCGCAATGTTCATTCTGATCTCCGCTCCGTATTGATATCGCCCATGCAGCGAGCTATTGTCGCCGCTCCGAGCGATCCTGCAAGTTCTTTTGTTTCGCCGCGACGCCCGCTGTGTATAATTGAGAAACTAACCGACCGACCAATGCCAATTCGCCGGGAGACGGACTATGACGATAGGGAAGAAACGACAGGCGCTCCTGCTGAGCATCGCACTGATTCCGATGGCCGTCTGCGCACTGATCTATCGCCACTCGATGCACAAGCTCGGCCGCCAGGTCGCCTCGGAAACCCGCGACAGGCTCGTAATAAACGCTCGCGACCAGCTCAAGACGCTCGTGTTCGATTACGGGCGCGTGGTCAATCGCGATCAGCGAGCCCTCGAACGCGCGGTCGATGCACAGGCCGCGGCCGTCGAAGCCAGGCTCGCCAAAGCCCCGCCGCCAGAGCCGCGAATCCTGTACTCGACGGACTACGACAGCGGCAGGGGTCTTCCCGACGACATGACGATCTCGAAGAAGCACCTGAGTCTCGGGCCTGACGGGAAACTGCACCCGGTCAGCGTGACGTACAGCGACCAGGTATGCTTCCTGGCCCGCGGCGCCGAGGTCGAAGCCGCGACGGGCCAGGCGGCTCGACTTTCGACAATGCCACAGGTCTACAGGCGAGCCTACCAGTTGAACCCGTCGATCATGTACTGGCAGTACACGAGTCTGGAAAGCGGGCTGCACACCTCCTACCCCGGCCACGGCGGATACCCCGCCGACTACGATCCGCGAACGCGCCCCTGGTACGTCGGCGCCAAGACCAAAAACCAGCTCGAATGGTATCTCATGCCTGACGCATCGACACGAACCGTTACGCTGTGCGCCGCGGCGCCGGTCAAGGCGCCTGACGGATCGTTCGCCGGAGTAACCGCCATCGACGTACCGCTGACGTCGGTTCTGGACCTCCTGATATTGCCGGATGCGTGGCGACATGGTTCAGAAACGATGCTGATAGTCCCTCCCCCGCCGGGGTCGAAGGAACTGGCCGGCAAGCTGATGATCCTCGTCCAGAACAGCTACCGCAAGCACACAGACGACTGGACCAGGTCGATGGACATGCAGGTCCTGGAATCGACCGACAGCGACAAACTGGCGGCGATGACCGCCGATATCTATGCCGGCCGACCCGGCGTCAGGCGAATGAAGTACAAGCAGCGAGACTGCCTCTGGGCCTACGGGGAACGACCCGACACCAACGAACAGGCCGCCGCACTGGTAATCGTCCCGTATGACCAGATCATCGCACAGGCCCGAGACGCCGAACAACACGTACTGGAGCAGATGAGCGGCGTGCTGCAACTGGCCGGACTGATAATGCTCGCGGTGCTCGCCGCGGTTACAGCTATCGCTTTCGCCTCGGCGAAAAAACTGACCGGACCGGTCCTGGCGCTCAGCGCGGCGGCCGGGGAACTGGCCGGCGGAGACTTCAACGCATCAGTCGATATCAAAACCGGCGACGAACTGCAGGACCTCGGCGAAGTGTTCAACGACATGGGACCAAAGCTCCGCGAACGACAGAAGATGAAACAGTCGCTGGAACTGGCGATGGAGATCCAGCAGCATCTACTGCCCCAAGGCTCGCCGCCGGTAAACGGATTCGACGTAGCCGGGCGCAGCATCTACTGCGACGAGACCGGAGGCGACTACTACGACTTCATCGAACTGGCCGAACTCGGACCCGGGCGAATCGGCATAGCACTCGGCGACGTCAGCGGACACGGAATCGGAGCAGCACTCCTGATGGCCGCGGCCAGGGGCGTGCTGCGCTCGCATGCGGCACGGCACGGAGCCAATCTCGGCCAGCTGTTCGAAACGCTCAACCGCCACCTGGTCAGAGACACCGGCGAAGCCCAGTTCATGACGCTCTTCTACGCCGTGCTCGACGCTGAAGCCCGATCGCTGGTCTGGACATCCGGCGGACACGATCCGGCGCTGTGGCTGAAGGACTCAAGCGGGGATATCGACGAACTGCCCAACACCGGCATACCGCTGGGAATTCTCGATGACGCCGAATACTCCCAGGCCGGACCGATCGAACTTGACCCCAGCGACATCGTTCTAGTCGGGACAGACGGTATCTGGGAGGCCCGAAACACCGATGGCGAAATGTTCGGCAAGGACCGGCTGCGACAGATCCTGATCGACTCGGCCAGTTGCTCGGCGAAGGAAATCCACGACACGATCGTTCATGCTGTCCATGAATTCCGCCAGACCCGCCCGCAGGAAGACGACGTAACGCTCGTAGTGATCAAAGCCCTGTAGCGGGCTTTCCGATTAATTATGATTTTTGCGTTACCAACGGCATTTCACGCGCACTATGTATAATGATGGTTCCGGTATAGACTCTCCCGGGCTGAAAATAGTTGCCCGCGAGCGTAACCGGGAGTCCAGATGATGCGTAATAGAGGTAACAGCAGGTGCGGTATCGGACCGCGCCGCGAATTAGTACTCGCGATGCAATTGCGCATAAAGTAAAGGCAGGACTATGTTTAGAACATTACTTACGATCGTGGCGGCAGTGTCGTTTGCTTCGGTGTCCCTGGCGGCTCCGAAGGCCGAAACCGCAGACAAGAAGGCTCCGGCGAAAAAGGCTACGAAGAAGCCGGCGTACGATCCGATCGCCACACGGGCCAAATTCTTCAAAATCGCCGGTAAGGACACCGAATTGGACGCCAAGGAATTCGCGGCCGCCCAGGCCAAGGCCGGCGACAAGGGAAAAGGCTTCGTCGGCAAGAACGACAAGTGGTCATCCCTCCTTCGATACGACAAGAACGGTAACAAGAAGATCGACTGGTTCGAGGCCGACGCCTTCAAGAAGCAGGAACGCACCGGCAGGTCTTCGCGCTGGGGCGGAGCGGACATCACCGACGCGGCGACTATCAAGAAGTACGACAAAGACGGCGACGGAAAGCTCACCGGCGACGAACGATTCAACGCCATGGGCGCACGCATGGAAGAACGACGCCAGGAGTTCATGAAGACCTACGACACCAATGGCGACGGCAAGTTCGACGAAAAAGAACGCCTGGCGATGCGCGACGCGTTCCGCAAGCGTATGGAAGACTGGGGCCGCCGGCGCGCCGAGAGGCGATACGACAAGGACGGCGACGGCAAGCTCAACAGCGAAGAGAAAGCCGCGATGGAAAAAGGCGAGGCCGAACGCAAAGTCGAGCGTGAAAAGCGTATGGCCGACTACATCAAGAAATACGACAAGAACGGTGACGGCAAGGTTGACGGCGACGAACGACCCCGCCGAACGTGGGGTCGCCGCGGCCGGAGCAGCCGGAGCAGCACAGAAGGCGCTACGGATAGCAAATAGCCTTCAGGCGATTACATAACGGAGTTCTACCCCAGAACACGGAAGTGGTAGTGTCGGCCCGGCGATTCAGGATGAAGTATCGTCGGGCCGATTCACCGCGCACGGAACAAAAATATGCGTTCGGCGATGCTTTTTGCCGCCGCAATGTGCGATAATAAAAGGTTGCCGCCGGCGTTATACAACCGGTTGACTAACCAGAAAGACCCTTGATGACCGATAATTATCTGACAGGCAGTAACGGGAGCGAACGTCTATAGTTAGACACGCGCCCGATCACCCGATTTGCAGGATTGACAAACGATGAGCATCGCTGAAATACTTCTGGACAAGGGCCTTGTGACCCCGGCTCACCTGACCGAGGCCATGGAGCTGCGAAGTAACGACGGGCTGCGCCTCGATCGCGCGCTGGTCAAGATCGGATGCCTTACCGAAGAAAAGCTCCTGGAAGTCCTTTCCGAACAGCTTTCGATCCCGCTGATCGACCTGCCGTCTGCCGAAATCGGCAAAGAAGCACTGGCCGCAATCCCGCCGAAACTGGTCTTCAGGAAGAATGTCGTGCCGGTCTCGCTGGACGATCACACGCTGACGGTTGCGACTTCAGACCCGTTCGATCTGTACTCGTTCGACGAACTGCGACTGCTGACGGGCCTGAAGATCAATCCGGTCCTGGCGCCGCAGGACGAAATATCCAAGGTGATCAAGGCCAATTTCGGCGTCGGCGGCGACACTATCGACGAGATGATGAGCGACGACGATCTTGAAGTTATCTCCGAGACAGGGGAAGACGGCGAAGATCTCGTCGAGATGGCCCAGGAAGCCAGCGTTATCAAGCTGGTCAACGAAATCTTCATGGAGGCGATTAACGAACGGGCCAGTGATATCCACATCGAACCGTACGAAAACGATCTTCACGTGCGGTTCCGGATCGACGGCGTGCTCCAGCCGGCCTCGGTCCCGCCCCAGATAAGATCGTTCCAGGCGGCGATCATAAGTCGCCTTAAGATCATGTCAAACCTGAACATAGCGGAAAAACGCCTGCCTCAGGACGGGCGAATCAAGCTCCAGGTCGGCGGCCGGCAGATCGACATCCGCGTCAGCGTTATCCCGATGCTCTTCGGAGAAGGGATCGTGATGCGAATACTCGATAAGTCCACTGTAATGTTCACCCTGCCGCAACTCGGCATGGACGGCGACACATTCGGTATGTTCAACGAGCTGATAGCCCAGCCGCACGGGATAATCCTGGTGACCGGACCGACTGGAAGTGGCAAAACGACAACACTTTACGCCGCTTTACAGGAGATAGTCAGTGACAAGATAAAGGTCCTGACAGTCGAGGATCCCGTCGAGTATCACTTAGACGGCATTAACCAGATTCAGATCAATCCGAAGATCAAGATGACATTCTCCCGCGGACTAAGGGCGATCCGCAGACACGACCCTGACGCGGTGATGATAGGTGAAATACGAGACGCAGAAACCGCAGAAGCAGCTATACAGGCGTCACTTACGGGCCACTTGGTCCTTTCGACGCTGCACACCAACGACGCCTGCTCGGCCCCTACTCGCCTGCTTGACATGGGTGTCGAGCCGTTCCTTGTAGCCAGTACGTTGTCCGGGGCGATGGCCCAGCGGCTCGTACGTGCGATATGTCCGCACTGCAAGGAATCATACCAGCCTGATCGAGACCAGTTGCCGGCTGACCTGCTGGCCGCGCTGCCTGAAGGAGCAGAACTGTCTCGAGGAGCCGGATGCCGAAAATGTCGCCAAACCGGGTACCACGGACGATCCGGTCTATTCGAACTGATGGTCGCCAACGACGTCATCAGGGAGAGAATAATGACCCGCGCCCCGACCAGCAAACTAGTAACAGCAGCCAAAGACAACGGCATGCACATGCTCCGAGCCGACGGCTGGGACAAAGTCATAGCCGGAATAACCACGCCGGAAGAGATACTGCGGGTGTCGTGCGGGTAACGGCCTTCGGCCGGTGGCAATTGGGAATTGGCAATTGGCGACGTCAACGGCTGACGGCGAACGGCAAAGACTGACGGCGAGAGACAACGACAACGCCTGCGTGCTTATGGCTAACGAGAGATATGACAATCCTGAGATTAGTGATTACCGCGATCTGGTTGCCTGGCGGAAAGCCAGGGCATTGGTTAAGCGGATATATGGCGCGACACGACTGTTCCCGAAGGACGAAATGTACGGTTTGACCCAGCAGATTCGTCGCGCATCGGTTTCCGTACCGAGTAATATTGCCGAGGGCTACGGGCGCGGGAGTTTGGGTGATTATATCCGCTTCCTGCAAGTAGCTCGTGGAAGCCTGTTTGAACTGGAAACGCAGGTTATTCTTGCCAATGACCTGGAGTACCTAACCGAAAAACAAACGGATTCACTAGACGAAGACATTCAAGAATGTGCTCGGATCCTGCAAGGCCTGATCGCAAAACTGAAAGGAAAACAGTAGTTGATCGATTGACAACCCAACGCCCTGACAACAGAGCCGTTGACGCAGAGCCGTTGCCGTAGAGTTGTTGTCGTGGCCGTTGCCGTCGCCAATTGCCAATTGCCAATTGCCAATTGCCAGAGTTTACATTCACAGCCCGAACCGCCGCCGGTGAGGAAGTCACCGGTAATATGCAGGCCGAGAATCCGGCCGCTGTTGTTCATGCGCTGGGTGAACGATCGCTTTATCCTGTCGATGTCGCCGAACAGAACAAGTCCGGCGGATTGCGCGTCAGGACCGGCGGCAAGGTCCGCCAGCGGGACGTCGGCGTAATGTACGGACAACTGGCCGATCTGCTCGGCTCCGGCGTTCCGATGATGAGAGCACTTGAGATTATCGCAAGATCCGGAATGCGAGGCAAAATGGCCGAGGTGATCCTGGAACTTCGCCAGGACGTGTCGGCCGGCAAGACGCTTACCGAAGAGATGACCGCGCGGCCGGATGCGTTTCGACCGCTGCATATAGCAATGGTCAACGCCGGTGAACACGCCGGTTTCCTCGAAGATGTGCTGC